>NZ_LT703003.1:0-332255 GCF_900149695.1 Anderseniella sp. Alg231-50 | reverse complement strand
TTACACTGGCAACGGCGCATCCGGCAAAATTCCCCGATGCTGTCGAGGCTGCCAGTGGTGTGCGTCCGGCACTGCCTGAAAGGCTGGGCGATCTGATGCAGCGCCGGGAACGTTTCGAAGTGCTGGCCAATGACCTGCCGGCAGTCAAGCAATTCATTCTGGAACGCACCCAGGCGGTTAAGGTCTCATGAGCGCACGCACCACCACACTGGAAAACGGCCTGACGGTCGTGTCTCACAACATGGAGCATGTTGAAACCGTGTCGCTTGGCATGTGGACCAAGGCAGGTGCGCGCGACGAGGCTGATGACGAGAACGGCCTGGCTCATCTTCTGGAGCATATGGCGTTCAAGGGCACTAGGAACCGGTCTGCGTTCGAGATTGCTGCGGAAATAGAAGCCGCTGGCGGCGACATGAATGCATCGACGTCCATGGAGACCACGGCCTATTACGCCCGTGTGTTGCGCAACGACTGGCAGCTTGCCTTGGATGTGATCTCAGACATTGTCATGAATCCGGTGTTCGCCGCCGACGATCTGGCGCTGGAAAAGGGTGTTATCCTGCAGGAAATTGCTGCTGCGCAAGATACTCCGGATGATCTGGTTTTCGACCTGGTGCAGAGCCTGGCATGGCCGGATCATTCGCTCGGGCGCGATATTCTCGGCACACCGGAAACGGTTAAAAAATTCAGCGCGGATAACCTCGCCTCCTATCGCGCCAAACACTATACCGGCTCGCGCATGGTACTGTCGGCAGCAGGCCGCGTTGATCATGATGTGCTGGTGGAAGCGGCGGGTGAGCGCTTGTCGGCCATTGAACAGGGTGACGGCACCAGCCGGACCACTCCGGTTTACTCCGGCGGGGATGCAGCGCGCAAACGCCCGCTTGATCAGGTGCATCAGGTCATGGCGTTTTCAACGCCGGGTTATTATGACGACGACGTCTACGGCATTCATCTGCTGGCCAGCATCCTGGGTGGTGGCATGTCATCACGGCTGTTTCAGGAAGTCCGCGAGCGCCGTGGTCTGTGCTATTCAACATTCGCTCACGTATCCGCGTTTGCCGATACCGGCCTCATGCAGGTATATGCGGGCACCGCGCCGGATACGGCAGCCGAGTTTTGCAAGGTGGCAACGGACGTGCTCCTGGCAAGTACCCAGGACATAGATCAGGCTGAACTCGACCGCGCCCGGGCACAGCTCAAGGCTTCGCTGGTGATGAGCCTGGAAAGTCCGTCCTCGCGTGCTGATCAGATCGCGCGTCAGTTCCTGGCCTATGGCAAGGTGCCCGAGGTTACTGACATCCTTGCCAAGGTCGATGCGGTGACCACCGATGATGTGAAACGCCTCGCCAGCGCTACATTCAGTGGCACAAGCCTGTCACGCGCGGCAGTTGGTGACACATCACTGCTTGCACAAGGCAACGAACTTGCGGCAAGATTTGCCTGAACCGTCAGTACATGGCAGATCAGCTAAAACCACAGTCAATATGTCATTCTTGAGAACCTATGCCTATCTGGACGATGACCCGGTTATTCACACCGAAAAGGTCATATTGCGCCCTGCCATAGGGTCTGATTATGCCCAATGGGCGCAGCTGAGGTCGTCCAGCCGGGCTTTTCTGGAGCCATGGGAACCGACCTGGCCCCGCGATGACCTGACCAAGTCGTCCTATCGCCATCGTATTCGCCGCTACAACAAGGATATGCGGGACGACTATGCCTATGCGTTTTTCGTATTCTGCAGGCAGTCCGGCAATCTGGTAGGCGGGCTGACCATCTCCAATGTGCGCCGGGGCGTGGCACAAACCTGTTCTCTTGGGTACTGGGTCGGGCAATCATATGCAAACCAGGGATACATGTCGGCTGCGGTGAACGCAGCCGTATCATTCTCCTTTGACAGTTTGCGGCTGCACCGGATAGAAGCGGCCTGTCTGCCGGTCAATGAGGCATCCAGAAAACTGCTGCTGCGATGTGGATTTACGCAGGAGGGCTATGCCCGCCAGTATCTGAAAATCAATGGCAGGTGGCAGGATCACCTGCTCTTCGCCCTGCTGGATGCAGACCCGCCCGGATGATTGAAAGGTTTTGCAAAAATCCGGGGTCCTGTCCGTAATCGGTGGATATTGGGCACCATTGTCATCAGCAGGCTTTGGTCTTCTATAATAGTCAGGCTAAGATACATTTACCGTGCGGAAGTTATAGAAAGAGTGGCGATGCCATTTTGGCGGTTAACAATTGCGGGATGGATCGGCTTTTGCATAGCTCTGATCGTGAGTACGGCTGGCGTTTTGGCACAGGACTCCGGCAAGGTCGTGCGCGCCGATTTTTCAGCCAGCCATATCGATGTGGTTCCGTTTCTGGGCGCTGTTCAAAGCGACAACAAGCAGGTTGTGGTCAAGCTGCCGACAAACAGCGCCGGTCAAAGCGAAAGCATGAACCTGCAGGCAACGGGTGCCGGACCGCAATATCGCTGGGCCATCTTTACGACCGCCAACCCCTCAGGCATCGAACGTGAACTGGTCATTGATGCGGCGCGGCAGTCGTTTCCCGGCTCCGGAATTGCGTCGCCGTCTTACTCCAGCAGCCGCATATCGGCTGCGTCGTCTTCTCGAAGTGTGACATTACGCCGGCTGAACATACCGGACCGCGACGCATTTGCATTCACGGTGCCACCGAAAACAAGTCTTACGGTCGCTCTGGAGTTGTCTGAAGTCGGTGTTTCAGGCGTCAGGCTCTGGCAGCGTTCGGCATTTGATCACAATGCCTATCGGCAGGCATTGTATCGCGGCATCGTGTTGGGAATGGCGATGCTGGCGGTGGTGGTTATTACCTGCCTGGTGCTGCTGTCCCCGCAGATCGTGTTTCCGCTGTCGATGATTTTCGCCGTGCCAGCCGTCGGTTTCATCACGTTGGAGACCGGCCAGCTTGAAGCCGCATTGAATTCCATATTGCCGGTGCTGGTGCCGCGGCATGAGGTGCTCAGTGCCATCATTGAGGCGTTGATGACCGCCGGGGTGATGTTTATGGGCGTGACCATCATGCGTACCCGCAGGCAGCTGCCGACCTTGAGCGGCCTGCTGATATTTGCCGGCGGGGCCAGCGTCGCACTTGCCGCCTATTCATTCTTTGAACCGGTTCTGGTCAAGCAGATCGTGCGGGTCGGCTTCGCATCGGGTGTGGTCACCGTGCTGGTGGCCTCCGCGATCCTGGCTCATCGCGGTGGCGTGCGGGCAAAGTCGTCTGCCATGGTCTGGGTCCTTCTAGGGCTGTGGACTTCCGCTGCGAGCTTTATTGCAATCGCGCGTCCGCCCAGTGAGCTCGCCTCTCCGGTTCTGGTCGGGGGGCTGGCGCTGGTGCTTGTCGCCCTTGCGTTCGTGCTGGCCTATTTCGCGTTCTCCAGTGCACTGAACCCTGAACAGGACACGCTGGAAGCCGAGCGCAATGCACTTGCCTTGGCCAGTGCCTCGCAAGTCGTCTGGGATTACGAGCCGGGCGACAACTCGTTCTTTGTCGGCGGCGAGCTGGAAAAAGTGCTGGGATATGAGGAGGGCAGCCTGGACAACACCGATCCGAAGTCCTGGCTGACCTTGATTCACCCCAATGATCACAACGCCTATTTTGCCGCGCTGGAAGTGGCGAAGCTGCGCGGCAACCAGCATTTTGAACAGCAGTTGCGCGTTCGCCATGCCGATGGTCGCTATCGCTGGTACACACTGAAAGGCAGTTCGCTTCCGAACGGCTCGGAAACCGGCCTCCGCCTGACAGGCGTCCTGAGTGATGCATCACAGCAACGCAATTCGCAAAATCGCCTGTTGTCCGATGCCATCTTCGATGTGGTTACGGGCCTGCCCAATTACGCGCTCTATCTTGATCGCCTGTCACAAGCCACCAATCGGGCTATCGCCAATGATGATCTGCAACTCAATATCGTGATTGTCGATATTGACCGCTTCAACGTGGTCAATGACCGGCTCGGCCAGGAGATTGGCGACAGCCTTCTGAAGACCATTGCGCGGCGGATTGAGAAACTGTTGCCGGAAACCAGCAGTCTTGCCCGCATGCCCGGCGATCAGTTTGCGATTATTCATGAGACCTCCTCAGACCAGGACGCCATGGAATCGGCCATTATTTTCGTGGATCAGGTGCGCCACGCCGTCTCCCAGCCGGTACGGGTGCCGCCCAACGAAATATACCTGACCTGTTGCGTCGGCGTTGCCCACTGGGACCCGCAGATGGAAAGCGCGGAAGTTCTGCACAGGTGCGCCGACACGGCGCTGTTTAACGCCAAGACCCGCGGCAAGGACAAGGTGGCGTTTTACAAGCCTGGAATGATGCAGGAGGCGACCTCTACCGGCCTCAGTATCGAGGATCTGCAGGAAGCCCTGCAGGAGCGGCGCTTCGAGCTCTTGTATCAACCCATCATGCGGCTGTCGGATCGCCAGCTGGCGGGGTTTGAGGCGCTGGTTCGGCTGCGCAAGGCTGATGGCGAAATTCTTGAGCCGACCAGCTTCCTGCCGCTGGCTGAACGCTGCGGGTTGATTGGGGACATCGGCGCCTTCGTGTTGTCTGAATCAGCTCGCCAGCTCGGTGTGTGGCAACGGATGTTTACGCCTGCGCAACCGGTTTTTGTCTCCGTCAATGTATCGTCTTCCCAGCTTGCCGGCCCGCGCCTGCTGCATCTGGCCCGCACTGTGCTGTCGCGCGAGGAACTGGCGCCCGGCACGCTGAAACTGGAAGTCACCGAAACAATGGTGATGGAAAACCCGGAATTGTCGCTGCAGATGCTCGACAGGTTGAAGGCGTTGGGCATCGGGCTTTCCTGTGATGATTTCGGAACCGGTTACTCTTCACTTTCCTATTTGAGGCGGCTGCCTTTCGACACGCTCAAGGTAGACCGGTCGTTCCTGCAGGCCGGTCTTGAAACCGATCGCGGATCGGTCATCCTGGACGCCATTATTCTGCTTGCCCATGACCTTGGCCTTCAGGTGGTTGCGGAAGGTGTTGAAACCCAGGACCAGTTGAATCACCTAGTCACGCTGGAATGCGACCTGGCGCAGGGTTTCCTGATTGGCGAACCGATCGATGCCCAGCAGGTGCTGGCCGCGCTCGGTGCACCGTCGCGTGATACATCGGCCAGCCAGTCCGGAATTGCATCCTTGTGGAACCGCTTGACGCGCAGGCAGCCGGTTGCGCCCGCCGCGTCTGTTGCAGTGGAGCCTGAATTTGAGCCTGAAGTGGAATCACTGGCGCCGTGGTCACCATACGACTTCCATCCCGCACCCTGGGCGCCCCGGGTTGCAAATCCGGCCTACGCGCAACCGGCAATTGAGGGTCCGCAGGCAGCTGAGCCTGATGTGTCCAGTGAGGCAACAGAAGAAGAAGAAGCCTTGCCGGCGGCTGATTATCCTGAAGACATTCGCGAGACGGCGGGGGTTGATCTGGAAACGGTGTCGCGACAGGTCAACGACGCACTGGCGGATATCACGCAAGCCGCGGCGCCTGCGGCGTCGCGGCCGATTCCGTCTTTGAAGCCTGTCGCCAAGGCAAAACCTGCAGCAGAAACCAGACCTGCGCCGAAGGTAGACCCGGCACCTGTGGCGAAACCCGCAGCGGAGTTGAAACCGTTACCGGAATCACAGCTTGCGGCGGCGGCCAAACCGGCACCAGCGCTGGCCAAGGAAACTGCGCCAGTGCAAAAACCGGCATCAGCTCCGGCAAAAGAGCCTGCTGCGGAACGGAAACCGGCACCGGCAAAGGAACCGGCAGCAGCGCAAAAACCGGCACCCGCACCGGTGAAGGAAACTGCAACGCCGAAAAAACCGACACCGGCACCGGCAAAAGAGCCTGAGGTGGCGGCAAAATCGACTCCGGCTCCGGCAAAGGAACCTGCGGCGGCAAAAACGGCACCGGTAAAAGAGCCTGTGGCGGCAAAACCCGCACCGGCAAAAGAGCCTGCGGTGGCGGCAAAATCGTCCCCGGCGCCGGCAAAGGAACCTGCGGCGGCAAAAACGGCACCGGCAAAAGAGCCTGTGGCGCCAAAACCCGCTCCGGCAAAAGAGCCTGCGGTGGCGGCAAAATCGTCCCCAGCGCCGGCAAAGGAACCTGCGGCGGCAAAACCCGTACCGGCAAAAGAACCTGCAGAAGCGCAGAAGTCTTCAACTGCTGATTCTGTTGTGTCGAAACGTGCGCCGGTTGCTGAACGTCAGCCGGCAGCGCAGACTGTTGAAAAAGAAGCACCCAAAACAAACGGTGCAGCTAATGCTGGCCACGCCAAGGCTGAAACCGCCGGACAATGCAAGCCTCAGGCGCAGCAGAAACCCAAGAAAACAAGGTCAGCAAGGAAGCAGCCCGCGAAAAAGTCTGCGGCCCGAAAAAAGCGCAGCGTGGCGAAAAAGGCCAAAGGAACCAATGCAGCCTAGGTCATGTTGCGGATGTCAACATTGGGGTTTCATGAAAATTCAGGCGTTGCCGAAATGACCGCCTGACAGCATGGCTTCGCTGACCCCGATGCGGGCAAGCGCCGATTGGTATTTTGCGTCTAGGTCGCTGTCGAACAGCAAGCCTTCATCGGCGTCGCAGTGCAGCCATCCGTTTTGCCGGATTTCGCCCTCCAGCTGCCCCGGTCCCCAGCCCGTATAACCAAGAGCCAGAAGCGATTTGCGCGGGCCTTCACCACGCGCAATGGCCCGCAGTACATCAAGCGTCGCCGTCAGTCCGATATTGCTGTCGACACCCAACGTGCTTTCCGCGCTGAAATAGTCCCTTGAATGCAGTACAAATCCGCGGCTTGTTTCGACAGGTCCGCCCTGCAGCACCCGTGTTGATGCGATGCTTTCGGGCAGGCGGATTGCGTCATCATTCTCGACGAGATCAAGCCGCTCCAGAAGACCGCCGAAAGACAGGCTGTCGACCTCATGATTGACCACCAGTCCCATGGCGCCGTCCTGGGAATGAGCACACACGAATATCACCGCCCGTTCAAAACGGTCATCTCCGATACCGGGCATTGCAATCAACATCTTTCCGTCGAGATATTGCTCAGTCATCCAGGTTCATCCCAATGCTGTACACTGAGATACAGAATAGCACCTGCAAAGAGCTTCGGGCAAATTTCCTTGCGCCGGTTCTCGCATTAAATTGATAGCGGTTTAATAGAAGCGATACTGAATTTGCTGCTAGATAGGTGCTATGAAAACAGTTCGCAAAATAACCCTGACAACGCTGCTCGGTGCAGCTCTTGTCTCGGTGTCGGCGCTGGCAAGTGCCGGTGACAAACCGGCCCGGGAGTTTTCCTCGCCCTATACCTCATTGCGGTTGATGAATGCCGGCAAGCAGTCCGGCGTCTGGCACAGTGGTGTCTATATCACGATGCAAAAGGGGTGGAAGACTTATTGGCGGGTGCCCGGCGACGGCGGGGTTCCACCGAGCTTTGACTGGTCGGGATCAGAAAATGTGGAGACGACCAAGGTGATGATGCCGTTGCCACATCGTTTCACTGACGAAAACGGCGAAGGTATCGGCTACAAGACAGAAGTGGTTTTCCCGGTCGATGTGAAGCCGAAAGACCCGTCCAGGCCCGCCAGGCTGGACCTCAAGATATTCTATGCCGTGTGCAACGACATTTGCGTGCCGGTGCAGGCTCAGGTACAGGTCGACATTGACGCCAATTCCGTATCTGCTTCCGACAAGTTCCGGCTCAGGGTTGCACGCGCAGCCGTGCCGGTCGAGCCTGATGCAGGCAGGCTGGCAGTTACATCGCTCAAGCAGATTGAGGTGGATGGCAAGATGGCGTTGGAGGTATCCCTGAAAGGTATCCAGTCGCCCGCCGATGCGGATATTTTCGTCGAGGCAGCCGGCAATTCCTACTTTCGCAAGCCAGAGCTCGTCAGCCAGTCAGGCGGCGTAGACACCTGGCGGATTGCCGTTGACAGCTACGGCGATGCTGTTTCGCTGGCCGGAAAACCCGTCCGGCTGACCATCGCGGACGGCGATACGGGCCTTGTCCACGAAGGTGTGCTGCAGTAGACCATGTCGTTACTGCATGTTTCCAATCCCATTCAATCAAGTGAGTGACCCATGAGCATTTCTGTTGGCGATAAACTGCCTGAAGCAACCTTCACGACCATGACCGCGGAAGGACCTACCCAGATGAGCACCGCAGATGTGTTTGATGGTCGCAAGGTCGTCCTGTTTGCGGTACCGGGCGCTTTTACGCCTACTTGCCACATGAAGCACCTGCCGGGCTTTGTCACCCATGCCGCCGACCTGAAGGCCAAGGGTGTTGATACCATCGCGTGCGTTTCGGTGAACGATGTGTTCGTGCTCAATGCCTGGGCGGACCAGTCGGGTGCCAAGGATGTGGTCACCTTCCTGGCGGACGGCAGTGCGGACTTCACCAGGGCAATCGGCCTGGAACTGGATGCATCTGGCTTCGGGCTCGGCATTCGTTCCCAGCGCTATGCAATGCTGGTCGACGATGGCGTCGTCAAGGTGTTGAACCTGGAAGAAGTGGCCAGCTCGGCTGACGTATCCGGCGCAGAGAAAATTCTCGCTGCGCTGTAAACCAGCCGGCGATTTGCAAGCAATGTCAGGACCCGCACCGGCTCGTACCGGTTGCGGGTTTTATCTTGATTTGTAAGGGGCCATTCCTGCGCGCGCCAGTTCGTCGGCGCGTTCGTTCTCCGGGTGGCCCGCGTGGCCCTTCACCCAGTGCCAGTCGATGTCGTGCGGCTGCAGGGCAGCTTGCAGGGCCTGCCACAGCTCCGCATTCTTGACCGGTTTTTTTGCCGCCGTGCGCCAGCCATTGCGCTGCCAGCCCTTGATCCACTTGGTAATGCCGTCGCGGACATAAACCGAGTCTGTGTACAAGGCGACCTTGCACGGGCGTTTCAGGGCGTTGAGCGCCTCGATGGCTGCCTGCAGCTCCATGCGGTTGTTGGTGGTTTCAGTTTCACCGCCAGACAGTTCCTTGCGGGTCTCGCCATGCACAAGGATGGCACCCCAGCCGCCCGGTCCCGGGTTTCCCGAACAGGCACCGTCTGTGTAAATGGTAACGTCAGTCAAGCGGGCTCAGGCCTTGTCCTCAAGGTTCACGACGCAGCGCGTACAGGTGCGCCCGGTTCGCCTTCGCGGCGCAGTTGCCGGGGCAGTTTGAACTCGACGTTCTCATCCTTGGTCTTGACGGTTTCAACGCTGACATTGAACCGTTCGCGGAACGCATCAACAACTTCGTTGACCAGCACTTCCGGCGCCGAAGCGCCCGCGGTAATGCCCAGTGTCTTGATGCCGTCCATAACCGACCAGTCGATTTCCGAGGCGCGCTGTACCAGCATCGACCGGCCGCATCCGGCAGTCCTGGCAACCTCGACCAGGCGCTGGGAATTGGAACTGTTCGGTGCGCCAACCACCAGCACCATGTCGCACTTGTCGGCAATCGACTTGACCGATTCCTGGCGATTGGTCGTGGCGTAGCAGATGTCTTCCTTGTGCGGTCCGTGAATGCTCGGGAATTTTTTCTCCAGAGCCTCGATGATACCGCGTGTATCGTCGACTGACAGCGTGGTCTGGGTGATATAGGCCAGTTTGTCGGCATCCTTAGGCGTGAACGCAGCAACGTCCGCCTCGTCTTCCACCAGGGTAATGGCGCCGTCCGGCAATTGCCCCATGGTGCCGATGACTTCCGGGTGGCCGGCATGGCCGATCAGCACGATCTCGTAGCCGTCCTGGAAGTGGCGTGATGCCTCCATGTGCACCTTGGAGACCAGCGGGCAGGTTGCATCAAGATAGAACATGTTGCGGGTCTTGGCGGCTTCCGGCACCGACTTCGGCACGCCGTGCGCGGAAAAGATCACCGGGCGGTCACCGTCCGGCACTTCATCCAGTTCTTCCACGAAGATGGCGCCCTTCTGTTTCAGGTCCTCCACGACGTATTTGTTGTGAACGATCTCGTGGCGCACATAGACGGGCTTTCCGTGCAGCTCCAGGGCGCGTTCGACAATGTCGATGGCACGCACGACGCCGGCACAAAAGCCGCGCGGCGCTGCAAGATAAACCTTAAGGTCGGGAAGCTGGTTGGTCATGGCCACTGGTTCCGTTTCGAAGCAAGGACGTTATGTTGGCGTACATGGGAGGTCACAGGCACTGTTGTCAAGTTTACCTCTGGTCGCAGACCGCATGATTTGCCGATCAGTATAAAACAAACCCCCGACCTTGCAAAAGGGCCGGGGGTTCAACAATTCAGCGCCGGCTGGTGCAGGCGGAATTCACTCTAATTCAGCTGTTTGCGGACCGCTGAGATGGATTGGTCGATGAGGCCAGATGCCGTGGCACCCTTGACCTCGGCCCCGAGCACCTTGCTTGCAGCTTCAACGGCAAGGTCGGCGGCTGCTGCGCGCACATCCTTGACCGCCGCGACTTCTGCCTGCTGGATCTTCTGCTCCGCAAGGCGGCTGCGGCGCTCGATCTGTTCCTGCATCTTGCGGCGGGCTTCCTCGCCGTAGATTTCAGCTTCGCGCTTGGCCTGGGCAATGATCTTTTCAGCGTCGGCTTCAGCTTCAATCTTCTTGCGCTCGTAGTCGGCCAGCACAGCTTGCGCTTCTTCACGCAACCGCTTGGCTTCATCGAGTTCGTGCTGGATCGCATCGGCGCGCTCGTCGAGCGCCTTGGCAGCCATGCCCGGCACCTTCAGATAGACCAGCAGCACGATAAACAGGACGAAGGAAACACCGACCCAGAAATCAGGTTGACTTAACATGACTACACCCTAACCCTTGGCAGCGGATGATACCGCCGACGAAATTGCCGCTTTTGTCGGCTTCTTGCCGAGAAGCTCGGTTACAATGGCTTCCGTGGTGTCCTGGGCAATGCCGGTCACCTGCGCCATGGCGGCATCACGTGTCTTGGCAATCGAAACTTCCGCCTCCGCCAGCTTCTTCGACAGCCGCTCGTCAAGCGCGGCTGCTTCCTTGTTGATTTCAGCGGTCATCTGGGCACGGTTTTCGCTCACGATGGCGTGGGCGTTGGCACGGGCTTCCGCCAGTGCCGCCTCATAGGATTCGATGGCTTTTTCTGTATCTTCCTTCAGCCGTGCGGCATCGGCGATATCAGCTGCGATGCGGCCGTGACGCTGTTCTATCACGCTGCCGATCTTGGGGATCGCCAAACGTGAAATGATGTAATACAGCGCACCGAAGGTGATCGCCAGCCAGATAAGCTGTGGCAGAAAATCTGCTGCAATAAGTTGCGGCATAATGCCGGTCTCCTGTCTGACCGTCCGCAAGGGACGGCAGGTGGATTTGCCAGTCTCAATCGCAAAGAACCGCCGGCGCGGGAAACCCGCTGTCCGGCGAGATCAATGACGACTGATTAAACGCCGAACAGCAGGATGAAGCTGATCAGCAGGCCGAACAGGCCGGTTGCTTCTGCAAGCGCGAAGCCGATGAAAAGGTTGGTGCGCTGGCTGTCAGCTGCTGCCGGGTTGCGAAGCGCACCCTGCAGATAGCTGCCGAAGATGTTACCGATACCGACACCGGCACCGGCCATTGCAACAGCGGCGATACCTGCGCCGATCAGTTTTGCTGCTTCAGGTTCCATTTTAGAAAACTCCCGTTTGAGTGATGTAGTTTAAAGGTTGAGAAAGAAAACTCAGTGGCTTGGGTGCAGTGCATCGTTGATGTACATGCACGAAAGGATGGCGAAGACGAAGGCTTGCAGGAAGGCAATAAGAACTTCAAGCCCGGTGAAACCGACCATCACAGCCAGTGGAATAATGCCTGCCCATCCCAGAGCCACCACGAATGTGGCAAACACTTTAAGCATGGTATGACCCGCCATCATGTTGGCGAACAGACGCACCGACAGACTGACCGGACGTGACAGGTATGAAATGATTTCGATCGGCACCAGCAATGGCAGCATGACCGGTGGTGTACCTGATGGCGCAAACAGTTTCAGGTAGCCAAGACCGTGCTTGTAGAAGCCGTAAACGGTTGCGCCGACCCAGACCAGTGCGGCCAGGGCAAAGGTCACGATGATGTGGCTGGTGACGGTAAACGGATGCAGCAGCACCGGAAGCGCGAACAGGCCGAGCATGTTGGCGCCAAGGATGAAGCAAAACAGAGTCAGAATGAACGGAAAGAATTTGCGTCCCTCGTCGCCCATCGTGTCGCGCACCATGTTGGAGATGAATTCATAGATCATCTCGCCGACCGATTGCAGCCGGCTCGGCACAATCCGCTTGCTGCCCAGCAGCAGCAGGGCCGACACCGCAACGACCGTCAGCACCATCCACAGGCTGGAGTTGGTGAATGACGCATCAATGCCCCCGAATTTGATCGGAATGATGCGAGAAATCTCGAACTGGTGCATCGGGTCGAGCGCCAGCCCGCCTTCGCTGCCCTGTGAGGTATTACTGGCCACGAATCCAGCCCCTTTATCAATCTGCTGACCCGATCAATGCTTCCGGTCCCAAACGCCGGGCAATTGCATCAATCGTCGTCGTCCTCGATTACCGACGGCAGTTTGGACTTTGGAACAGGCCCGTCACCACCAGTGGATTGCGTGATCCTATAGACGTTCATGACGCCGGCAGCAACACCCAGAAAGAAGAACACGATGAGAAACCACGGCTTGCTGTCCAGCCATTTGTCGAGACCCCACCCGATTGCAACCCCGACGGCCACGGCTGCAACCAGCTCCGTGGTAATCCGGAAGGCAAATCCAAGCGCGTTGGACTGCCGTTGCCTGGGCCTGTTGCGCGCATCAACAGAGACTTGCGCTTTTTTCAGACGGTCTCCAAGTTTCTCAAGTCGCTCGGGCGATGATTTGTTGTTATCGCCGCCCATGCACCCGCTCCTGAAGGTATTGAGGCAGTTTCAGGACCACAAAACCCCTAAAACCGGGCCGGATAATAGGTTTGGGCCTATCAGGTGTCAAGTTCGGTGTGTGGGGCATAAGCATATGATAATATTGTGTTTTTTTGTGACGACATGGTGTGCGGCAATTCGCCTTTGGCAGGTGTTGCCATGAAACCAGTGTAGCGGTTCAAACCCGCAATGTCAGGGTCAGCTGGCCTCGCGAAGGCTTTCCGCGGTTTCAAGGTCAACCGATACCAGCTGGCTGACACCGCGTTCCATCATGGTAACACCAAACAGCCGGTTCATGCGTGCCATTGTCAGGCTGTGATGGGTAATGATCAGGAACCGCGTATCGGTACGTTCCAGCATGGCGTCAAGCAGATTGCAGAAACGCTCGACATTATGGTCATCAAGCGGTGCATCGACTTCGTCGAGCACGCAGATCGGCGAAGGATTGGTCATGAACACGGCGAAAATCAGCGCCATTGCCGTCAACGCCTGCTCGCCGCCTGACAGCAGCGACAGAACCGTCGGCTTTTTGCCGGGCGGGTTGGCAACCAGTTCAAGGCCCGCCTCGAGCGGATCATCCGATTCGACCAGCTTCAGTTCCGCCTTGCCGCCGCCGAACAGGGTTTCGAACAGCGAGCTGAAATTGGCATTGACCCGGTCAAAGGCTTCCAGCAGCCGGGTGCGGCCTTCCCTGTTCAGGCTTGAAATACCGTGGCGCAGCTTGCCGATGGCCTGAACCAGGTCGTCGCGCTCGGTGATCATGGTTTCCACCTGGGTGGAGATTTCAGCCGCTTCGTCCTCGGCGCGCAGGTTAACCCCGCCGAGGCGTTCACGCTGGTCTTTCAGTGTCGACAGCTTGCGCTCGGTGTCCTCGCTCGACGGCATGTTTTCCAGGTCAAGCCCGGCCCGCTGGGAGACTTCCTCCGGCTCGCATTCAAGGGCTTCGGTGATGCGCTGGGTCGCCTCTTCCACACGGGCTTCCGCCGCTTCGGAACGGGCGCCGACACGGGCGTGTTCCTCACGGGTCTTGCCGTGCGCATCGCTTGCTTCACGTAAGGCCTGATCCCGGGTGCGCAGGTTGTTTTCGGCTTCCGCCAGCAGGTCGGCAGCGGTCTTGCGTTCGGTTTCAGCCTCGCTTGACGCATTCATCAGCTTGGTGCGCTTGGTTTCAAACTGTTCCGGCAGGTCGGCAAGCGACGCAAGGTCATTGCGCAACGATGTCGCCCGGCCTTCCAGTTCTTCGATCTGCCCGCTGGCCCGCTTGGCGCGATCCGTCCACTGGGTGCGCTCCTGGCCGATCGCTGCCAGACGCTCGGTGCGGGTCCTGGCTTCGCGCTCCAGCCCGTCATGGGTAGCTCGGGCTTCGGTGTAGGCAGCGCGCTGAGTGTCGACGCCACCGCGCAGCGTGCGCAATTCCTCTTCAGCGCCGTCAGTTGGAGCCAGGCCGGATTTTTCCGCCGTGACCTGTTCGAGCGATGTGCGTGATTCTGCAATCTGGCTTTCGATACGTTTGGCGGTTTCTTCCAGGACGGAGGCCTGTCGCAACTTCTCGCCGGTCACTTTCTCATGTTCTGACAAGGCTTTACGGGCCATCTCAACGGCAGCTGTCGCTTCGCGCCATGCCTGGCGGCCGGCACGCTCGGCCTGTTCTGATGTCTTGACGGTTTCACGCGCTTCTTCCAGCTGGGCCCTGACCGTTTCGGTTGCAGCCGACGCGGTGGCACTTTCTTCCTGCAGCACGCCAAGCCGGTTGCGTTCCGCCAGCCGCTTGGCGGCAGCGGTTGGCGCATCCGCAGCAGCGGTGTAACCGTCCCAGCGCCACAGGTCGCCTTCAACCGACACGAGCCGCTGGCCGGGGGCCAGGCTGGCCTGGAGTCTGGCGCCGTCCGTCTTGCCGACAACGGCGACAAGCTGCAGCCGGCGGGCCAGGGCGGTCGGCGCTTTGACTACATCAGACAAACGTTTCAGGCCTGCAGGCAGGGGCGGCACGTTGTCCAGTGACGGCAGCGCACGCCAGTGAACCGGAGCCGCTTCATCGGCAGGCGCATCGATATCGTCACCGAGCGCTGCGCCCAGCGCGGTCTCATAGCCGGCATCCACTTTCAGCGCGTCGATCAGGGGCGGCCACAGTTCGTCATCTGCCACGTGCAGCAACTTGGTGAGTGTGCGTACTTCCGTTGTCAGGCTTTCGGACTTGCGCCTTGCCTCGTCATAGGTCTGGTGGACTTCGGTCTGCGTGGTGCGGGCCGTCTGCAGTGTCTGTTCCGCGGTTGTGGCGGCTGTTTCACACGATGCCGCATGAGCGATTGCGGCGTCTATCGACCCGCTCAGGCTCGCAGTGGCGTCATCGCCGCCGGTTTCAGCGACAATCAAGGTGTGTTTTTCGCGGGTTCCGGCAAGGTCTGCTTCATCACGGGCGATGCGTGCTTCAAGTTCGCCAATCTGGCGTGCAATCGCATTGTGGCGCGCCACCAGTTCGGACAATCGTCCATTGGCTTCGTCTGCGCCTGCCTGCGCCTGGGCGAGTTTTTCCGCTTCTGCCTGCAGAGCCTTTGCGGCATCTGCCCTGGCATCACCGTCATTGGCAGCCGCACCTTCAAGGACTTCCTGTTCATCCGCCAGCCGCTTCATGACACCGTCGGTGTCGCCAAGCAGTTCCTTTTCGCGGGTCAGGTCCCGGTTGATCTGTTCTATACGGCCTTCGATTTCGGCGCGGCGTTCGAGTGATTGTTTTTCCTCGCGTTCAAGACCTTCCAGTTCCAGCGTAATCCGCTGCAGGACCGCCGCCCGCACCGCCTCATTCTCACGCAGTTTCGGCAGGGTTTCGGAGGCCTCATCGCGCATGCGGGTCATTTCGGATACCGCGCGCGTCTGTTCGCCAAGCACACGGGTCAATTGCGACAGGTTGTTGTTTTCAGCCTCGACCGCGGCCCGGGCGTCTTTCCAGGCCAGGTACAGGCCGGTTGCTTCCAGCCGCCTGATCTCTGATGACAGTTCCTTGTAGCGCACGGCCTGCCGGGCCTGGCGTTTCAGGCTCTGCAACTGGTTTTCAAGTTGCGCCAGCACGTCTTCCAGCCTTTCAAGGTTGGTTTCGGCGGCTTTCAGCTTGAGTTCGGCTTCATGGCGTCGGGTGTGCAGGCCGGTGATGCCGGCTGCTTCTTCCAGAATTCGGCGTCGTGCCTGCGGTTTCGATGAGATGATCTCGCCGATCTGGCCCTGCCGCACCAGTGCAGGCGAGCGTGAGCCTGTCGAGGCATCGGCGAACAGCAACTGCACATCGCGGGCCCGCACGTCCTTGCCGTTTATGCGGTAGGCGGAGCCTGCATCACGCTCGATGCGACGCGAGATTTCCAGTTGGTCAAACGCGTTGAACGAAGGCGGTGCGTCATGGTCTTCATTGTCAAGCGTCAGCATGACCTCGGCCATGTTGCGCGAGGGCCTGCTGGAGGTGCCTGAGAAAATCACGTCCTCCATGCCGGAGCCGCGCATGTTCTTGTATGAGCTTTCGCCCATCACCCAGCGCAATGCTTCTAGCAGGTTGGATTTGCCGCAGCCGTTCGGCCCGACAACGCCGGTCAGCCCGGGCCGGATTTCCAGCTCGGTTGGCTCAACAAATGATTTGAAGCCCGACAGCCGCAGCTTAGAGAACTTCATCGGCGACCTCACCCCTCACTAAAATGACCGGAACCGGCCTCACAAAATGCCCATGCCCCATGGGTAAAGAGTGATTCTTGGCCGGTTCAGCCTGATTCGTCTGCAAGGGGAAGTCTCAACCTGCCAGTTTTTCCCCGGTAAAATCCGGGTATCAACCGGGCGTCAGGAAGAAGCTGCCGCCTCGATTGCCTTGCGGAATCCCGCAATGTCGCGGTTTCCTTCCAGCTTTTTGCCGTTCACATAGAAGGTTGGTGTCGCCTTGACATCAAACTTCTCCGCACCATCCTTGCGAATGGCAAGAATGCCTTTTGCCAGATCTTCGTTTTTCAGGCAGGCGTCAAAATCCGCCTCGCTGAGGCCCGCAAGCTTGGCCATTTTCAGCAATTCAGTCCGCGCATTCTGGCCGGCCCAGGTTCTTTGCTGCTCATAGATCAGGTCAAGCATGCCGAAATACTTGTCGTCCGGCACGCAGCGCGCAACCATGAAGCCTGCAAGGGCCAGGTCATCAAGCGGAAATTCGCGGGAAATGAACTTGATCTTGCCGGTATCGATGAATTCCGACTTGAGCTCCTTGAATGTGCCGTTATGGAAAGCGGCACAGTGCGGGCACGTGGCCGAGGCATATTCAACGACAATCACGCTGGCATCATCCGGGCCCAGTGTCTTGTCCCCGATAGCCGGTGCTGAGTGCAGGTCAGCCGGCGAAAAGCTCTGTGCAAACGCCCCGGCGGAAAACGCACCTGTGGCGGTTGCTGCTATGGCTGAAAGCGCCAGGGACTGGCTGAATGTGCGTCGATTTAGTTTCATAATGACTTCTACCTACTAGATGTTGGGGTTTGTGGCGAGCCGGAAATCCGGCTGTGGAGAACTTTCTTGATTTGGGTTTTCAATTTACCGGGCCTGTTTGGCCCTGGCTGCGGCATTTGCCAGAGCCGCGTTGCCCAGCCGGGTAAGCGCTGCCTTGAGATCGGTGTCTTCTACAGCGCCGGTTTTCTGCTGAACGTTTTCGATGACGGCCGGTGTCGGCTCGGCAACTTCTGTGACAGGGGACCTGCCGCGATTGGCCCGCGTACCTTGCACGATTTTTATCTTTTCGACCGCGTAATAGCCGAAAAATCCATTGATCCGGTCAATAATCGCTGATGTCTCGTAACTCAGCGCCAGCCCGGCTCCGTGATCTGCGCGCACCGTAAGGGTCGCGCCTTCTGTCTGGCGCTGCGCCTTGTCGCGCCCCTTTGGCCACACCATGCGTTCCGGCGAACACCGTTCGGCCACGTTGTCACCGACAATGGCGGTCCATTGCGCCACCAGGTCGCCATGGGCAAACCCGTACTGCTCAAAGGCAGGGCGCGTAATGTGCCGGAAATGATGATCAAGGCTTTTCATATCTTACATTTTGATCTTGCGTCCATGAACCTGTCCTGAATGATACGCCAAGAAAGGTCATAAGATTTCACATGTCCGTTATGTTGCAAGAAGTTAATGATGACAACATGGCCAGCCGAATTGAGCAGCTGCCACAGCGTTTGCTTGACTGGTACGACGCCCATGCCCGCGCGCTGCCCTGGCGGGCGAAACCGGGCGAAACGGCTGACCCCTACAAGGTCTGGATGTCGGAAATCATGCTGCAACAGACAACTGTTGCCACAGTCGGCAAATACTTCATTTCCTTCACCACGCGCTGGCCGACCGTAACGGACCTGGCGCTGGCCGAGCTTGATGATGTGCTGCGCGAATGGGCCGGCCTTGGCTACTATGCCCGCGCGCGCAACCTGCATGCTTGTGCCAAGGCCGTTGTAGCAGACCACGGCGGCTGGTTTCCCGACACCGAACAGGACCTGCTCGAGCTGCCGGGCGTCGGACCGTATACTGCCGCCGCTGTCGCAGCGATTGCCTTTGACCGCTCCGCTGCCGCCGTTGACGGCAATGTGGAACGGGTGATGTCGCGGCTGCATGCAATCGAGACCCCGCTGCCCGCTGCAAAGCCAGAGATCAAGGCGCATACGCTGAAACTGGTGCCTGCGGGCCGACCGGGCGACTTTGCCCAGGCGCTGATGGATCTGGGCGCAACCATCTGCACGCCCAAAAACCCCAATTGCCTGATCTGTCCGTGGATGACTGCATGCCGCGCCCGTGAACTGGGCATCGCGGAAACCCTGCCGGTCAAGGCGCCGAAGAAACAGCGCCCTGTTCGCAATGCGTGCATCTTCTGGGCCGAACGTGCGGATGGGGCGGTGCTGATGCGCCGGCGAGAGGAAAAGGGCCTGCTCGGCGGCATGCTGGAATTTCCGTCTTCCGGCTGGGCCACGGGCAAGGGCAATTCCGACCTCGCCCCGCCTTATGTATCGGGATGGGTGACGACGCAAAAGCAGGTCGAGCACACATTTACCCATTTCCATCTGGTGCTGGACCTGCATGAGACCGACGAGGTCTTCGATGACCTGCCGGCCCATGACGGAGACTGGCGCTGGGTGGGTGCCCACGAACTGGCAACAGAAGCCCTGCCCACGGCCATGAAGAAGGTGGCTGTGGCCATGTTGGGGGCGGATGTTTTCAGGAGGGGTTAGGTGTCGTGCAGCCTCGGCTCATCCCGGCGGCGCGCAGCCTCAGTTCACTGTCACCATTTGAACGTCTTGCCGATAAAATCGAACAGAGCCTGATTGAACGGCTTGTAGTAACCGTTCAGATAATCATACACGGCGGCATCAACAGGCTCCCGGTTGAATCCGACTTGTTGCGGCGATAAATCGCTGATCTCGACGTCCGGATCAACATCAAGAAACAGGCATATCTCCTTTAGCGTTTTGACGGGGTCTTCAAAGAAATTTTCACTGTTGATTATCATTATGTTATCAGCCGGGAACAACTTGTAGTATCGTTCGAGCTGCATTTTGTATGCTCCCTTGAGTTTGTATATTTCCCTGTCATTTTTTATGGTGTTGAAGATTTCGCCCTGCTTCCTGCCTTTCTTCAGGTCGTGAAAATAATGCGATATCGCCCGTTCAGTCGGATTTCTGAGCAGTGCAATCAGTTTGATATCTGGAAGCAGGCTTGCCATTCGTTCCGCGGCTCTTGGATAAAACAGATAGTCCGGAGATGCTTCGAAAATCAGAGAGTTTTCAGGGATGTCTTGTGCCAGGGGAAAGTGAATTCTGTACCATTTTTCACCTCTTGAAAAATGCTCGTCATGGGAAAAATATCTGACTTCCTTATAGTCGGAGCTGAAAAGCTGAGGGTGCTGATTGAGGTACTTGAACAGGCTGGAAGTACCGCATTTCATACCGCCGATGATAATGAAATCGGGAAGGGCCCGTTCCTGCCACTGTTTCTCCCGCCGCTTGCTCAGTAGACCGATGTAGGACTGGACCAGCTTGTTTTCAAATTTCTTAACGGACGGAAACCGGGTCAGTACATGCATGTAGGACATGGTTATGACCCGTTCGATCCGGCCTCGGTACTTGCCCATATTCGTCATTGCATGATGCCCGGATTCGAGCAGTCCCCAGTTAAGCGATCAAGATTGACCGTAGTGCATGGCGGGGGCTTGATCCATAGGGATCATGCTCTCCGGTAGCGGTGATTTTTGGTCAAGGCAGCTGTGTCGCCGTTGTTGGACATCAGGTCTCGCTGACGTTTGCCTCGGACCTGGGACATGTCAGTTCAGGTCGCGTCATTGCATAATCGGTGACAGGTCCTCTAGTCCTGATCCAGCAAGCGTTCGACCGTCACTACATCGCGCCATTCGCCATCAAGCCTGGCGTGGCGGACATGGGTTCCAACAACCCGGAAACCCAGTGATTTGCACAGTTCCAGGCTGGCCGTGTTTTCCGGAAAAATCCGCGATGTGATCTTCCAGCATCCCGCTTTGGCAGCAACGTCGAACAGGGCGATGAGCAGCATGCGCGCAATGCCGCGCCGTTTTGCCTCGCGGTGCACATAGATGGAAAATTCCCGGATGCCTGCATAGCATTCCCTCGTGCCGTAGGCGCTGGTCGAGGCGAAGCCAAGAACCCGGCCGCCTTCGTCCGCAACGAGCACAGGATAGGCATCGTCGCCGAACCAGTGGGCGATATCATCCGGCGTGCGCGTCTGCGTCTCGAAAGTGGCGACGCGATCCTCGATACCCTGATTATAGACAATACAGATGCCGGGCGCGTCGTCGGGAACTGCTGCGCGCACCGTGATGCCCATGGCTCAGGCCGATTTCATCTCGGCCCGCACTTTCTGGCGCAGCACGTCGATCGGCATCATCTTGCCGGACTTGCGGAAATGCCAGAATGTCCAGCCATTGCAGGCTTCTGCTCCCATGACATGCGCGCCCATCTTGTGGATGGACCCGGTGGCGTCCTTGCACACCAGTGAGCCGTCGGCCCGGATGCGGGCTGCATTGCGCTGTGCCGGATCAAACAGCGTGTCGCCCGGATTGAGCAGGCCGCGTTCAACAAGCGATCCGAACGGAATGCGCGGTTGACCCTTTTTGCCGGTGGACACTTTCAGCACTTCATCGTCGCCGGTTTCGATGGCTGCCACGCGCTGCTGGGCAACTGCGATGTAGGCTTCGTCGCGCTCAATGCCGATGAAATGACGGCCGAGCCGCTTGGCGACCGCGCCGGTCGTGCCGGTGCCGAAGAACGGATCGAGGATGACATCGCCGGGCTTTGTCGACGCCAGGATGACCCGGTGCAGCAGGCTTTCCGGTTTCTGCGTCGGGTGTGCCTTGCGCCCGTCGCTGCCCTTGATGCGCTCACTGCCGTTGCAGATGGGCAGCAGCCAGTCGGAGCGCATCTGCAGGTCGTCATTGAATGACTTCAGCGCTTCATAGTTGAACGTGTAGGTTTTCTGGTCTTCCGACCTCGACGCCCAGATCATGGTCTCGTGTGCATTGGTGAACCGGGTGCCGCGAAAGTTCGGCATCGGGTTGGTCTTGCGCCACACAATATCGTTGAGGATCCAGAAACCCAGGTCCTGCATCACCGTGCCGACACGAAAGATGTTGTGGTAGGAACCGATAATCCAGATGGTGCCGGTGGGCTTGAGGATGCGGCGGCACTGCGCCATCCATTCGCGCGAAAACTCGTCATAGGCTGCAAACGAGGAGAACTTGTCCCAGGCGTCGTCGACGCCGTCCACCTTGCTTTGATCCGGACGGGTAAGACCGCCGCCGAGCTGCAGGTTGTAGGGCGGGTCGGCAAAGACCACATCCACACTTTCAGATGGAATTTTCCGAAGCTCCTCGAGGCAGTCGCCCGCCAGAATCGAGTTCAGAAGCGGCGCAATGTCCGGCTTTGTGGCAATACCCATTTGTACGCATAACCTGTTTTGACGCATCACTGACAAACGGGCGTTTTTACGCATGCCCGCCACCCGGAGGCAGACGTCTTTTGCGTCTTGCCTTCATGGCTTGAGGCACATGTTGAATCACCCGGACTCCGAGGTGAATCAAATTCTTAATGAATGGTTAACGCGCTGCTGTGGCGAGCACCTTGCGTACCGGTGCAAACGAGTTGCGATGGTGTGGTGTAGCCCCGTGAGCTTTCAGCATTTCAAGGTGAAATGCCGTGCCATAGCCCTTGTGGCGGGCAAAGCCGTATTCGGGCAGTTGCCGGTCAAGCGTCGCCATGATCCGGTCGCGCGTGACCTTGGCGACAATCGATGCCGCCGCGATGGACATGGACTTTGCATCGCCTTTGACGATTGCGTCGGCGCGGCAGTCGAGTTTCGGGCACCGGTTACCGTCGATCAGTGCCAGGTCGGGTTGCTGCTCGAGGTCACCGATTGCTTCGCTCATGGCCCACATGGTTGCCCACAAGATGTTCATCTCGTCGATGCGGGCAACATCGGCCACGCCGACCCCGATATCCGCCGTTGCCAGGATTTCCGCAAACAGGGCATCGCGGGCCGGTTCGGAAAGCTTTTTGCTGTCGTTCAGGCCGTCGGGAACATGACCGGGATTGAGGATGACCGCAGCCGCCACCACCGGACCGGCAAGCGGGCCACGGCCGGCTTCATCCACGCCGGCGACATGACGCGCGCCGCCGTCAAGCGCAGCACGTTCAAGAATGAAGTCAGGTTGTATTGCTGATCGAATCGCCATTGCCGTGATCATAGCGAATGCGGCCGCAGATGCGATAGCTGTTTGCCCCGGCCAGGCCGCCAGCCGGCATTCTGACGATGCAGCGTTGCCAGGTTCTCGCATTTCATGGTCTGCTGGTTCCTGCAGGAACTCACAGTGGGCGGGAACCGTAACCGATGACAGACACTCGACAGGCACTGGCTGGAGCAACCGTTTCCAGTTGCGGTTTTCCAGGTCCGCCGGACTGGAAGTCCCTGACCCGCACCATGTCGCGGGTACTCGGCACGATCCCGCCGACGGGCCTGCTGCTGCTGGCAATTATTTCAGTGCAACTCGGCTCCGTGCTGGCAATTCATCTGTTCTCGACACTGGGGCCAAGCGGCACCGTGTTTCTGAGAGTGGCGTTCGGCGCGCTTCTGGTGGCGGTCGCAGCCCCGCCGGTGTTCGACGCGACATTGCGCAGGAATGCCGGGCTCATTGTGCTGTTTGGCTGCGTCATTGCCATCCAGAACCTGTGCTTCTTCCATGCAATTGCCCGCATTCCCCTGGGTACCGCAGTAACGATCGAGTTTATGGGACCGCTCGCGGTGGCGGTTTTCAGTTCCAGGCGGCCGGTTGACTTTCTGTGGATTGCGCTTGCCGGGCTTGGTCTTGCCTTGCTCACACCGGACATAGGCAGCGGGCTGGACCCGTGGGGCGTTCTGTTTGCGGCCATCACCGGGTGTGCCTGGGCCGCCTTCATTCTTCTGAGTGTCCGGGTCGGACGTATTTTCCCGGGCGGCAGCGGTCTGTCGCCGGCAATGATTGTAGCAGCCCTGATGCTGACACCTTTGGCCGTTGTCAACGCTGACATTCTTCAGGTCGCACCTACTGTGCTGCTGCTTGTGCTGGGCGTCGCGGTTCTGTCAACGACCATACCAACGGTTCTGGAGTTTGAAGCCCTGAAAACCATGCCGCTGCGCAGGCATGGCATCATCCTGGCGATTGAACCCGTTGTGGCCATGATAGTTGGCGCCATGCTGCTCAGCGAAGCCATCGAGGCGCGCGGTCTGCTTGCTGCTGCCGCGGTCATGTCCGCTGCCATCGGTGCCACGTTTACCGGCAGGAAGCGATCCTGACCCGGCCGCGTTCATGCAACCAGCACGCCAAGCAGAACCGACAGTGTCACAACCGACAACACCGTCGAAATCACCACGACAGCGTTGGCGCGGGCAACGAAGATTCCGTATTGCTGGGCCAGCACGAAAACCGGCACGCCACTGGGCAAAGCCGCCTGTAAGACCGCGACCGCAGGCAGTATGCCGTCCAGCTCAAATACGTGATAGGCCAGCCACCAGGTGATGAGCGGATGGATGGCCAGCTTCATCATGACCAGCCAGCCGATCTCCCGGCCATCGCCTTTGACGGAACATCCGACCATGAACAGCCCTGCCGAAAACAGGGCACACGGGGTGAATGCGCCACCCAGAAGGTCACAGAACATCCCGACGGGTTTGGGAAGTTCAAAGCCCGAAGCCGATACCAGCAGGCCCGCCGCGGTTGCCATGAATACAGGCGTGCGTGCTACATTGATAAGCGGTGCCAGGCTGAAGGCCCGGCCCTTGTCAGCATTGCCGATTTCGACAAGAATGATCGCAAGCGGCAGGAACACGGCTCCGGTGATCACTGCACCGATGATGCCGGGAACCAGTGCTTCATTGCCGTATGCGATCAGCAGGATTGGCAACCCGATATACCCGGTGCTGGAGTACATCGCGGTCAGCCCGTGCAGGCCAAGTTGCGCCAGGCCGCCGGGAAACACCACCCGGGCTACCGCCATGGAGATGAGGAATGTCGCCAGCATGCCGCCGCCCAGGGTGCCCAGGAACGGCCAGTTGAAGAACTGGTCCACCGTGACCCGGGACAGGGAAACGAAGACCAGGGCAGGCAGCGAAACCACGAACACAAAGCGGTTCAGGACAGCACTGCTGGTGTCTCCGAACAGGCCGGAACGGCCGGCGAAATACCCGGCCAGCAGAATGCCGAACAGCGGCAGTACGATGTTGATGGTTGTACTGCCCACTTAATGGCCTTTTCTTCGCAGCGTGAAAGGTTGTCAGACCAGCAATACGATGAATACGGTCATGTTGGCTAGGCTTGAGGCGACGCGTGGGTCATGCCGTGGAAAACGCCTGCCGGATTGCCGATTTCATCGCCCGCATGGGCGCATCATCGCCACCGCCCCGGGTGCCAAGGACAAGCTTTGATGTCGGCATGCCGGCAAAGCCGTGCTCTTGTCCCAGGCATGTCAGGTTGCCGGTCAGCGATGATTGTCCCAAAAGCCCGATTGCGACGCCCGCCTCGATGGCAGCGGAGACGCCTGTGACACTCTGGCTGGAATAGACAATCCGGAACCGGCGTCCTGAGCCGTGCAGCGCTGCAAGTGCCGCATCCCGCCACCAGCACTCACGGTCAAACAGCGCAACCGGCAGCGGGTCGCGCTGCAGCAGGTCATGGTGTCGCGACATCATCCAGAAGGTCTGTTCCTCCCGCAGTATCTCGTGCTCACTGCCGGGTTGCTCGACTTCGTAGACGGCAATATCAAGATCGCCGGACGCAAGGGCGCCGGGAAATCCGGCGCTCAGTGCGCATGACACTTCGAGTTCGACCTGGGGATGGGACTGGGCAAACTCGCTGATGATCTGGGACAACATCTGCTGGTTTTGGTCGTCCGGTATGCCGAGGCGCAGTTTACCGCGCAGGCCGTCCGATGTCAGTTCGCGCATGGCGGACGACAGGGTGCGGGTGACGTCGTGCGCGATGGGCAGCAGCCTCTCACCGGTGGCCGTCAGGGCGACACCGCGCCCGTGCCGGTCAAAAACCGGTTGGCCGAGCAATTCCTCCAGCTTCCTGATCTGCAGGCTGGCTGCCGACTGCGACCTGAAAATGCGGGCAGCGCCTTCCGTCATGCTGCCGGTCTCGGCCACCGCCAGGAAGGTGCGCAACAGTTCACTGTTCAATTGATCCATCGGAAATTCTCATAGCTGAGTTTTGTATTACCCGTTTTACATATGGCCCATTCAAGCGCATTTTCCAAGCAGTCCTTGAAAGACGGAGCACAGTTCATGTCTGACCACAGTCAAACGGCCAAACGTCCCACCTCACTGAAGTTTCTGCTGGGTCTGGCGGCGGTGTGTGGCCTGGCTTTCGCTCTGTTATGGCCGCAAACCCTGCTGGAAATGGCTGGATTTGTAGTCTGGGGCCTTGTGGTGGTGGCGCCGATCGTCATTCCCGGCATTCTACTTGCGGCCTGGATCATGGCCAGCGGCGCGGGCAGTCATATCGCAGGGGTTTTTGAAGGGCGCATACTCTATTCCATTGTTGCGGCATCGGCGATCGGCGCGATTACGCCTGTTTGCGGCGTGACCGTATTGCCGCTGATGGCCGGATTGCTGGCCGCCGGGGTGCCGCTGGCCCCGGTCATGGCATTCTGGTTGTCGTCGCCGGTGACCGACCCGGCCATGCTGGCAACGACCGCGGCGACCCTGGGTGTCGGGTTTGCGGTCGGCAAGACCGTGGCTGCCTTTGGTCTCGGATTGTGGGGCGGTGCCATCACCTCGGTCTTTGCCCGGCGCGACTGGGCGATGGTCTCCTTGCGCAGCAACCGGATCGTCGGGAAACTGTCGCAGCGCAATTGCGGCGCTGCCCTGCCGTTTGATGCCCGCATCTGGAAAGACCGGCAGCGCAAGGATATTTTTCGTGAAAACTTCGCCGCGACGACCAGGCTGATCCTGATTTGCCTCATCCCGGCGTTTGCAGCCGAATATGCCCTGAACGCGGTTTTGCAGCCGGATGCGCTGTCCGCCTATGTCGGCAGTGACGTATGGTGGGCGATACCGTTTGCGGTATTTGTCGGCGCGCCTGCTTATCTGGACGGCTATGCCGCCCTGCCGCTGACGCGCGGGCTCATGGATCACGGCATGTCACCGGGCGCTGCCATGGCCTTTCTGGTTTCCGGCGGCGTGGTCAGCATCTGGGGGGCAATGGCCATCTTCCCGGTGCTCAGGCTCAAGCCGTTTGTTCTCTATCTCGTGCTGGCGCTGTCCGGATCCCTGGCTGCCGGATATGCCTTCGACTGGGTGGTCTAGAGCCTTTTACACCTGAATATAGGCATTTGACCGGTTTTCTGCGTTTGCTGGCAAGGCACGGCTCCCGCCTTGGTCTGGTGACCACAAGGGAGGCGTAACGCTGTCCAGTGAGCGCAGAAAACCGGCCTTCGGTGAACCAAATCAGTCCATCTGCGTTGTTGCAAACCTTGCCCGATGCTCCGCATCGCGCTTCGTTTTGCGCCTAGCCGAATGAACTGATTTGATGCCATCAAACGCATATATTCAGGTGTAATAGGCTCTAGAGCAGCGACAGCTGTTCTCCCGGCTGAATGGGCCGTTCAAACAGGTCGGCGCGCAGTTTCAGTTTCACCTTGTTCAGGCCCAGTCGCTTGCAGGCCAGTTCAAACCGCCGCCCGATCTGCCAGGCATAGGGTCCGCGACCGGTCATGCGCGCGCCGAATTCGGGATCATTGTCGCGGCCGCCGCGAATGTCGCGCACAAGGTTCATCACGTGTTTTGCCCGGTCGGGAAATTCACGCTCCAGCCACTCGCAAAACAGGTCTTTCAACTCATGCGGCAGGCGCAGCAGCACATAGCCTGCCTCGCTCGCACCCGCGGCCTGTGCCGCGCCGAGAAGTTTCTCGATTGCCATGTCGTTGATCGCCGGAATGACGGGCGCCGTCATGACGACAGTGGGAATACCCGCAGCCGACAGAAGCTCAAGTGCCTGCAGCCTTCTGCCCGGTGTAGAGGCGCGTGGTTCCATCTGGCGCGAGAGCTTGTGGTCCAGCGTGGTGATCGACACGGCAACCTTGACCAGGCCTTTCTCGGCCATGGGTTTCAGAATATCGATGTCGCGGGTCACCAGCGCGGACTTTGTGACAATGCCGACCGGGTGATTGCACTCGTTCAGCATTTTCAGGATTTCGCGGGTCAGACGGTACTGCCGCTCAACCGGCTGGTAAGGGTCGGTATTCGCACCCAGGGCAATGGTCGCCGGCTCATAGCCCTTTGCGCCCAGTTCCTTGTGCAGCAACTCGACCGCATTGGTCTTGGCAAACAGCCGGCTCTCGAAGTCGAGCCCGGCAGACAGGCCCATATAGGCGTGACTGGGCCGAGCATAACAGTAAGAACAGCCATGCTCGCAACCGCGATAGGGGTTGATAGAACGGTCAAACGAGATATCCGGCGAAATGTTGCGGGCAATGATGGAGCGCGCAGCCTCTTCCGTTACATGGGTTTTCAGGACCGGCAGGTCTTCATCTTCACGGTACCAGCCATCATCGATGCCTGATCGCTTGAAGGCTTCAAAGCGTCCGCTTGAATTACTGCCGACACCACGTCCGCGCGCCTTGACCTGCGGTATTGCAGGCGCTGTTGCGGGCGCGCTGGACAGGTCAAGCCGGGAGGGATTGGGGTATACGTTCATGATTGGGGAATGCTATATCAGAAAATAGAACATAACAAGAACAAAAAACATGAAAATCACATGTTCCAACTCAATCATGCGGACGTTATTGTCCGGCCATCATGCTGTCGGTCATCATTCCAACCCGCAACGCCAATGCCAGTCTGCCGCGCACGCTTGCCTGTCTGGCCGCAGGCAGGGATGAGGCGGGTATCGCTGAAATCATCGTCGCTGACGGCGGGTCCGTGACGGCGCCTGATGTCAGCGAGTTCGACGCTGTGTTGTTGCGGGGACAATCGGGGCGAGGGGTTCAGATGGCGCACGGTGCGACAGCGGCAACGGGCGACTGGTTGCTGTTCCTGCATGCAGACACTGTGCTCGGCAAGGGTTGGGCCCGGGCGGTTCGCGCTCACATGGCAGGAAGCCGCAAGGCCGCAGTGTTTCGCTTTGAAATGGATGATGCGAGTATCAAGGCAAGAATTCTCGAAAAGCTTGTTGTCCTGCGCTGCCGGGTGTTTGCCATGCCGTATGGCGACCAGGGCCTGCTGGTGTCACGCAGCCTTTATGAAGAGGCCGGCGGCTTTCGCCCGCTGCCCCTGATGGAGGATGTCGACCTGGTCAGCCGCATCGGCAGGTCGCGTCTGGCCTATCTGGACGTTCCCGCCATCACCAGTGCTGAACGCTATGTCCGCGATGGGTATGCCGCACGCATCATCCGCAATCTGACCTGCCTTGCCATGTGGTCGGTCGGCGTGTCGCCCGAGCGCATCAGGCGATTTTACAAATGAGCCCGCGGCCCCAACACCTGCTGGTCATGGCCAAGCAGCCTCGCATCGGCCGGGTCAAGACGAGGCTCGGCGCGGGTATTGGCGCCATGGAGGCAACCCGGGCCTATCGCGTCATGCTGGCGGAAACCCTCAACACGCTGGCACGTGACCCGCGCTGGCAGACCTGGATCGCCGTATCGGGCGTGCATGAACTCAATGCCCGTGTCTGGCCGCAAGATGTCCATCTGGTCGACCAGGGAACCGGCGATCTCGGCGACCGCATGCAGCGCATGTTCAATACGCTGCCCACCGGTCCGGTGGTGATCATCGGCAGCGACATTCCCAACATTGAACGCGCTGACATCGCAAATGCCTTTCATCAGCTCGGGCGTCATGATGCGGTATTCGGGCCCGCGCCGGACGGCGGTTACTGGCTCGTCGGCCAGTCCCGCAGGCGCACGGTGCTGCAGATGTTCGACAATGTGCGCTGGTCAAGCGAGCACGCACTGGCAGACACCATGACAAATCTCGAAGGTGGCTCGGTAAAGCTGTTGCGACAGCTCGCAGACGTCGATGACGCTGCAAGCTATCGCAACTGGTTGCGTGGCCGATAAAAACCGGACGTTAAACGTCGAGCTGGTAGCTCACCGGTACGTAGTGATAGCCGCCGTCAGCGGTTTTATCGATGTATCCCACTGCCGGGAACGGCATGTGGTAACTGGTGAACGGCACCCGGTCGGCAGCCAGCATGTCCAGCATCTTCTTGCGCGTGGCAACAGCTGCGTCCTTGTCCATGTCGAATTTCACATGCCAGTCGGGCTTTGCGATCGACAGTGCCGGTTGGTTGGCGAAGTCACCGGCCACGATGATGCGCTTGCCGGCGCTTTCGATGGAATATGCCGTATGGCCGGGCGTATGACCATTGGTCGCCATGGCGCGAATGCCTGCTGCGACGTCATCGCCGTCTTTCACGAATGTCATCTTCTCAGCCAGCGGGGTGACATTGCTGGCGGTCAGCTTGGCGACGCGTCCCGTGCCGCCGGACATGCGGTCCGGCGCTGACCAGAAATCATGTTCGGTAGCACTTGCCACATAGGTTGCATTGGCGAAGGTCGGCTTGCCGCCCATCATCAGCCCGCCGATATGGTCCGGGTGGTAGTGGGTGATAACCACCTTGTCGACCTGGTCAGCCGTATAGCCTGCAGCTTGCAACGTGGAGTGGATCAGCTGGCCGGCAGCCGGCATACGGGCCTCGCCATTACCGGTGTCGAACAGCACCAGCTCGCTGCCGGTATTGATGATCACCGGTGTAAAGCCGATCTGCAGCTTGTCGGTGGGCAGGAAGTTGGCTTTTGCCTGGGCTTCAAAATCTTCCTTTGACGCGTTGGTGCCGAAAATGCCTTGCGGATTTTCCAGGTTGATGGCGCCGTCATTGATGGTGGTGACGTCAAACTCGCCAAGCTTGAAACGGCGGTGGGTCGGATGGTCCACCTTGGCCATCGGCGCCTTTGCGGCTGCCGGAGATACCGCGAGCGAACCTGCAAATGGTGCAGCGGCAGTGGCAACCGCTGCCCCTGCAAGAACGTTTCGCCGGGAAATATTGGAATTGGTCATCGGTCTTACCCCTGTTTTGTTGAGGATTTAGGAAGGCATACTCTGTGGGAGCATGCATGCACCGTATAACGATGATATGGCGGGACAGATCACATTCAGTTGAGTTGAATTCACATAATGGCGCTGCTTGTTAGTGGTCGAACTGCTTTCTTCGCTTCGCTCAGGCCGTTCTCCGACCCAGAACGACCGTCGTGATGAACCTCTTCCGAAGCGCGGTATGTGCCGAGGCAGGGCCGACGGGCCGACGCACGAAGTGCACCCTAGCGGAGTGCAGCCGCGGGCTGCTTGCGTGAGCGGAATAAGACAAGCAGCAACTGCCGAGCAATGTTGTTCACTCTTTCACCCCTTGCTGCGCTGCAGATGCTCGTCCAGCCGCGGCATGATTTCCACGAAATTGCACGGCATGTGCCGGTAATCCAGTTGCTTGGACAAGATCTCGTTCCAGCCGTCCCTGCACGCCCCCGGTGATCCGGGCAGGCAGAACACGTATTTGCCCGCCGCAATGCCGGCCATGGTGCGCGACTGCACTGTCGATGTGCCGATCTTGCCGAATGACATCATGTGAAACACCGTGGCAAAGCCGTCGGCTTCCTTGTCGAGCAGCGGCCGGACCGCCTCGATGGTGACGTCGCGGCCCGTCAGTCCGGTGCCGCCGGTGGTGATAATCGCATCGGTATCGCTGCGCTTGAACCATTTCCGCAAAGTCGTGCGGATGGCGCGGATGTCGTCCTTGCAGATTGCCCGTGCGGACAGGTCATGGCCTGCATCGGCCAACAGCTGAGACAGTGTGTTGCCGGATTTATCGTCGTCCAGGGTACGTGTGTCGGATATTGTCAGAACTGCAATCCGAACCGGGATGAACGGCCTGGTTTTGTCAATTTTCGACATGGACGTGCCACCAATCGTGAAAATTCATCGAAATCTCCTGCATCCTTAAGATGCTAGTTTCACACATTATTCTGATGTTCAAAGTTACAAATTCTACATGGCCAGCAGCTTTGCCTTTACCGCAAGCAGGTCGCGCCATGCAAACCTTTTGGCTTCCGGAGACCGCAGCAGATAAGACGGATGCAGCGTCGGCATGACATCTACCTCGCCATTGCCGGTGGCAATGGTTTTCCAGGTTCCCCTCATGCGGGTAATGCCGGTCGGTGCTTCCAGCAGGGCCTGGGCCGGAGTGGCACCTGCGGCAATGACGATGCGCGGTTTCGCCAGCTCGATTGCGCGCCTGACGAACGGCAGGCACATGGTCACTTCCGATGTCGACGGTTTACGGTTTCCCGGCGGCCTCCAGAACACGATATTGCTGACAAACGCCGATTTTGCCGGATCATCGCTGGTCCGGTCGAGATCTATGCAGGCCAGCATCTTGTCCAGCAACTGTCCAGACTTGCCGACGAACGGGCGGCCCTGTTCGTCCTCGTCGCGTCCCGGTGCCTCGCCTATGATCATCACATGTGCACCCGGCAAACCGTCGGCAAAGCAAAGCTGCGTCGCCGTGCGTTTCAACGGGCAGGCGTCAAACTCATCCAGTGTGCGGGCCAGTTCGTCGAGGCTGTTGCAGGACTGGGCAAGTTGCTCGACTTCGTCCATCGCCATGGATGGCGCGGCTGCCGGTTGCCGCGGAACCGGCCGCGGTGCCTGGCTGGCAGGAGCAGCGGGCCTGTTGAGCGGCGCGCGCGTTCCGCCACCGGAATCAACCTCTGTCCGGGCAGGGGCAGACGCTCTGCGCGCCGCCAGTTCGGCAGACCGGGCAAACCCGTCCACGCAAACATCACCGATCGCCTCGTCGACGCCCATATGGGCATACCATTGCAGGGCGGCCGCGGCTGCGGCACGTGCAGATGGTATTTGTGTGCTTTCAGCGTCCTCAACCACGTTGCAAATGTCCTTTCAGGAACAGATTGCGTCTTTCAACAAGTTCACTATAACACCGGAAACGGACTAGAGCGACATGGGTTCAACTGAACCCATAAAGTTGCTCTAGCACTTTAGAAACGATCAGTTTTATGGTTTTTGATTGAAGCAATCAAAAACCATACTGATCTAGTGGCCTTTGAATTCGGGAGTTATCAGGCACATGAATGAGGCAGCAGCAGTGGAACGCGAATCCATGGAGTTTGATGTCGTGATTGTCGGCGCGGGCCCTGCAGGTCTGTCGGCCGCCATTCGCCTCAAGCAGTTGGCGGAAAAGGCCGGAACAGAGATTTCGGTCTGCGTGCTGGAAAAAGGCTCCGAGGTCGGCGCACACATCCTGTCCGGGGCGGTGATCGATCCGGTTGCCCTGAATGAACTGATCCCTGACTGGAAGGAAAAGGGCGCTCCGCTGAAGACAGAGGTCAAGGAAGACCGCTTCTACATGCTTGGCCATTCAGGGGCCCTGCGCCTGCCGAACTTCATGATGCCGCCGCTGATGAACAATCATGGCAATTATGCCGTGTCGCTGGGCAATGTGTGCCGCTGGCTTGCCGAACAGGCAGAAGGCCTTGGTGTCGAGATCTACCCGGGCTTTGCCTGTTCCGATCTGGTTTACCGCGACGACGGCTCGGTCAAGGGTGTCGTTGCCGGTGTCTTCGGCCTCGGCAAGGACGGCAAGCCCGGCCCGGACTACGAACCCGGCATGGAACTGCATGGCAAATATGTCATGATCGGTGAGGGTGTGCGTGGATCGCTGGCCAAGGTGCTGATCGACAAGTTCAACCTGTCGGAAGGCAAGAGCCCGCAGAAATTCGGCCTTGGCATGAAAGAACTGTGGGAAATCAAGCCGGAAAACCACAAGCCCGGCCAGGTCACCCACACAATGGGCTGGCCGCTTGACACCAAGACCGGTGGTGGTTCGTTCATGTACCACCTGGAAGACAATCTGGTTTCGATCGGTTTCGTGGTGCATCTCAACTACAAGAACCCGCACCTGTTCCCTTACATGGAGTTTCAGCGCTTCAAGCATCACCCGATGATTGCCGATGTGCTGGCAGGTGGCCGCCGTGTTGCCTATGGCGCGCGCGCCATTACCGAAGGCGGTTACCAGTCGGTGCCGAAATTGGCGTTTCCGGGCGGTTGCCTCATCGGATGTTCTGCCGGGATGGTGAATGTGCCCCGCATCAAGGGCTCCCATAACGCCATGCTGTCCGGCATGCTGGCTGCCGATGCGGCTGCCGCTGCCATCGCGGCCGGCCGCGAAGGCGACGAACTGACCGGGTACCAGGCGGCCTGGGACAAGTCTCCCATTGCCGAAGACCTCAAGAAAGTGCGCAATGTCAAGCCGCTGTGGTCGAAACTCGGCCTGCTCGGCGGGCTTGCCGTTGGCGGGTTGGACATGTGGACCAATCAGCTGTTCGGGTTCTCGTTCCTGGGCACCATGAAACATGAAAAGAACGATGCGGATTCAACCGGCAAGGCGGCCGATTACCCTGAGATCGAGTATCCCAGGCCCGACGGTGTGCTGTCATTCGACAGGTTGACCAATGTGGCCTACTCGGCGACCAATCATGATGAGAACCAGGCGGCACACCTGCACCTTAAGGATGCATCGATACCGGTGAGCCGCAACCTGCCCGATTATGCAGAACCGGCGCAGCGCTACTGTCCTGCAGGCGTGTACGAAATCGTCAAGGATGAAGGCGGCAGCGACAAGTTCCAGATCAATTTCCAGAACTGCGTGCACTGCAAGACCTGCGACATCAAGGACCCGGCACAGAATATCAACTGGACAGTGCCGCAAGGTGGTGAAGGACCGAATTACCCCAACATGTAGCCAGACTCAGGCGTCGGGTCGACACTGGAAACTCAGTGTATACGAACACCTGAAACTTCTCTAACACTCTGGAATAAAACAGGTTTACGGTTTTTTGCCGCACCTGCCGAAAGGTAATGTGTTCCGCCGGGATTGATCGCCGTCAAGGACGCTTGTCCAGCCATGGATTAATGTTTTCGGCATGATGTTTGCAAAGGCATTTTCTGTGCTGTTTCGAAGCAGCTAAAGAATTGATTGAGTTGGTCAAATTGGCGTCATTTTGTTGCCTGTTTGTTAGTCATGCTGAACGGATGTCGGGGAGCCAAAAGGGAGCCCTTTATATGAATTACAAAATCTCAGCCATTGCGATTATGACAATTGCCTGTCTTGCAGGCACGACAGGCGCATGGGCAGAAAGCATTGAACGCTCCAGTGACGAGCGGATCAATACGGTGAAACCGCGTGGTATACAGGTTTTCACCGGTACCAAGCCAACCGGGATCAACGAGATTCCGGCCAGGCAGACGATTAACTCGGTAGGTGGGCGCACCATCAATATCGCCCAGCCGACTGCACCGGGTGGTGCGCAACCGGCTCAGGCCCAGCAGCAGGTGCAACAACCCGCGACGCGACCGGGACCGCGGCAATTGCAGGCCGCCCAGCCGGCACTTAAGCCTGTCAAGCGCAAGAAACGGACCTCGTCCCGCAAGCGCCGGAAGAAAAAGTCACGTGTGAGCGAAGCCAAGTGGTGGCGTGACAGCGGAAACCCGAAGGTGTTTGCGTTCCGCGACTGTATTTCGGCCTATGCCCGCAGCCGCGCCCAGAAAATTCCCAAGCTGAACCTGCGGTCCGTTGTGGCACGGTCCATCAAGCGGGAATGCGACAAGTCGTTTTCCTCCATGTCGAAAGTCCTCGCCTCAAGGTTCGGGACCAGAAAATCACGCAAGATCGCCAAGGAGCTGACCGGATCGACCTTCGTGCCGGCCGTACGCAAAGCTGTCCTGAAGGTGCGGGAAGAACAGAAGCTGGCTGCCGCCGCGGCCACGCCGGCTGTGCCTGCAGTGGCACCTGCCACCCAGGCCGCCGAGCCGACAACCGCCTCTCTGGTGCCCTCGGTCCAGGCGCAGCCCGACCCGATCAGCGTGGAAGCCGAACTGGAACTCGCCAAGGAAGAAATGTTTTCCTGTTACCGCGATGCCGCCGACCGTACCGCGCCGCAGTCGAACCAGCCTGTTGATGCGGTTGTGGACAATGTGCTGCTGGAATGCAGCGGCAACACAAGGGCCTTTTTCAAACGCCTGTTTGCCGTCTACCCGCACAGCCCGTCCGCACAGGCTGAACGCATGCGCGCGGCAATTTCCGACAATTACCGTCCCGCGATTGAGAAACGGGTCACCGCAATTCGCGCGACGGGTGTTTCGGTCATCAAGCAGAAGGTTACTTCAACCGCCCAATAAACGGCCTGTTTGGCCAGCAATCCACTGCCATGCCCAGTTTTTTCTGGTGCATGCCGGTGGCCGTGCGGGTGCGGAAACCGATCAGTCCGTCAATGCTGTCACCGACATTGTAGCCCAGTGCCACCATCCTGGACTGAACCTTCTTCATGGCCGGGCGGGTGAACGTATCGACCTTGCGCCATCCGGTCTTGAAGGCTCCGCCGCCTGAAATCCGGTCCGCCAGGTTGCCGACATACAGCACATAGAGATCGGATTCATTGTAGTTCTTGATCGCGTAGTAATTGTCAGTGGCAATGAACGCGGGGCCGAACCGGCCTGCGGGCATGATGACATAGCTTTTGACACTGTTGAGCCGGGAAGGCCATTTGCGGCCGGCTACCCTTTTGGCTCCCGCGGCAATCCAGTCTGCCGCCGGCCTGCCCTCATCAGGTCCTTCCAGCGTGCAGTCCAGCACTCTCGACTGTTCGACCTCGTACGCCCAGCTCAGGCCCGGCTTCCAGCCGCTTGCTTTCAAAAATGTTGCCGTGGTGGCCAGCGCGTCCGGAATTGAATTCCAGATATCCGATTTGCCGTCACCATCGCCGTCAGTGGCATATTTCAGGTACAGCCCAGGCAGCATCTGGGTATGGCCCATCGCGCCTGCCCATGAACTTTTCAACTGCGACACCGGCACGACGCCGCGCTGGGCAATCTCCATGATGGCCAGAAGTTCCGGTCGGAAGAAATCCGGCCTGCGCCCGAGAAAGGCTTGCGTCGCCAGCACCGACATTGCGCTGTGCGGGATTTTTGCGCCGGAAAAGGCAGTTTCCCGGCCCCAGATGGCGGCGACGACCTCTTTGGGAACCCCGCTGGTCTTTTCAATCCGGGCAAAGGTCGATGCGTATTTGCGGATGTTCCTGCGCCCGATTTGAGCCAGCTGGTTGAGGGACTTGTCTCTGAAATACCTGCCGGGCGAACCAAACTCTGCCTGGCGTTTGCGCGAAGCGGCCGGTTGTTCGCCAGCAATCTTCGGTGGCGCCAGGTCCGGGATTTTCCACTGCAGGGACATCCGTCTTACCGACGCATCGAAAACCTTGCGTGAAACGCCGCGTTGCCGAGCCTCTGGCCACAGGCTTTGCAGAAATCCGTCAAAGGCTTTTTCCGCATTTTTCCGGTAACTTGCCGACACTTCCAGCGCATTGCCGTCCACAGAGCCCGACAGAACCGACACAGCGCACACAAGGGCAGCTCCGGTGATGCGATAACGTTTGTGAATTCGAATCAGTTGGTTTTTCATGCCGGGCATGATGCGGGTGGCAGATTGCGCTTTCAAGGCGCTGGCTGCAGATTTTGCAACTGCGCCGGCCGGTACGCGATCGCGTGAACTTTCATTCGTGCCGGCACTCGCGGCGGTTACCGGTTGCAATAGCACATCTGTGACCGTGTGTAGCTTGCGGTTCGGTCCAAAAACCATCACATTGCACTGTATCAGTGATGCGTTATAGTTTGGCGGTCTTTCAGGGGCAGCTTCTGCAGCGCAAACAATTTTTCCGAAGATCGGACAAGGCAAACATGACATTGACCATCAGGACCCTGGGTGCAGCATTTGTGTTGGCGAGTTCGATGGCAGTTATTCCTGGTCATGCCGCGCAGTCACAAAATGCCGACCCGTACGCCGCCTTGCGGATTGACAAGGCATCTCCATCGGGCAGCTATCTTGCCGGGCGGTTCGCCAGTCGTCAGCGCGATACCGGGATTGCCGCGCGGTACATTGCCCGTGCCCTGGAAAACGATCCCAACAACCCGCTTTTGATTGAGCGCGCTTTCACGCTGGAAGTGTCGTCAGGCAATATCACGTCCGCTGAAAAGTTTGCTGAGCGGGTTCTCAAGTTCAACGATCAGCACAGATTGTCACTGCTGGTTCTGGGCCTCAAGTCGATGCGTGACGGCAAGGCTGCGCTTGCTCGCCAGTATTTCCAGAAATCGGCCTACACGCCTATTGGAGAGTTGTCCGCTGCGCTGCTGACCGGTTGGTCCTATGCCTCGGAAAACAATCTCAGAGAAGCCCTGGCTGAGCTTGACAAGCTGAAGCGCAATCAGGCGTTCGAAAACTTTCGGCTGTTCCACGCCGGCCTGATTGCCGACATGGTCAAAAACCGCAACCGGGCGGAAGTGTTCTACAAGTCAGCCTATGAAAAGGCCGGCACCTCGCTGCGGGTCGTCCAGGCCTATGGCAATTTCCTTGAACGCACCGGCCGAGGCGACCAGGCGGTTCAGATATACGAACTGTTCCTGAATTCGACCCAGAACAATCCACTGGTGCGCAGTGCGCTGGATGCCCTGAAGGCTGGAAAACAGGCCGAACCCTTTATTGACACCGCAGCCGGTGGTTCAGCCGAAGCGCTGTACTCCATTGCCGGGGCGCTGACCGACGAGCGCTCCATCGATATTGCACTGGTTTATGCCCGGCTGGCGCTGTCCAGCCATCCGGAGTTTTCCGAGGGCCAGACACTGCTGGGTGAGGTTTACACCCAGATGAAACTGCACGAGCAGGCCATCGCGGCCTATGACAGGATTGAAGCAGACTCCCCGTTGCGCTCCAGCGCGGATATTCAGACAGCCACCAATCTCAACCAGCTGAACCGGTTCGATGATGCGGTGAAGGTGCTGAAGTCCCTGATTGCCCGCGAACCTGAGAACTACAATGCTCTGCTGTCGCTTGGTAACCTGTACCGCCTGAATGAGAAATGGCTCGATGCTGCCGATTCATACACCCAGGCGCTTGCGCGGGTTGACGAGCCGGGCGCGAAAAACTGGTCGGTTTATTATTTCCGCGGCATTGCCTACGAGCGGGCCGGGCGTTGGGAAAGCGCCGAGCCGGATTTCCGCAAGGCACTGCGTTTTCAGCCTGAACAGGCATCTGTGCTGAATTATCTCGGATACTCGCTGATTGAAAAGCGCATCAATCTGACCGAGGCGTTTGAAATGGTTGAAAAGGCCGTTTCACTGCGTCCCAATGACGGCTACATCGTTGATAGCCTCGGTTGGGGACACTACCAGCTGGGGCGGTATGAAGAGGCTGCCAAGCTGCTTGAACGGGCAGCTGGCTTGCGTCCCGAAGATGCCGTGATCAATGATCATCTGGGTGATGCGCTGTGGCGGGTTGGCCGTAAGCTGGAAGCCAAGTTCCAGTGGCAGTACGCGCTTGACTCGAATCCGACCGACGAAAACGCAGTCAAGATCCGCAAGAAGCTCAGGCAAGGACTGCCGGACCCGAAGCCAGCTTCGGCACCGACGGCTTCCGGCACAGAAAAGCCCAACAAGTCCTGACCAGGCCTTTCCGGTATTGCGATGATCACCGAGTTCGCCGCAGCGAAAATCAATCTTGCCCTGCATGTTACCGGCAAGCGGGCGGACGGCTACCATCTGCTTGACAGCGCCGTGATGTTTGCATCCGACGCCGGCGACGTGTTGGAAGTATCGTTTGCCGATGCAACCTCCCTGACGGTTTCCGGACCCTTTTCGCAAGGGCTGGAAACGGATTCCGGCAATCTGGTGCTCCGGGCCTTTGCCGCTTTGCAGCACCATTATCCCGATGACGTCCGTCCCTGCGCCATAAACCTGCACAAGGCGCTTCCCGTTGCTTCGGGGATCGGCGGGGGATCCGCTGATGCAGCAGCTGCGCTGCGCGCGATTATCCGTCTCAACGGCTTGTCCGTTGAACCGCAGACACTGGCGGGACTTGCACTGCAGCTGGGTGCGGATGTGCCGGTCTGTGTTTCCTCAACGGCTTGCCGCATGCGTGGCATAGGAGAGATCATCGATAGCTGGACACCTGCGCCGTCGCTGTATGGAGTTCTGGTAAACCCGCTGGTCGGCGTATCGACGGCAGGCATTTTTCGTCATTTGGGCCTGTCACCGGGCAGTGCTGCCAACTCGGAAATCAGCGACAGGTTTGCGGACGTACATGACACCGGCGCTGTACTGGGCTGGCTTGCAGAATGCCGCAATGACCTGGAACCGGCAGCGTGTCATCTGGAACCCGTCATTCGTGATGTGCTGAGCGCCATTGCTCGGTTGTCCGGGTGCCGGCTGTCTCGCATGAGCGGTTCCGGCGCCACCTGCTTCGGCCTGTTCGAGGATTCCGGCAGCGCTGCCGCCGCAGCCGCAGATATTGCCCGGCAGCACCCCGAATGGTGGGTTGTTGACACTGCCCTGGTCTAGATTGCTGTGTCCCTAGTGCGCGCGGGCGACGGAGAACCTGATTGCATCCACCAGGGCGGACTTGTAGCGGCTCTGCGGGAATATCTCCATCGCATCCCGCGCAATGGCGCCGTAATGGCGGGCACGTTCAGCGGTCGCTTCCAGCGCGCCATGCTGCGCCATCAGGGCAATGGCGCGTTCCAGGTCGCCATCGCGCTGGTCGCCTTCTTCCATTACGCGCTTCCAGAATTTGCGCTGTTCGGTATCACCGCGCCGGTATGACAAAACCACCGGCAGGGTGATTTTACCTTCGCGGAAATCGTCACCGACACTTTTCCCAAGCTGTGCCTGCTTGCCCGAGTAATCCAGTGCGTCGTCAACCAGCTGGAATGCCACGCCAAGATTGCGGCCATAGGATTCAAGGGCTTCGCGTTCTGCCTCATTGCGTCCGGCAATGATGGCGCCGACCTCGGCCGCCGCCGAAAACAGTGCGGCGGTCTTCGCGTTGATCACCTTGAGGTAGGCATCTTCCGTCGTCGATGTATTGTGCGCCGCGGCCAGCTGCATCACTTCGCCTTCGGCAATGACGGCGGCCGCGTCAGCCAATACCTTCAGCGCTGCCAGCGACCCTGTCGTGACCATGATGCGGAACGCCTGGCCCAGCAGGTAGTCGCCTACCAGCACGCTTGCCTGGTTGCCCCAGATCAATCGCGCGGTGCGCCGTCCGCGCCTGAGATCGCTTTCGTCAACCACGTCGTCGTGCAGCAGGGTGGCGGTGTGCATGAACTCGACCGCGGTGGCCAGGTCAACATGATGATTTCCGTCATAGCCGCACATGCGTGCTGCCGCGATCGTCAGCATCGGGCGCAGCCGCTTGCCACCGGAATCAATCAGGTGCTGGGCAAGTTCCGGAATTAACTCCACATGGGACTGCGCATGCGACAGAATCTGTGCGTTCACCTTCTCCATGTCATTTGCCACGAGATCAAGCAGAGGAGACAGACTTGCATCCTTAGCTTCTGCTGCACTTAACGGAACCACCACGCCCACGGAATAAACTCCACCGCTGTCTTTGTTGTCTACATGAGTGAACATAAGCGGCGTTCAGGTTGCCAGCAAGAGCACTATGGCCGCATGTGACGCGTTGAACTAGACTGCTGCAAGATCATTTTGTTAACTGCCGAAAGGTAAGTTGGTATCCATGCGTGAATTACTACGGTCCAACGATGTTGTGCTGGTTTCCTATGTTGTTGATTTGCTTGGCCAGGAAGGCCTGAATGCGGCGGTGTTTGACGGTCATATGAGTGTTCTGGAAGGATCTATAGGTGCGTTTCCGCGCCGGGTGATGGTCGATGAAGATGATGAGATGCGTGCCCGCAGGCTGCTGAATGAGGCAGGATTGCGGGAGCATCTGGCGGATGGTTGAATGTGCGGATGTGCGCGCTGATGAAAAAGGCGGGAGAGGCTGTGATGGAGGATGAGTTTCAAGGTGGCCGCGAAGGCGGCCAAGAGGGCAAGACCGGCTTGTCGGACGATGCCTTTCTGGGGGGTAAACTGCAGATACTGCAACCTGAAAAGGGCTATCGCGCCGGTATTGATGCGGTATTGCTGGCTGCATCCATACCTGCAATGGACGGTGACACGCTGTTTGAAGCAGGTATCGGCACAGGCGTCGCGGCGGCCTGCCTGGCAAAGCGGGTGCCCGGTACCATCATAACCGGTGTGGAAATTGCCTCGCGTTATGCGCTGATTGCGGAAGAAAACTTCAAGCGCAACCAGCTGCATGAACGTGTCATGGTGCTGAAAGGTGACTTGTGCGATTCCATGCGCCACGATCAGCTGGACTGGCCTGCGCCGGGCAGTGTCTCACATGCCTATGCAAACCCGCCGTTTTTCGAAGACCATGCAGTGCAGGCTCCCGCTGATGGCCTGCGCGCGCAGGCCCACATGCTGAAAGCCGGTGAACTTGAAAACTGGGTCAAGGTCATGACCAACGCGGTCAGACCCAGGGGAACCGTCTCAATCATCCATCCGGCAAGCTCGCTGCTCACATTACTGGCGGCCATGGAGCCGAAACTGGGAGGACTGACTGTCCTGCCGCTGCGGGCACATCGCAAGGATGCCGCCTCGCGGATTATCGTGCGCGGTACAAAAGCTTCCAAGGCGCCACTGCGGCTTTTGCCCGGGCTGGTGCTGCACGAGGCAGAATCCAACTCATTTGTGGATGAAGTGAACACCGTATTGCGGGACGGGGAAGCTCTTGAATTCACGTGAACTTCCGGCGCTCCCTTGAGGTTTTCCCGCGCGGCCACCATGTAGGCAGCGGCAACTGGCCCATGCACGTCCCAATAACCGAAAAGGCAGCTCCACAATGGTCTCGCGCACATCTAACAAGAAGAAGAAAAAGAAGGCCGGATGGCTGACAAGACTGTTGCGCGGCAAGCGCAAGTTTGTCGCCCACGTCCGCCTCAGAGGGGCCATCGGCATGTCGGCGCCCATGAGCCAGGCACTTTCCATGGCCGGGGTCGAGGAAACACTGGAGCAGGCGTTTGCCATTCCCGGTCTCGCCGCCATGGCCTTGTCGATCAATTCGCCCGGCGGGTCACCGGTTCAGTCAACCCTGATCTTCAACCGCATCCGCCAGCTCGCAAAGAAGCATGAAGTCACGGTACTGGTTTTTTGTGAGGATGTGGCAGCATCCGGCGGTTATCTGCTGGCTGTGTCGGGCGATGAAATATTTGCCGACCGCAGCTCCGTGGTGGGTTCTATCGGCGTCATATCCACAGGCTTCGGCTTTGCCGGTGCGATCAAGAAGCTCGGTGTGGAACGTCGTGTGCACACGGCGGGCACCAACAAATCCGTGCTGGATCCGTTCCTGCCTGAAAAGAAGGAAGATGTCGCCCATTTGAAATCCCTGCAGCTTGATGTGCACGAAGCCTTCAAGGACATTGTGCGGTCACGCCGGCAGGAACAGCTCAAGGGCAGCGAAGACGAATTGTTTTCCGGCCTGTTCTGGGCCGGAGACAAGGCCCTGGAACGTGGCCTTGTGGACGGCCTCGGCACTATGCACGAGATACTGCAGGCCAGGTTCGGCGAGGACGTGATCATCAAGACCGTGGAGCCGAAGAGCGGGTTTTCCTTACGCAAACTCCTGATGCCGGGCGGTGGATCGTCTGTCGATGGTGCGGCCAGGGCAGCAGGACAAGGAGTCGCGTCCAGCGCTCTTGCGCTTGCAGAAGAGCGCGCTTTGTGGTCTCGTTACGGACTATGAGAGGCGAAACGGGCGGGACCTGTTTGAAGGAATGAAGACAAGATGATCTACAAACTGTTGTTGGCTGGCGTTGGAATTGCCTTGTCATATACTGTGGCGCGCAGGCTCTCGGACCTGCAGGCAAAGTCCGCCGTCAAGGTAAAGACAAACGATGCGCATCGTGTCAGGACAGGCCGTTTGCGTCAGGACCCCGAGACCGGCGTATATTACCCGGAAGACTGATTGATTCCGGTTCCGGCCCGAATGCAGGTATCATGCGGCTGGCCGCTTGACCAACTTCGGTCTGCGCAATAGGTTCCGGCCAGCGATTCACTGCCTCTGACGATACAGGGGCCCTTCAAAGAATCTTTGTAATGACTGCGCCATCCGGCCTAAATCCGAAAAAATCCTTTCAGGATCTGATCCTCACGCTGCACAATTACTGGGCAGCCAGGGGATGTGTCATTCTGCAGCCCTATGACATGGAAGTGGGTGCCGGCACGTTTCACCCGGCAACCACGCTGCGCTCCGTCGGCCCAAACCCGTGGAAGGCTGCTTATGTTCAGCCGTCGCGCCGGCCCAAGGATGGCCGCTTCGGCGAAAATCCCAACCGGTTGCAGCATTACTACCAGTATCAGGTGATCCTGAAACCATCCCCGCCGGATTTGCAGGAGTTGTATCTCGGATCCCTGTATGCCATCGGCATTGATCGTGAAAACCATGACATTCGTTTCGTCGAGGATGATTGGGAAAGCCCGACGCTGGGCGCCTGGGGCCTGGGTTGGGAAGTGTGGTGCGATGGCATGGAAGTCTCGCAGTTCACCTACTTTCAGCAGGTCGGCGGTATCGATTGCGCGCCCGTTTCAGGCGAACTGACCTATGGCCTTGAGCGCCTAGCCATGTATGTGCAGGGCGTCGACAATGTCTATGACCTGAATTTCAATGGTGGTGACGGTGAGGAGCGCGTGTCCTACGGTGATGTGTTTCTGCAGGCGGAGCAGGAATACTCCCGGCACAATTTCGATCACGCCAACACCGAAACCCTGCTGCAGCAGTTCCGGTTTGCCGAAGCTGAATGCAAGGCACTGCTGGCGGCAGGCGACAAGGGCGAAAAGCATCTCATGGCGCTGCCTGCCTACGACCAGTGCATCAAGGCATCTCATGTATTCAACCTGCTCGATGCGCGCGGCGTGATTTCGGTAACAGAGCGCCAGGCCTATATTCTGCGGGTCCGCGACTTGGCCAAGGGCTGTTGCGAGGCCTGGGCCAAAACCGCTGGCGGGAGCGCGCAAGACAATGGCTGAACTCCTGCTCGAACTTTTCTCGGAAGAAATTCCGGCCCGCATGCAGGCCCGTGCCGCTGCCGATTTGCAGAAACTGGTCACCGACGCGCTCGTCGACCAGGGCCTGACCTATGAAAGCGCCAAGGCCCACGTCACGCCGCGCCGCCTGGCTCTGTGTGTGGACGGGCTGGCCGTGCGCACCGCAGATCACAAGGAAGACCGCAAGGGACCGCGCATTGATGCGCCGGAGCAGGCTGTCCAGGGATTTCTCAAATCTGCCGGCGTCACACTCGACCAATGCGATGTTGAAGAAGACAAGAAGGGCAAGGGCGCCTTCTATGTGGTCCGCATCAACAAGCCCGGGCAGGAAACCACCGATGTGGTTGCTGCCATTGTGCCGGATGTGGTGCGCAAGTTCCCGTGGCCCAAGTCCATGCGCTGGGGCTCCGGCAGCCTGCGCTGGGTCAGGCCGTTGCAGTCCATCCTGTGTGTGTTTGACGGTGAGGTCGTGCCGTTTGAAATTGACGGCATCCGGTCGGGCAACACCACACGCGGCCATCGTTTCCTCAACCCGGATCAGATCACGGTCACCGCGTTTGACGATTACGAGCAGTCCCTTCGCTCTGCCCATGTCATGCTGGATGCCGCTGAGCGCATGGAGACCATTCGCACCGAGGCCGGCAACCTGGCGTTCGCTAAGGGCCTGGAACTGATCGAGGACAAGGGCCTGCTGGCCGAAGTGTCCGGTCTTGTGGAATGGCCGGTTGTGCTGATGGGCGAGTTTCACAAGAGCTTCCTGGATGTCCCGGCCGAGGTGATCGTCACGTCCATCAAGAGCCACCAGAAGTGCTTTGCACTCACCGACAAGTCGGGCAACCTGTCTAACAATTACCTGCTGGTATCGAACCTGATCGCCAGGGACGGCGGCCGGAAAATCACCGAAGGCAACAACAAGGTGATCGCGGCACGATTGTCTGATGCCCGCTTCTTCTGGGAGCAGGACAAGAAGATTGCACTTGAAGACCGCCTGCCGCAGCTTGAGAAGATTACCTTCCATGCAAAGCTTGGCACGCAGGCTGAACGGGTTTCGCGTATTGAAGCGCTGGCCGGCAATATTGCCAAAACCATCGGGGCCGATGAGGCCCAGGCCCGACTGGCGGCGAGGCTGGCCAAGACCGACCTGGTGACCGAGATGGTCGGCGAGTTTCCGGAGCTGCAGGGCCTGATGGGAAGCTATTATGCCCGGGCTGAAGGGCTGGATGAAGATGTCCAGACCGCCATCCGAGACCATTACAAGCCGCAAGGTCCATCGGACGACGTGCCGTCCGGCAAAGTGGCCCAGGCCGTGGCGCTGGCCGACAAGATCGACACGCTGGTCGGGTTCTGGGCGATTGATGAAAAGCCGACCGGATCGAAGGACCCCTATGCCCTGAGACGCGCCGCACTGGGGGTTATCCGCACTGTGCTTGAGGGCGAACTGCGTTTGAAGCTGCTGTCCCTGACAAATGCGGGCCTGCAGCCGATTCTTGACGCATTGCATAGCGATGCGGAAGACCATGAGGGCGACGTGACTGTCTCCAGCAGGGCCGAAGGCGACACGGCAGCCGACCTGCTGTCATTCTTCGCCGATCGCCTGAAAGTCTACCTGCGGGAAGGCGGTACCCGGCATGATCTCATCGATGCGGTGTTTGCGCTCGGCAATCAGGACGACCTGCTGATGATCGTCAGGCGCGTCGAGGCCCTGTCGGGTTTCCTAGAGACCGACGACGGCCAGAATCTGCTGGCCGGTGTCAAGCGGGCGTCCAATATCCTGAAGATCGAGGAAAAGAAGGACGGCCGCAGTTTCACCGGCGCGCCGGAAACCAAACTGTTGCTGCAGGGCGACGAAAAGGACCTGAACCGGGCCGTGTCCCAGTCGGAAGCCAATGCCAAGCGGGCCGTGGAGGCGGAAGACTTCGTTTCCGCCATGGGCCATATCGCCAAGCTCCGCGGTCCGGTGGACCAGTTCTTCGACAAGGTAACGGTCAACGCCGACGATCCGACGTTCCGGGAAAACCGTCTGAAACTGCTCAACCGCATCCGCGAGGCAACGCTGGCCGTGGCCGACTTCTCGAAAATCGAGGGGTAGAGAGGGTTGTTGCGCAAGGCCGAGTCGGTCTCGCTCGACCTTTTATCCCGCTCACGCAAGCAGCCTGCGGCTGCGCTCCGCTAGGGCGCACTTCGTGCGACGGCCGGTTGGCCTTGCCTCGGCACTTCGTGCCTCGGAGCAGTTCATCGCCATGGTTGTTCAGGGTCGGAGAACGGCGCGAAGCACGCAGTGCTGAGTAAAGCTGTTCGACCAGAATAATGCCTAACAGCTCACACCCGCGTGTGTGATGAACTCCAACTAGGCCCGACGGGCCTCGGGCCGGTCAGGCCCGCCCTGGCGGAGCGCAGCCGGAGGCTGCTTGCGTGAGCGAAACCCAGTTCTTCCAAAATCAAATGTTGATGTGGCAATGCTGCGACTTGAAAAACCTGTCTGGTTGTGGCCTTAAACACCCGCACATCATCCCACGGTGCGGAATCAGGACAGGGGCAGGAAAATGAGCACTTCTTCCGGCAAGATGGTCTATCAATTCGGTGACGGCCAGGCGGACGGCACGGCGAAGGACAAGGAACTGCTGGGCGGCAAGGGCGCCAACCTTGCTGAAATGTGCCAGCTTGGCGTGCCGGTTCCGCCCGGGTTTACCATCACCACGCAAGTCTGTACCGGATATTACAACAACGACAACGCTTATCCCGACGGACTGGAGGCTGATGTCGCAGCCGCCGTCAAATGGGTCGGTGCAAAAGTCGGTGCCGGTTTTGGCGACAAGGCCAATCCGCTGCTCGTGTCGGTTCGTTCCGGCGCCCGTGTTTCCATGCCCGGCATGATGGATACGGTGCTGAACCTGGGGCTCAACGACGAGACGGTGCGCGGACTTGCCGAACGCGCCGGTGACAAGCGCTTTGCCTATGACAGCTATCGCCGCTTCATCCAGATGTACTCCGATGTGGTGCTCGGCCTCGATCACGACGCCTTCGAGGACATGCTGGGCGAGTTCAAGGATGAAAACGGCCATGAACTCGACACCGACGTGACCGCTGATGAATGGGCGACACTGATCGAACGGTTCAAGGCGCTGGTCGAGGAAGAGTCGGGCGAACCGTTTCCGCAGGACGTCAATGACCAGTTGTGGGGTGCCGTTGGTGCCGTCATAAAGTCGTGGCAGTCGGCACGTGCCATCACCTATCGCAAGCTCAATGAAATTCCCGACGGCTGGGGAACAGCCGTCAACGTGCAGGCCATGGTGTTCGGCAATATGGGCGATACATCGGCCACCGGCGTGGCGTTCACACGCAATCCGTCCACCGGTACCAGGGAACTCTATGGCGAATTTCTGGTCAACGCCCAGGGCGAAGACGTGGTGGCCGGTATCCGTACACCGCAAAATATCACCGAGGCAGCCCGCATTGAAGCCGGCATGAGTGATCCGTCACTGGAACAGCTGATGCCTGAAACCTTTAAGGAACTGACCGGTATTTTTGACCGGCTGGAAGCGCATTATCGCGACATGCAGGATCTGGAGTTCACCATCCAGGACGGCAAGCTGTGGATGCTGCAGACCCGGTCGGGCAAGCGTACCGCGCAGGCTGCCTTGAAAATCGCCGTCGATATGGCTGAGGATGGCCTGATCACGAAATCGGAAGCTGTGGCCCGCATCGATCCCGGGTCGCTGGACCAGTTGTTGCACCCGACCCTCGATCCGAAAGCGGAGCGCGATATCATCGCGTCCGGCCTGCCCGCGTCGCCTGGTGCTGCCTGCGGCGAAGTGGTGTTCGACAGTGACGAGGCCGAACAGGCCAAGGCGCAGGGCCGCAGGGTTATCCTGGTGCGCGTTGAAACCAGCCCGGAAGACATTCACGGCATGCATGCCGCAGAAGGTATCCTGACCACACGCGGCGGCATGACCTCGCATGCAGCCGTGGTGGCGCGCGGCATGGGCAAGCCATGTGTGTCGGGTGCCGGCGCTATTCATGTCAACTATGACGAACAGAAGTTCACCGTCATGGGACAATCCGTCCAGGCCGGTGACATTGTCACCATTGATGGCGCGTCCGGCCAGGTGATGCGGGGTGAAATTCCCACCATAAAGCCGGAATTGTCCGGTGATTTCGGCCATATCATGAAGTGGGCGGACGAGGTTCGCCGGCTGGGTATTCGCGCCAATGCCGATACCCCGACCGATGCACGCATGGCCCGCGAGTTTGGAGCGGAAGGCATCGGCCTGTGCCGTACCGAGCACATGTTCTTCGAGAACGAACGTATTGCGGCTGTACGTGAAATGATCGTTGCCGACACGGATACACAACGCCGCACAGCGCTTGCCAAGCTGTTGCCCATGCAGCGTGCCGATTTTGTGGAACTGTTTGAGATCATGGCCGGCCTGCCGGTGACCATTCGCCTGCTGGATCCGCCGCTGCATGAATTTCTGCCGCATGGCGAGGAGGAAATACTCGAGGTTGCCAGCAATATGGACATTGATCCGGAAGTCTTGCGCGCCCGGGTTGCGGAACTGGACGAATTCAACCCGATGCTGGGCCATCGCGGTTGCCGGCTGGCGGTGACCTATCCCGAAATTGCCGAAATGCAGGCGCGGGCGATCTTTGAGGCCGTGGTGGAGGCAACCGGCAAGGCCGGTACGGCGCCGATCCCGGAGGTTATGATCCCGTTGATTGCCGGCCGCGCCGAATATGACCTAGTGGCGGCGAGCATTTCTGCGGTGCATGCCGAAGTGGAGGCCCAGTCCGGCCAGAAAATCGAGTTTTTGTGCGGCACCATGATTGAATTGCCGCGGGCGTGCCTGAAGGCTGATGATATTGCCGGCGCGGCTGAATTTTTCTCGTTCGGCACAAATGACCTTACCCAAACGGCGTTCGGCATCAGCCGCGATGATTCGGCCCGGTTCATGAACGACTATGTGAACAAGGGCATCTGGGAGCGTGACCCGTTTGTGTCCATTGATGTGGACGGGGTCGGCGAACTGGTGAAAATAGGGGTTGAGCGCGGACGTTCCGTGCGTCCCGACATCAAGCTTGGCATCTGCGGCGAGCACGGTGGTGACCCTGCGAGCGTGCATTTCTGCCATGCAACGGACCTGGATTACGTGTCCTGTTCGCCGTTCCGGGTGCCGATCGCCCGCCTGGCTGCGGCACAGGCCGCGATAAAGGATGCCTGAACCGGATAGTTTCGTCATTAACGATGCAGACTCAAAGCCTGTGTATGCTGCAGTTTTTCGGCACTGGTTAACTTGCTTGCATGGTTAACCTATGATAAACGCAGAGAGACTATCCTTTGGGGATGAGTGACGACTAATTCTTACGGACCTTGCAGGGAAAGGCCCGCTTGTTTGAGTAAATACGACAGACATATGCGGATGCGTGCACAGCACGACACCCGGTGGGATGATGCTGATCAATCAATAGGGTTGTCGGATATCCTGTCATATGCCTGTGCAGGCTTTGCTTTTGTCGGTGCCGTCGCGGTCGCCAGTCACTACATGTCCAAGGCCACGGCTTCAAACAACCTCGTTGAAATCAACAGTCAGTACAATGTCGCCTCGGGCAGCTCATCTGCATCTGCGCACTGGCGCGATGTTGTGTCTCCTGCAACGACCATCGCCAGCAAGGGATCATTGCTTGACGATTCCGTGGCGGAGGATTTCCGTGTTGTGCCGACCGACAATCAGGTCGTTGTGGCAAGCCTCGGCAAGTCAGATTTTGTCAGTGACGAGATTGAGCTGACCGTACCGGGCGCCGAAAAACAGATAATTACTCCGGCGGCCTATCAGCCGCAGTCCCGCATACAACTGGTTTCAATCCCGCCTTCGCCGTCAATCTCCCAGCTTGAATCAGGTTTCCGCCTGGGTCGCGGAGAAAAGCGCAAGGTTCTCAAAAAGCGCGAAGCGCGGCTTGCCGAGAAAAACTGCCTGGCACGTGCCATCTACTTCGAGGCCAGGTCCGAACCGGAAGCAGGCCAGATTGCAGTAGCCAACGTCATTCTGAACCGGGTCAAGTCGAAGCGGTATCCCAACACCATTTGCGGCGTGGTCTATGACGGGGCGCACCGGCTGAATTCCTGCCAGTTCTCGTTCGCCTGTGACGGCAAGCAGGACGCACCACGCGGACCGAAGGAATGGTCCAAGGCCAAGAAACTGGCGGCCCGCGCAATGGCGGGTGATGCCTATGTCCGCGTTGTATCAACGGCAACCCATTACCATGCCGACTATGTAAATCCGCGCTGGTCGGGGACCATGAAGCGGCTGATCAAGATCGGGCGGCATATTTTCTATAACGGCGTCTGATCCGCTCAATTTCATCTGCTGGAAATTTTCCGATACCTCGCATGATTTTGCGGGGTTTTTTCATTTGGGGCTGGACGCGACAACGGTTCATCACGCACATTTCGATCTGGTCGTCAGCATATTGAGTTTTGCAGGAACACGCACCGAACAACATGGGTTCAAGCGACCCCAAAAACCTGACCTAAGGAGGCGAAACATGGCTACATGGACGTGGATGAACGGTGACTGGCATGACACTCCGCCTATGGTGGCCAGCCCCATGACCCATGCAATGTGGTTGGGTTCTTGCGTGTTTGACGGCGCCCGCGCGTTTGAAGGCACGGCACCTGACCTGGGCCAGCATTGCGACCGGGTGGTTGCATCTGCCAAAACCTTTGGCCTGAAGCCGATGCATGACGCGCGTGCCATCGAGGCACTGGCGCGGGAAGGCATCGCGAAGTTTGCCGATGATGCCGAACTCTATATTCGCCCGATGTACTGGGCTGACGAAGGTTTCGTGGATGTGGACCCCGACACGACGCGGTTTGCCCTGGCGGTTTATGACGCGCCAATGCCCGCGACCGGCGGGTTTTCCGTTACCTGTTCGCCGTTTCGCCGGCCATCGCTTGAATATGCACCGACGGATGCCAAGGCAGCGTGCCACTACCCCAATTCAGCCCGTGCCATGCGCGAAGCCCGGGCGCGCGGGTTCGACAATGCGGCGATGCTCGATCCGTTGTCGAATGTGTCTGAGCTGGCAACGGCAAACATCTGGTACGCCAAGGACGGTGAGGTTTTCACACCGGTTCCCAACGGCACGTTCCTGAACGGCATTACCCGGCAGCGCATCATCAGCCTGTTGCGCGAAGATGGCATCAAGGTGCATGAGGGATCGCTGAAATGGCCTGATTTCCAGGCGGCCGATGAGGTTTTCTCAACCGGCAACTGGGCCAAGGTTTCTCCCGTCATCCGGATTGAGGACCGTGACCTGCAACCCGGTCCGATGTATGCCAGGGCGCGCGAACTGTACTGGGCCTATGCTCACGCCACGGGAAAAACAGGCTAGATCCGCAACTGCGCAAACTTCTTCATGAAAGTTGCACCGGCCTGCTCGGCGGATTGCGGTGTCAGTTTCTGCAGGGCTGAAACCGTGGACGCCTCAAGCCCGCGGGGTCGGCCGAAAAATTTCGCGGCCTCGCCGTCATCAAATCCGGCCAGCACGGTCGCCTCGAAAAACGCCGACGCCTTGTCCGCCCGCTTGATCCTGGTTTCGACCTTGTCCGGCAAATGCGCCGGTAGTCCGAAACGCACGTGCACGGCCTCCATCAGCCGGGCTTCGAATGCCTTGTAGTCGAGGCCGAGGGCAGCCTTGAACGGCGAAATCATGTCTCCGATCACATATTCCGAAGCGTCGTGCAGCAAGGCTGCCAGCCGCCAGCGCGGGTCGGTATCCGGATAAAACTCTCCCATCAGCTGCTCGACGACAACACAGTGCTGGGCGACCGAAAATGCGTGCGCGCCATGGGTCTGGCCATTCCAGCGCGCCACCCGTGCCAGCCCATGGGCGATGTCTTCGATCTCGACATCCAGCGGCGACGGTTCCAGCAGGTCCAGCCTGCGTCCCGACAGCATGCGCTGCCAGGCACGTGGTGCCTCCGGTTGTCTTGGTCGTGACGCCATTGAGCTAACGCGCCAGTTTTTTGCACGGCTCGTGCCGGTGGCACTGAACCAGGTGGTCGTTGACCATGCCGACCGCCTGCATGAACGCATAGACGATGGTGGGGCCGACAAAGCGGAATCCGCGTTTTTTCAGGTCCTTGGAGATTTTTTCAGCCAGCGGTGTTGCCGCCGGCACGTCCTCAAGGCGAGTGAACCGGTTGACCAGCGGCTTGCCGTCCATGAAATCCCACAGATAGGTGTCGAAACCCTGTGCCGCCTCGATTTCCAGGTAGGCTTGCGCGTTGGTGACGCTGGATTCGATCTTCAGCCGGTTGCGCACGATACCGGCATCCTGCATCAGGTCGGCCCTTTTGGCCTCGTCATAGCGCGCCATGACGACCGGATTGAAATCGTCAAATGCGGCGCGGAAATTATCACGCTTGCGCAGGATGGCAATCCAGGAAAGACCGGCCTGGAACCCGTCAAGCAGCAGTTTTTCAAACAGTGCCCGGCTGTCATACTCCGGCACGCCCCATTCCTCGTCGTGATAGGTCACATAGTCCGGTGCGGTGCCGGACCAGCCGCACCGGTCAATGCCGTCTTCATGGGTGATCAGTGAATGTTCCCAGCCCATCAGTCATTATCTCCTGCCGTATCAGCCGTGTCTGCCCAGTGCGCCCAGGCCGGTTTGTGCACGGTGATCTGCTGACCGTCAACTGACAGAGCCTTGCCAGCACTTTCAGCCTTTGCAACCCGGTCAAGCCTGATCAGTGCAAGGCCGTTCGGTCCCCGTGCACCCAGCAGCGTACCGACCTGCCTGTCATCGGCCATCACTTTTGCACCGGGTGCGGGCAGGGCGGCAGATGCATCGATCGGTACCAGGCGGGACCGGGCAGTGCCGCGATGCTGCATGCGGGAAACGACTTCCTGGCCCACATAGCATCCTTTTGAGAAATCCACTGACGAGAACTGGTCATAACACGCCTCATGCGGGAACAGGTCGCCGGAGCCGATCTCGGCAGCATCCCCGACGCCCAGTTTGTAGCGGTGGTCCTGGTAGGTTTCGGGCGGCTGGTTTGAGATTGAATCGATCATGGCCATTGGTGCGATCACTCTCGAACCCAGCCCGGTATTGCGCGGGTCCGGAAATACGTGACCATCGCTCAAGGATGAAAGGTCTGCGTCACCCCAGCCGGCCGCAACGGCCAGGTCATCGGCCTGTTCAATGCTCAGCGCCCGGCGCAGCCGGTACATGGTGAGCCTCTGGACCAGAGCGGCGGCGTTTTCCGCAGCGCAGTCCAGCAGTACACCGCCGTCGATGGCCAGAATGAAAAAGTCGAACAGTATCTTGCCCTGCGGTGTCAGAAGGGCGCTGTGCACCGCCTGCCCGCTGGTCAGGTCAGCCACGTTGGCCGTGACCAGGTCCTGAAGGAACGGCAAGGTGTCTTCGCCCTTGATCTCGATAACGGCGCGATCGGGCAGGCCTGCAATGAAAACTGTCATTTGGTGCGATTCTCTGTCTTGCTTGAGTGAACAGATTTACATAATTACTTCGTTTGGTATAAGCCAATGGCCATCATCAAAAAGTGTCCACGCCAAATGGTGCGGATGCCGGATTACCATAACAGGAGAGAATTCCATGTCGGGCACTTTTCGCGCAATTCAGATCAACAAGACCGATGACAAACAGACAGCTGCGCTGGTCGAACTGAGCGATGCAGACCTGATGGACGGTGACGTGACTGTAGATATCAGTCATTCCACGCTCAACTACAAGGATGGTCTTGCCCTGACGGCGAAAGCACCGATTATCCGCAAGTTTCCGCTGACACCCGGCATTGACTTTGCCGGCACGGTTTCAGCCTCCGACAATCCGGACTACAAGCCCGGCGATGCGGTTATCCTCAACGGCTGGGGGGTTGGTGAAGGCCATTCCGGCGGTTTCGCCGAACGCGCCCGGGTCAAGGGCGACTGGCTGGTGAAAATGCCCGGCGGCATGACCGCCGCCCAGGCAATGGCAATTGGAACAGCAGGCTATACATCAATGCTGTGCGTCATGGCGCTTGAAGATGCCGGCATCACGCCTGACAGCGGTGAAATACTTGTCACCGGTGCTGCCGGCGGCGTTGGGTCGGTGGCAATCGCCATCCTGTCAAAGCTGGGATACTCGGTAACCGCCTCTACCGGGCGGACATCCGAGGAAGCTTTCCTGAAAGGTCTTGGCGCCACCAGCATTGTGGATCGCGAGGAGTTCAATACGCCGCCGAAACCCCTGGCCAAGTCACGCTGGGCAGGGTGTGTCGACGCGGTCGGATCAACGACGCTGGCCAATGTGCTGTCGCAGATGAATTATGGCGGCGCGGTCGCCGCCTGTGGCCTGGCGCAGGGCATGGATCTGCCGGCTTCGGTCGCACCGTTCATTCTGCGTGGTGTCAAGCTGCTGGGAGTGGACTCGGTCATGTGCCCGAAGCCGAGGCGCGAGCAGGCCTGGGCGCGGCTGGCGCAGGACCTTGACATGGCCAAGCTGGACAGCCTGACATCGCATATCAAGCTGGACGATGTAATCGCTGCCGGTGCCGACATCATGTCCGGCAAGGTGCGCGGCCGTATTGTTGTGGATATCGCCTGAGCCGATACTGGCCCGGGTCCAGTCGCTGTTGCCGGAACTACTGCAATGTGCGGATGACGGTGAACTCACCGTTGCGAATGCGTTCCGGCAGGCGCTCGGCCATGATGGCGACCGGTTCTTCGCCATAGCTTGCGATCATGTCTGACAGGGCCGCGAAAATGGCCGCCGTGGCCACGCAGTCCGGATCCAGTCCGTCATAGACAGCTTCTTCCCACGCATCGAGAATATAGCGCAGGGCGGCCTGGCGGCTGCGTTGCGCTTCTTCTCCGTTGTCTTCTTCCGGCATTCGGAATTCCGGCGATTGTTTCACCTTGGCGTCCAGTCGTCTTTTTATTACCCCACCCGGCGACTGCTTTTCCAATCTGTCGGATGCGTCGCTCGAACCCTTACACTAACATGTGGCATGCGAGACACACGCTGATAGTTGGCAAAAGGTTAACGCGTCATGGTTAGCGTTGTGCGAGGTAAAATGGGGTCCGGCTTGCAGGGTGAAATTGCCTGGAACAGGGCTATTTCTTGATGACGGTGCCCGGCTCGAATGCCTCGACAACGAAAGCAAATGTCACATCATAGGGGATGTCTTCATAGCTGCCCGAGGCATTCTTTTTCTGAACGATAATGCTGCCCACATCGCGCCCTTCGGCAATCTCGCCGGTGTCCAGCGCGGATGCCTGGCCAGCCTTCCATTTCAGTGTCACGTTGCCGTGCATCAATTCTTCGGCTTTGCTCAGCATTGACAGGGCAATGGCATTCACCTTGCCGTTGATGCGATAGACCACCACCCGGGCCATGGGACTGATGCCCTCGGGCATCTTGCCGCGATACAGGAACGGGGAGGCGGCACTGTCATAACCCACATACGGGTTGCGGCCATAATTGCGAAAACCGGGATTGTTGGGCACCAGAACCCGGCCATCGGGAAACCGGTTGGTGAAGTCCGCCCAGCTTTCCAGCCTTGCCGGCATGAATTTCAGGCTGCTGCCGACCTGTGATCCGGCGATGGCCTTGCCGGTGAACTGTTGCCACCAGCTTTCGCTTTGCCGGTCATACATGATGAGGTCTGAGTTGCGTAAAAGGCCTGTCGTGCCGAAGTCCTTCAACTCGCCATCGACCATGCGGTCAAACACGATCGCAGCGTTGCACAACGGGCAATAGGTGATGGCAACCGGCTTGCCGCCAACCGTGTCATTGACGATTTCGTGCCAGATCAGGATGCGCAACGGGTAAGCCCGTGCATCGCCATTGATTTCGATGGAGATAACCGGGTCCTTGGCCGACAGGTCCTTCTGTGAGCTTGCAGGCTGGAACTGCGGATTGTCGATCGGAGGGATGCCGTCGCGCGGCGGTCCGCCGGACATCACTTCCGACAGCGGTACCGTGGTCCTGGAAAAATCGGTATTCGACCAGCCCATGCGGACAAACCGCTCGGCCTCGTCGCTTGCCAGCGAGGTCACAGCCAGGCTCGCAAGGAAAAATGCAGCGATTATGCCGGTTACCAGTTTCATCAAGACAAAGGGTGACGTATCGGCCGGTCACACGCCAATCAGTTTTATGTGAGGGTTTTCAGGGTGTTTCTGATCAGTTGCGCCGTGCCATGGGTCATGTCCAGGTTGTCCAGATCGGCAACTTGTGCCCACATGACGTCGGACACGTCTGTTGCCGCGATGGCTTCCCCGCGCTGCCAGTGGCACAAAAACACCGAAATCACGTAGTGAAAGATCACTGCGCCTTGCGCATCGCGGTGAATGATGTCCTGGCATTCGATCAGCCTGTCCAGGCGTGCCGTGACGCCGGTTTCCTCCATTAATTCGCGCAGGGCGGCGTCACGGGCCAGTTCGCCGGTTTCGATATGCCCGCCCGGCAGGCTCCACAGACCGTAACCGGCCCGCTTGGCACGCTTGGCCAGCAGCACCTTGCCATCGCGCAGTGTCATGGTGCTGACGCCCGGGAGCGGTTTTACACGTGCAATTGTCATGACTAACAGTTTGAATCCTGAAAGTGTCGTGGCAGATTGCCGACCATGTGCAATCTATACAGCTTTCGCAAGTCGCCCGAAGAGGTCAAGGCGTTGTTCGACTATCCAGAACAGCCCAACTTCCCGCCGCGCGACGTGGTCGCGCCCGGCCAGCCCATCGCCATTGTGAAGGGTGAAAAGGCCAACCGGCATTTTGCACTGGTACGCTGGGGCTTTGTGCCGTCCTGGACCAAGGAAATGAAAGCCGGCAAGCCGCTCACCAATGCCCGTTCGGAGACGGTTTTTGAAAAGCCGTCTTTCCGGCATGCCATCCGGCGGCGGCGCTGCCTGATTCCGGCTGACGGGTTTTACGAGTGGAAGGGCGACGTGCCCGGCCGCAAGCAGCCGTTTCATATCACCGGATCGCACGATGGCCTGTTTGCCTTTGGCGGTATCTGGGAACACTGGACCTCCCCGGACGGCTCGGAACTTGAAAGCGCCGCCATCCTGACCACCGAACCCAACGCCATGATGGCGCAGATACACACCCGCATGCCGGTGGTCATCAAGCCTGAAGATTTCACCCTCTGGCTCGATCATTCCCGGCCCGACGGCAAGCAGGTTGCCGATTTGATGAGGCCGGTTGAAGATGCGTTTTTCGTGGCCCGGGAGACGGAATTGCCAGGCCGCAAACGCAAACCGCCGGAACCGAAACCGGCGCCTGCAAAAACAACCGATGATCAGCTGAAACTATTCTGAAGGCTCAGGGATAAGCTTGCGGGCCATGCACAGTCGCGGCTCCACCTCATAGCCGAGTTTCTCGTAGAAGGACCGCACCGCCTCGTTTTCTGCCCGGACCAGCAAATTGAGTTTCCACACGCCGCGTTCAGTGAGCCAGCTTTCAGCCGCCCGCATGGCAGCCGCGCCCAGGCCCTGGCGCCGAAAATCCGGATGGGTGGCAACATAGTAGACAATGCCCCGGTGGCCGTCATGGCCGACCATGACGGATGCAATGACGGTTTTATTGTCGACCATGACCAGCAGGTCGGACGCCGGACCGGAGCGGGCAAAGGCGATATCCTTGTCAGGGTCGTTCCAGGGCCGTGTCAGGCCGCAGGCTTCCCACAGCGCAATGACACCGGCAACTTCCGCATCTTGAGCGGGCCTGAATTCAATACTTGCCATGTCAGAGGACCTTGCCCGGATTGAGAATGTTGTTGGGGTCAAGCAACTGCTTGATGCCGCGCATCATGGTCATTTCCACCGGCTGCTTGGTCGCTGCCAGCTCGACCCGCTTCAAGGTGCCGATGCCATGTTCCGCGCTGATCGATCCGCCATACTTGCGCACCGTGTCATGCACGCGTGCGCTCACCTCTTCCCACTTTGCCAGAAAGGCATCTTTGTCTGCGTCGACCGGTTGTGAAATGTTGAAGTGAATATTGCCGTCGCCAATGTGTCCGAACGGTACCGGCCTGCAGCCGGGCAGCATGTCTTCGGCCAGCGCAATCGTCTCGTCGAGAAAGGCGGGTACTTTTGACACCGGCACTGAAATGTCATGCTTGATTGAACCGCCTTCCAGCCGCTGCACTTCCGACATGGCTTCGCGGATGCGCCATAAATCCTGCGCGGCCCGGGTACTGGCGGCAATCGTTGCATCACTGACCAGGCCTTCTTCAAAGGCCACTTCCAGGATGCCGGTTGCCTTGCCGTTCATGTCACCTTCTGCGTCAAAGCCTGCCAGTTCGAACAACACATACCAGTCTGACGGCGCCTGCAGCGGATCACGGCAACCGCCATGCTTTATGGACATTTCAACGCCACTGCGCGGCATGATTTCAAACGCCACAACCGCATTGCCGCTCATCCGGCGCACCAGGGACAACAGTTCGAGCGCGTCGCGCGGTGACGGCACAGATGCGAACACGGTGGCACGGTCAACCGGTGCCGGCAGCAGTTTCATGGAGGCGGCGGTAATGACACCGAGCGTGCCCTCACAGCCGATGAACAGGTGTTTCAGGTCATAACCAGTATTGTCCTTGCGCAGGGAAGTCAGGCCGTTCCACACCTCGCCCGATGCCAGCACCACCTCGAGTCCCAGGCACAGGTCACGGGTGCTCCCGTAAGCCAGCACATTGATGCCGCCGGCATTGGTCGCCAGGTTGCCACCCACCTGGCAGGTGCCTTGCGACGCGATCCACAGCGGAAAAATCAGGCCCTTGGCGCTGGCTGCCTCCTGGGCATTGTGCAGTGTCACGCCGGCCTCGACGGTCATGCAGTTGTCGGCAGCATCGAGATCGCGGACGCGGTTCATCCGGCTTAGTGACAGGACGATTTCTCCGGCCGGCATCTGTCCGCCAACCAGCCCGGTATTGCCGCCTTGCGGCACGACGGCCGTACCGGTTTCGCTGGCAAGTTTGAGGATGGCGCTGACCTCCTCTGTGCTGCCCGGTTGCAGGACCAGTGGTGAATGGCCTGAAAATTTGCCGCGCGGTTCCAGCAGGTGCGGAGCTATGTCAGCCTCGTTCGTCAGCGCGTGTTGCGAACCAACAATTGCGGAGTACTTTTTGATGAGATCAGGTGTCAGCATGGGCCGGACGATAGTGTGGGCATCTGATGCAGTCTAGGCCTTTTGCCGAAGCCCGGAAGGCGGTCGTCCGGTGTGCGGGCCATGCACTGCGGTTTGTTCCGGCTTGACTTTACCGGGCAGATATCATAAATTTCTGTTATGACAGAAATAAAAGAAATAAAAACCGCCAAAGCCGTTGACCAGTTCATTCTCTATTGGGGTGACATGGGCGGGCAGTGGGGCGTCAACCGCTCTGTTGCGCAGATCCACGCCTTGCTGTTCCTCAGTTCAAAATCGCTCAATGCCGAGCAGATTTCCGAAACGCTCGGTATCGCCCGGTCGAATGTCTCGAATTCGCTGAAGGAACTGGTCAGCTGGAAACTGATCCGGCGGGTTCCGATACACGGTGAGCGGCGCGAGCACTTTGAAGCCGAAACCGATGTCTGGGAAATGGCGATGCGTATCGCCCAGGGCCGCAAGGAGCGTGAGATTGATCCTGCGGCTGCCGCCTTGAAGGAGTGTGTTGCAAAGGCAGAGGCGGAAACCGGTATCGATCCGGTTGTCCTGCAGCGGCTGCACGACATGCAGGAATTCATGGATACGACAAACCGCTGGTACGTCCAGATGCTGGGTGTTCCGAAGTCGCAACTGAACAGGCTGATGAAAATGGGCGACAAGGTTCTCTCGGTGTTGAAGTTCACCGGAAAAAGGACGCAGTAACCCGGGCGTCTTTTTATTTGCCCTGTTATTTCTGTTTATACAGAAATAACAGATTTAAAAGAAAACGCTCATAGGGAGCAGTACGATGAGATTGACACAACTCAGAAGACCCCGCACGGAGGCACCTCTCCCGCTCGCAGGTGATGACGTCTTTGACGGACGGTTTCGTAAACTCCTGGGAACGCATGCATGGGACATGCTGCCCGTTGCCATCCGCACACGGTTCAGCAAGCGGCTGCGGCAGGGCAGGAGCAATGCCTATCAGGGTGTGGTGACCCGCATGCAGATGAGCGGGCCCGGGTTCTGTCTCGCCCACGCCGCCCGCCTGGTCGGGGCGCCCTTGCCTTACGATATCAGGTCCGTTGACCAGCCGGCTGTCGTTGTAGTGACCGAGGATGTCGCCACCAACGGGCAATTCTGGATCCGCCAGTACGGGCGCCGGGGTGAATTTCCCCAGACGGTTCACAGTTCAAAACGATTTCAGGGGCCGACCGGGCTTGAAGAATACATCGGTTTCGGCATCGGCATGGCCCTGAACATCGAGGCAACGCCAACCGCGCTGCTGTTCAAGAGCGATCACTACTTCCTGCAGCTGTTTGGCATGCGCATGAGACTGCCGGGCTGGCTGAGCCCGGGTGCCCTGGTCATTGGACACCATGAACTGGGCAACAACCGGTTCACCTTCACCCTGTCACTGCGCAGCCGCCGGTTTGGCGAGCTCATTTCGCAGGAAGCCGTTTTCAGAGACGCAAAGGAGTAAACACATGGACAATCCTGTATTATGGACCGTTATCGCCGTTCAGGCTGCGATGGGCGCATTCGACACCCTGTACCATCATGAGGGAACCGAACGGCTGGCATCTCACAAGAACTAATTACGGCTGCATGGCGTGCGCAATATTTTCCATGTCGCGATTTTTATGCGTTTCGGCTGGTTCGAGCCGCACGGCCTGTTCACAATCGAAACTGCGAAAGAAGGCCTGACTACTCGCCGCTTAACGAACGGAACCCGGCTGGAATTCCGGTGTCATCCCTACCTGTGCTTTGACGGTTACACTGGAGTTCGTGTTGCCGGCTACCGGTGTTGTATGGATTTCCCGTATCAGTTTCTCGCGCATCGCACGGGGAAAGTCGGCGTAATTGTCCGCTGTCATTACGAAAGCGCCGTGCCCGCCGATCAGCTCGCTGTGAAAATACTCTTTAAGATCGGAGACCTCGTTGAGTATCGCCAGCCCGTTGATCGTAACGCCGTGTTGCAGCACGGTCTCCCGGGCCTGTTCCAGCGGAAAACCATCGTTTGAGCGACCGTCTCCGGAAACATCGATCACCCGCCGCAGGCCCGCATAGGAATTTGTGTTGAGTTCATTCAACCCAAATATCAGCGCACTGCCGATCGCTGTCTGGCCACTGGGGGTCTGTCTGGGCATTGACGCTATCTGCTGCGCCAGTTGCAGCGCATCGGTGTCCAGACGCAGGTATGTCCAATCTACAGATTTATACTGATAAGTTCGTTGAGCCCATTGAACGACACAAACCGCGATGCCGCCGGATGCCTGGATGGCTTCGTGCACGACCGGGTTTCGGAATGCAGCGGCAAGGCCCTCGATCTGCAGCCGATATTCAAGCTTGCTGACGCTCGCGGACACGTCGATCAACAGCACGAGTTCGAGGCCGGCTGTCTGGCGGTCTTGTCCTGCAGCAGGTGCCGCACCCTTGAGCATCGACAAAACCAGAAACAGCGCACACACAAGTGACCTGAATCTGGTTCTTTGATTGGTGGGCATGCGCAAGTTTACTCAGACTGCCGCTTCATTTCCAGACTTGGGACCTTTCGGCCCAAACCCTACTGACCTCCAAGTCTGAAGATGACGTCCTATTTTTCCTTGGCGCCTATGAACTGGGTCATCAGCAGGAGAACTGTCGAGACGAGCACCATGATCGTCGAGATTGCCGCAATCGTCGGGTCTATGAAGTCCCGCAGGGCGCTGAACATGTGCTTGGTCAGCGTGGCATTGACGCCGCCTGAAACGAAAATCGCGATAATCACTTCATCAAACGATGTCAGGAACGACAGCAGGGCGGCGGTAATGACGGAAAACCTGATCTGCGGCAGCGTGATCAGGAAAAACGCCTTCACCCGTGTCGCGCCCAGGCTTCGTGCAACGCGTTCCTGGTTCAGGTCATAGGAGCGCAGCGCGGCGGTGATCACGATCATCACCAGTGGTATCGCCATTGCCGTATGCGCGAGAACCAGGCCGGTAATGGTGTTGTTCAGGCCTGCGCGCCCGTAGGCGTAAAAAACCCCTATGGCAATCAGGATCACCGGCACGATCATTGGCGTGATCAGAAACAGGAACAGTGCCCTGGTTGCCCTGTGGCCGGACACGAAAAGCGCATAGGCCGCCATCGTGCCAAGCGGCGTCGCAACCAGCATGGTGATTATGCCGACCTGCACCGACGTTGCGGTGGCCCGCATCCATTTTGTTGAGCCGAAATAGACTTCGTACCAGCGGCTCGACCAGTTTTCCGGCGGAAACTCGAGATACTGGGAATCTGAGAACGACATCGGAATGACAATGAATGTCGGCAGCACCAGCAGCAGCATGATGACCGAGGCCACGACATACAACCAGAACCGGTCGCCGTGCGTGACCTGGGTATCCGATGCGGGACTGCACCACCAACTCATATCAGTTCTTCCCGAAAAGTGCGGCGTCGAACTTGAACAGGCGGCCTGCAATATACAGGAACGCCAGCGTGGCGATCAGCAGTACAACGCCAAGCGCACTGGCCGCGCCCCAGTCGAACTGGTTTTCCAGTATCGCGGTGATCTGCGTTGCCACCATGATGACCCGGCCGCCGCCGAGAACGGCGGGCGTGACGTAGAACCCCAGGCACAGAACAAAGACAATCAAAGAGCCGGCGACCATGCCGGGCAGGGACAGCGGGAAATACACCCGCCAGAAAGCACTGACCGGAGATGCGCCCAGGTTTCCCGCCGCATACATCAGGTCTCGGTCGATCTTTTTCATGGCGTTGTAGAGCGGCAGCACCAGAAACGGCAGCATGATATGGGCCATGCCGATCAGGGTGCCGGTCATGTTGTGAACCAGCTTGACCGGTGTGTCCCACAATCCGATCTGCATGGCAAAATCGTTGAGCAGTCCCTTCTTTTGCAGCAGGACCAGCCAGGCATAGGTGCGCACCAGCAGCGATGTCCAGAACGGCAGCAACACCGCCAGCATGAAAAAGCCGACCCATCGCGGCGGCAAAAGCGCCAGGAAATACGACAGTGGATAGCCGATCAGAATGCAGATCAGTGTTGTCAGCACGCTCACCTGGAAGGTCGTCACAAACACCCGTGCATAGGATTTGTACTGTACCATCTTGGCGTAGTGCTGCAGGGACAGTTCGCCGTCGCTGCCGACAAAGGACAGGTAGAACAGCCATCCAACGGGGATCAGGATGATCAGCACGACTATAATCATGGCCGGGACTGCGAGGCCCAGCAGGGTCCACTGTTCGCGTGCCTGTTGCCGGTGCAGCTCTTCCGCGTGCAGGGGCGCTTCTGATCGCCCGGTTTTCTCCATGCCGATTGCCGTCATTGCCGGTCTTCCTGAGGGATCAGGATCACATCGTCCCTGCCAAGGCCGAGTGTTACCTGTTCTCCGGATTGCGGGTAGCTCGACTTGGCTTTCGACCCGGTTGCAAACCGGACCACAAGCTCGGTTTCATCATCGATGGCAACGATGGAAAATGCCGTTTCCCCCTGGAATACCGTTTCGGTCACCGTTCCCTTGAACGCGATGGTCTGGTCCGTGCCGGATTTCTTATCCGCCATGATGGACAGATGTTCCGGCCGGACCACCAGTGACCAGCCGTTGGCGCCATCGCCTGACGGCTTCTTGCCGACCTTACTGCCCTTGTAGGTGAGGTTTCCAGCTGTGTCCTGATCCAGCGGCAGCATGGTGGACTCGCCGATAAAATCCGCAACGAATGCATTGGCGGGATGATTGTAGATGACTTCCGGTGTGTCCACCTGGGCAAGCCTGCCATGATTGATCACCGCGATGCGGTCAGACATGGTCAGGGCCTCACGCTGATCATGGGTAACATATACGGTCGTCACGCCCAGCTTCCTGTGCAGGATCTTGAGCTCGATCTGCATTCGCTCCCGGAGCTTTTTGTCCAGGGCCGACAGCGGTTCGTCCATCAAAAGAATGCGCGGGCCGAAAACGAATGCGCGTGCCAGTGCAACCCGCTGGCGCTGTCCGCCGGACAACTGGTCGATGCCGCGCTCCCCAAGGCCTGACAACTGCACCGTCTCAAGCGCTTCGGTAACCCGCTCTTCAATCTCGCTGGCACTGACCCCGCGAAGTTTCAGCGGAAATCCGATATTGCCGGCAACCGACATGTGCGGAAACAGGGCATAGCTTTGAAACACCATGCCGACATTTCGTTTGTGGGGCGGTGTGAGAATGACCTCCTGGTCGCCAAACCGGATACTGCCGCTGTCCGGTCTGTTGAAGCCGGCAATCGCCATCAGCAATGTGGTTTTGCCTGAACCGGAAGGCCCCAGAAGTGTCAGGAATTCACCGCTTTTTATCTCCAGGTCGACGGAATCCAGAGCATAAAGGTCGCCGTACTTTTTAGTCAGGCTGCTGATATGGATGGGCAGGGCCGTTGCAGTATCTCGCGACCCGATTGTGTTGTTGTCAGCCAAAACAAAAAACCCCAAAAATGACTGCCGGGCGGCATCGGCCACCCGGCACCCGATAACGTTAATGCTTATTCGCTCAGAAGTTCCATGTACATTTCAAGTGCTTCTGCGCGATGTTCGGCATACCAGGCCAGGCTGACCGGCAGCATCTTCGGCACATTGTTGGGATGCGACGGCAGGGCCTCGATCAGTTCCTTCGGTGCCGTCGTCAGCTCATAGGCCTTCTTGTTGGTCGGCCCGTAGGTGATGTGGAACGGCAGGTTCGCCTGATACTGGGGCTTGGAAATTTCCGCCAGGAATTTCATTGCCGTATCCTTGTTCGGCGCTCCCTTTGGCATGGCGAAGCAGTCATAATCAAGCAGTGCCTGGTTGAAGGTGTAGCCGACCTTGGCGCCGTCTTTCTTGGCATTGTCAAAGCGGCCGTTCCAGCCGGTGGTCATGTCCACTTCGGCATCTTTCATCAGTTGGGCCTGCTGCGCGCCGGACCCCCAGAACACGGCAATATGCGGCTTCAGTTCGCGGATCTTGTTGATTGCCCGCTCCTTGCCTTCCTTGGTGGACAGCACTTCGTAGACCTTGTCTGCGGGCACGCCGTCCGCCATCAGTGCCGGCTCAAGCGCGCCGTCCACATTGTTGGCGCGGTAGGCCCGGGTACCGGGAAACTTCTTCACGTCAAAAAAGTCTGCCCAGGACTTGGGGGCGCCGTCGCTGCCGGGTTCACCGTACTTGTCCGTATTCCAGGACATGACGGTCGCGAAGACATCGGACCCGACGCAGTAGTCGGTATACAGGTTGTCATAGAAGTCGCTGACATCAACCACACCGTAGTCAATCTTTTCCAGGCAGCCCTTGGCAGCAGCGGCTGCTGCGCCACCCGAACCGGTTACCACCAGGTCCCAGGTGACCGAACCGGACTCAACCTGCAGGCAGGTTTTCGACATGCTGGCACCGGATTCCCGGACAATTTCGATGCCGCTGTTTTTCGACGCATCGGTGAACAATGCCTTGTCTTGCGCTTCTCCGTAACTGCCGCCCCATGAAACCACGGTTACCGGGTCTGCGTAGGCAGTGCCGGTTATCGCCAGTGCCATGGCAGAACCCATAGCCAGTTGTTTAATTCTCATCATAGTTCTCCTCTCCTGAGTTTTTGATTTAGTTTTTCGGCCAGTCCAATCCTCTGCGCTAACTCCAGGCCATCCCGGCCGCCTTTTTGTGTTGCCGGCGATCCTGCCAGCGATACCAGGCGACCGCGGCAGGCAGAAACCACGGCTTTCCGGAGTAAAGCGGGCGGGTGGGAAACCGCAGGTCGTCAAAGGCGGTACGGCCCTCCTTCATGCCCAGCACCTTTTGCCCGAGACGCATGCCAAGATACCCGGCCATGGACACACCAGAACCGCAATACCCCATGGCGTAGTGGATGCCATCATGCACACCGGTATGGGCCAGTTCGTCAAAACTGTAGGCCACCGTGCCCTGCCATGCGTGGGAAATCCGATACTCTGCCAGTTCGGGGAATATCCTGCACATGTCGTCACACAGCTTTGGGGCGCTCTTGACCGGATCGGTTTCGGAAGCTGTCACCCGGCCGCCAAACATGATCCGCTTTCGGTCCGGTGTTGCACGATAGTAATACACAACCTTGCAGGTATCGCTGGCGATGCGATTGGTCGGGAACAGCTTGTCGACAAGCTGTGTCGGCAGCTCTTCCGTCGTAATGATGTAGCTGCCGATCGGTATGACGCGACGCTGCAACCAAGGGGTCAGCGTCGAGGTGTATCCGTTTGTCGCCACGACCACATCGCGCGCGGTCACGTCGCCTCGTTCCGTCTTGATGTGGAAACTGTCCTGGTTCTTCGAAATTTCGGTCACAGTGCAGTGTGGGGTCACGTGTACACCTGCATCAAGTGCAACCTGCAGGAAACCACGATGCAGTCTCGCCGGGTTTACGCTGGCATGCCTAGGGAAAACCACTCCGCCGAAATAGGCGTCCGTGCCCAGTTCGCTGTGTTGTTCAGCGCGGGTGACGATGTCCGCCTCGATACCTTCACTGCGCAGTTCTCTGGTCTGCTGCACCAATTGCTCGAACTGATCTGGTGCATGCGCTGCATGAAACCGGCCGCACCGGCTGAAGTCACAGTCAATTTGTTCGCGGGTGACGAAATCCTCTATCCAGTCCAGGGCGGCTTGCCCCTCAGACCGGATGGCCCTGGCCTTTTCCAGGCCGTACTTTTTCGCAAGAGCGTTCAGCGAAGGCTTGATGCTGGTGCTGATCTGGCCGCCGTTGCGGGTACTGCAACCATGGCCGGCGTCTCCGGACTCCAGAACCATGACGGAGCGGCCGCCGCGCGCAATTTCGATCGCGGAACTCAGGCCCGTATAACCTGAGCCGACCACGACACAATCGACTTTTCCCAAAGGATCGGCAGGCAGGCCGGGCGCAGGTTCTGCAGTTTCCAGCCAATAGGATGAGGTGTTCAGTCCGGCAGCAAACCGGCCATCACTTCCGGCAACGGACGTCTCTGGAAGCTTGGTCCTTCCGTTATCGCAACGACTGTCTTCGGTACCGGTGGCTTGCAACATGACTGACCCTTTTGCCCGCTATTGACGCTAGGCAGCACGGCGGATTAAATCAATTTAATTTCTGTTATATGTTTATTCATTTTGCTTATGCGCAAGGAAGGCAGGCCGGCCATTGAAAACACGACATCTGGAAGTATTCGATGCCCTGATCGAGGCCGGTTCGGTATCCCGGGCGGCTGAACGGCTGAACCTGACCCAGCCCGCTGTCAGCATTGCACTGGGCAAACTTGAAACCGAGCTCGGCTTCAAGCTGTTCCACCGCGAAAAAGGCTTCTTTGCACCGACCAAGGAGGCGCTTCAACTGAGCAGCGAGGTTTCGCAGGGCTTGCTTGCCTTCTCAAGGATCGAACAGCGCGCTGAAGAAATAAGAACCGGCTCGACAGGCAGCATCAGCATCGCCACGAACGGCACCCTGGCCGTGAACTTCCTGCCAAAGATCATCGTGGAATTTCAGCGCCGCAACCCCGGCATCAAGATCGATGTTGTCATGCACAGTTCGCGCCGCATTGCGTCATGGATCAGCGGTCGTCAGATTGACATAGGGTTTATCGATACGCCCGTTCCGGTGGCCGGCCTTAACGCCAAACTGTTCCGGCTGGAGTGTGTCTGCATCATGCATGAAGACGACCCCCTTGCCGCGAAGAAGGTCATTACGTCGGCTGATCTCGAAGGCAGGTCCGTGGTGCATATCACCGGTGATCACATGGTCGACCGGCAACTTGACGCGCTGGTGTCAAAGGCGAACGTCGATATCAGGCGGACTGTATCGACCTACTATTTTGCCATTGTCCGCAACGTCGTGGCGCTGGGTGCCGACGTTGCCATCGTCGATCCCATCAACGGCAAGGCGAACCTGTCCGACGGCGTGACGTGGCGGCCTTTCAAGCCGGCAATCTATCATGAAACCGCAATGATAACCTCGCGCACGCAGATGCTGAGTCTGCCGTGCCGGAAATTCATCGCGCTGTTGCTGGAGCACCTGGAGAAGTTCTAAACCGCCTGGCTGGACGCGAAGACCAGGATGCAAGTCGTGTTTAATCGCGCGGTGCAGCGGCCCGGGCCAGGCGGTCGTTTATCGCCACCCCTTCTTTTGGTGCCTGGGTTTGCTCTTCCGCAAATTCATCTTCAGCGAGAACTGCCGGATCAACCTCGGGAAGCTCCTCCGGCATTTCTTCCCCGTTATCCGGACATTCGACTGCATCGGCCGGGTCTCGGTTTTCCAGCTGTTCCGGTTCAGCCCGCGCCTTCATCTCCAAACGTCCTTTGACCTTATCCAAAGGGCTGTTTTCGATGGTCTTTACAATTTCGGAGACGGATTTCTGCAAAAGCGGGTTCGGCTTGAGTACGCCGTCTGCAATCAGGTGGCTGACATATCTTTTTGCATCGATTTCAGGGATGTTCAGCAAGCTTTGCAAAGCCCGCGGCGTGCATTCTCCGTGAAGAGTAGACATGTAAACAGCCCATGACCGGGCCTGCGCCGGAACCGCCGCAGCCGCTGGAAGGGCAGTTGTGACGGACTGCAATGACAATGCTGGACTGGCTGGCAGAGAAAACACCGCAACCAGCGATTGGATAAACCTACGTCTGTTCATGACCATAATATAGGGAGCATCGTTCAAAAAACGAGCATCGAATGGCATCTGCACTCTCGAATGCCTGACGTCTTCAGCCCAAAGCCGCCGTCCTTTCAATCACCAAGAAGGGTCCGTTATTGGGGCAAAGCAGTCATCTTAGGCGCAATCCCAAACCGGCCGCTTTTGACCCATATTGGACATGGGTAGATATGGCGGGATACCGGCTATGCGGACAAAACCGGTGTTGCGGGCCGCCACGAACACCCACTACGCGACATGGGTTGAGCGAGCAAATGACTTCGGAAGCCGAGTCGTATTGACAAATTGCTCAAGGCCGAAGGCGCTCAAGAACCACTTGTGCCACGAACAGGTCCTGTACCGGCAATCCGGAACTGCCGTATTTGCAATGTCGTCTTGTGTTGTACGCCCTTCAGCACGGCCAGTAGGCACATCGCCGATTGCGGATAGTTCCGTCGTTGCAGAGGTATGTTGGAGTTCGCAAATGACTCGGGGCTGGTTCGGGAGATCGCAAAGGGGGAAGCGTCAGGGTGTGCCAGAACATCCGCTGCAACGGCATCTGCCGCCGCAGTGAGATAGGCGTTCAGCTGTCCCGCTTCGACCGCGACACCCGTGCGCCCGCAATTTTGATCGAATAGAATGATAATCGAATTACACTGCGGTGTTCCGAATGCATCGCTGCCATGAGCCTGAACCACCGGGAAGATCGCCGTACCTTTCTCGCTAGCGGCAATCAGCGCATCGCACATCGCATTGTATGCCAGTTCGTGAAAAGCAATTTCAGCCGAAATCTCTTCCGGGACAAATTTCATTCTTTGTTTCCTCACCATCCGCCGAAACGGCGCCACATTTTTAGCGGCGCATCCGGCTCAGGCGTTATGACATTGTAGTGGTTGAATTGTGCGGCCGTGGCGCAGGCATGGTTGGGCAGAATTCGCAGCCGCGTACCCAGCGGTATGTCAGGCAGAGGGGTGCTTCTCCCGGACCTGACCGCTACAATGCCATGCTCCTGATTGGCCTTGATGACAATCAGGTCTGGTAAGACATTGCCAGCATCGTCGCAGACAACACCATATCTTTGATCTACTTCCTGCTGAGCAGTGCCCCGATCCTGAGAAAGCGCCATCCATCCTGCATCAATCAATATCCAGCCTTTCTCACGCTGATGACCGATTACCGTAGTCAAAACAGACAAGGCGATGTCTTCCAGTTCGCACACACCAATGCCGGCTTGCACCAAGTCGAAAAAGACATACACGCCGGCCCGCACCTCCGTGACGCCATCCAGGTTCTCTACCGCGTGGGCTGTTGGCGTTGAACCGATGCTGACAACCGGACAAGGCAGGCCCGCCGTCCTTAGATTTTTGACTGCAGCCACGGCTGCCTTGCATTCCTGCGCCGCAAAGGCCACGTGAGCGTCTCTGCCGACGGCTGAGTAGCTTTCGCCCGCATGGGTCAACACGCCCCGCAGTTCGGCCTTGCCCTCGTGCAGGGTGCGGCCGATCTCCACAAGCACAGGGTCGGTGGGACCCACACCGCCACGATGGCCGTCACAATCGAATTCGATGAGGGCCGGAATGGCCTGACCATGACGGCGCGAAGCCTCATTCACTGTCTCAGCCTGTTCAATACTGTCGAGAATGACTGACAAGTCACAACCACCGGCACGAATTGCGGCTACGCGGTCGAGTTTTTGGGGAGAAATCCCAACCGCATAGGTGATGTCGCGAATGCCCTCACCGGCGAATACCTCGGCTTCCGCCAAAGTCGAAACAACTGCTGGACCCGCACCTTCCGTGAGAAGCAACTTGGCAATGTCGATCGATTTGACCGTTTTCAGATGTGGCCGGAGAGTGGCGCCCTTGCCGGTGATGTGATCCGCCAACCGTTGGATATTGCGGCGCATCCGTAACTCATCAAGGACCAACGCAGGCGTTGGTAAAGCACTTAGACGGGGATCTGTCTCAAACATGAGCCATACCGGTTATAGGGGCAGGGTTCCTGCAGTTCATAATCTCAATCGCCAAGATTTACCATGGATCAGGAACTGCAGGAACCTGCGGCAGCGATCAGCGCTCGGGTAGGCCGTGAGCAAACAATCAACAGCCGTTTCGACACGGCAAAGACCCGTTGCAGACATATCAGTGTATCATCAAACTAGTGCGCCATTTGTTCGACCCCAGCGCTTCTCACCGCAACATGGTAGCACAGGACAAGGGTCATTTTTGCATCTAACAATTCGATGCCTTGCGAGATTATCTGGATAGCAATGCGTGATAAAACCGTTGAATTAATCAACCCGCTTCGTCAAACTTATCGAACTGCCAATTGCATAAGGAAGGGCAGTTCAGTCAAGCTGCCCGATCTCGCATCTGGAGAATAATAAGTACCCTCCCCAGCCCCGCCTGTTCCCCAGCTGCTGCGCACGACCTTCATCATGAGATTTCTGATTATGAGCGAAACGTTGAGATAGGGAATGGTTTAGCGGTTGGCAACGGCAAATCACATTGTCCAACTTCGCGAAGGACGCAAGGAACATCCCATGTTTATCGTCAAAGAAGACGACCTGCTCTGATGAAAAAGCGTGTTGATTTCATCAAACGGTACGAACCCAGCGTGCAGGCTTTTGTCGAAGGTACATTTGATGGCGACCGTGTTTTGGAAGCGAGTTCGGGAATCGATCAAGATCTGCCACTCGCCGGCCTGCTGCTTGGTGTCAAGGATATCATAAACGTCGATGGATATCGCACGCGATGTGGCTCTGAACTGCCCGCCCAACTGTTTGAGGGGCCGCAAGCGAGTTGTGTAACACGTCTGGTCAACGCCGGGGCGGTCATGGCGGGTAAAACCGTTACGGCAGAGTTCGCGGTGTCAGATCCGGGCCCAACGCGAAACCCCCGTAATTTGCTTCACACACCAGGTGGCTCGTCCAGCGGATCTGCTGCAGCTGTCGCTGCCGGGTTTTGTGATATCGCCCTCGGAACCCAAACATCAGGCTCTGTGATACGGCCTGCCGGCTATTGTGGGACCGTTGGTTACAAACCGAGTTTTGGACGCGTGGCGCTGGACGGGGTGTTGCCTTTTTCGAAATCCATGGATCATATCGGGCTGTTTGCAAAAGATATGTCGACGCTTGCTGCCGCGCTGCCAGTTCTGGTGAGCGACTGGCAGCGGGTTGAAGAAGGGCCTGCGGTCAATCTGTCCATCGGGGTGCCGAAAGGATCTTACCTCAATCTTGCACGCCCGCGTCTCCTTGCTCAGTTTCGGGAAAAAATTCAGGTGCTGGAACGCTTGGGCGCCGGACTGAAGCCCATCGTTTTGTGCGAAGACATATCCATCCACAATGACAACCATGACCTGATCGCCAATGCTGAACTCTATCGGGTCCATGAAGCCTGGTTTGCAGAGTTCCGAAACGTATACGGACCCATGGCTCGCGCCATTCTGGAGTTTGGACAATCCATATCCGAGCAGACTCTGGCGCGAAGCCTGAAGCAAGCCAGGGGCGTGCAGCTCTGGATGCAGGATCTTATGAAAGCACAAGCTATCGATGCCTGGGTTTCGCCGGTGGCGCCGGATCTGGCGCCGGAAGGCCTCAGTTCTACGGGTGATTTTCGTATGAATGCGATTTGGAGTTACACCGGGCTGCCAATCATCGCGATTCCAACCGGGATCGATGATAGAAATCTGCCCTACAGCCTCCAGATCGTTGGGCGCTTCGGACAGGATGAAGCATTGTTGAAAATTGCACAGCACATTTTCGACCATATAGGTGTTAGCGAACTGCCTTTGGCCTGGAACGCTTGAGTTATGTAAACAGCTCTTGAGCATTCCCAATGAGCTCAATGTTGCGCATTCTGCCATACAGAAAAAGAGGTGCGTTCGCGCTGTTGCGATACTCGGCGCACGAGTTAAATTTTTTCTGTAACATATCATCTGATAGTGGTCTCGACGCAGACCCAATTGGCGATGCGGCAAAGGCGAGTTTGCGGGCCCCGCAATGTGTCACCAACTCGACACTCCCCCATTCGGGACAGATCGACTCCGCAGATCTGTATCGCTCTGGAACATCGCCCACCTTCACCACAATCTTCCCCAAAAGCCGCTCGATTGGCGGGCTCGTCAGTATGGCAGTCTCAAGATGCTTGAGTTCTATGTCTCCGTGCTCAATGATTGATGAGATCGCAAACTCCAAGCTGAATTGGGCTTCAGCAGCGGTCTTCGGGGTGGAATATGTCAAATTGGATGCCACGAGGGGCGGCACCGTACATGTGACGGCGGCTACGTCATTGGCAGTTAAACCGTTGGAATTCATGATTTCCTTGGTCGCATCAGCAGCGGCGTGGCTTGCGTAGCAGACCGGGTACTTCTTGATATCAACGCCAGGCTGAGAAATACCAAACTCCACTCCCAACGCCTCGATTGCTTTGGGATCAAATTCGGCGCCATTTAGTACACGTGCAATCCCGGATTGATCTTCAAATGCGTTGATGGGCCCGGTGGCGCCTCGCTCGGCTGCCATCACCGCTAAAACACCACTTTCAGCGGCGCGTCCACAATAGTAATGTTTTGCAGTGGTTCCTCGAACAGCGCGTGTTGCACCCGCGCCAACCACAGCAAGGGCAAGCGCATTTCTTGTCGTTTCATTGTCGAGGCGGGCGATTTTGGCGGCACCGGCGGCACTACCTATTGTCCCGAGCACCGAGGTTGTCCACCACCCCCTGTCATAAATAGAATTGGACAGGGCTTTGGCGACGGCAAATTCAACTTCCAGACCTGTAACGAAACCAAGCAACAACTCAGCGCCTGTTGCACCTCGCTGCTGCGCAATCGCCAACACTGACGGGAAAACCACCGCCGATCCATGCACGATACCTGCATAGCAGTTGTCATCAAAATCAAGTGCATGCGCGGCTGCACCATTGGCAAACGCCGCCCCGGGTGCATTCAATACGTGTGAAGTTCCCAGGATGTTGCAGCACCCTGGCTTATAGGTTTCTACCGCAGTTTCATAAAGTGTTTTTGCTGAATCTGTCTTCGCCCCTGCAAGTGTCACACCGCATACATCGATCAAACATCGCTTGGCGTTGTTCACCGCATCATCAGGAACATTCTCGATCTCCATCGACAGCACTGCGTCCGCTAGTGTTTGTATCGCATGATTGTGTGCCGTCATTGATAACCTCTTGCCTCGCGCTGCAGTCGCCATGAAACGGCCGCCTGTCAAACAGGCAAGCGATCCGAACGGCGTACCCTATTTCTTATCAAAATAACCGGCTCTAACGGCGGTACCGATCAGGTTGCACATAAATCTGCCGGCAGTGATGGCTGTAATGCCGTTGACATCACGGCTTGGCGTAATCTCAACGATATCCATCCCCACAACATTGCCCTTCTTGACCAAACCCTGGATCAAAGTTCGCATTTGTGAGTAGTTGACGCCGCCAGGGGCAGGACCAGCTACCGCTGGCATGATGGTTGGATCAACACCGTCGGCGTCTATTGTCAGGTAATAGTCACCTCCAGCCGGAATGCGGTCCAAAATCGCTTTCATGCCGACTTCTTGAAGTTCCACGTCTGAGATGAGGTTTGAGCCGTAGGCAAGAGCCGCCTCGACCTCTTCTGGCCGCCCGCTGCCGGCGGACCGCAAACCAATCTGATAGATGTCGCCGATGTGGTCCATCTCCGAAGCGCGTCGGATAACGCTCGACAGGCCGTAGCTCACACCATGAAAAACATCCCGCCAGTCGACGTGAGCATCGACCTGGACCAAAGTGATCGGTCCACGCCCCTCATACGCACGAAAAACCGGGATCGGAACGCCATGATCGCCGCCCAGGATGATCGGAAGTGCTCCAGATGCGAGTATTTTGCGGACCACTTGTTCAGAGCGGTCATGGTTCCCCGCAACATCCTTGGCCTCAGCAGTGACATCGCCACAATCGACAACCTTGATGTCACGCCCGTCCAACAGGGTGCCGCCAATGTCAAAGTCATACCGGTCAAGGCCGCGAAGAGCGCGTTCACAATAGCGCCGTATGTGGGTTGGTGCGTTCGACTGATCGTTGCTGGCCTCACCCATCGAATAGGGATCGCCAAACGGAATCCCCAATATTGCAATGTCTGCTTCCAGGTTGTCCAAGTCTGTGACAATGGGAAAATCATGGAAACTTTGGAATTCTCTCTTGGGTGCCGCTGTGAGATTTCGTGCCATTTACTACGTTTCCTTTCTAGACATTGATGAGCCAGGTCATCCTGGAAACAGACCTGATATTCTTAAACTTGCCATGGAGCTCGACATCGACCTCGATTGTGGAGTCCCTGACTTCATTTCGTCGTCTATTTACCGGGATTATCCGGGTTCGGCATGAAGGCCGTAATGCTAAGCTTTTCCAAAAAGAGTTGGAGCCGTTCGGTTTTCGGATTCCGCAAAATAATCTCCGGCGCTCCCTCTTCGATGATCTGGCCACCTTCCATAAACACAACTCTGTCAGCCACCCTGGAAGCGAAGCCGAGTTCGTGTGTAACAACGATCATCGTCATGCCTTTTTCGGCAAGACGTTGCAGGACGGTTAAAACTTCGGCCACCAATTCGGGATCCAACGCAGACGTGGGCTCATCGAGCAACATCAAGACGGGATCCATCGCGAGCGCCCGGGCAATCGCCAACCGTTGCTTTTGCCCCCCTGAAAGATTGTCCGGCCATTCAGATATCTTGTCATTAAGGCCGACTTCGGAGAGCATTTTACGTGCGTTCTCTTCCGCCACTTCGCGCGAGCGCTTTGCAACAACTACCTGCGGGCAGATCACATTTTCCAAGGCGTTCAAATGTGGCCAGACGTTAAACTGTTGGAATACCATTCCGATGCGAGCCCGTAAGCTATTGAGGTTTCTCAATCGCTCTGATGTCGCGCGACCCTCCGGCGCTGAGCCGACTGTTTCGCCGCCTAATCGAACTTCGCCAGCATCTGGCGGGGTCAGCCAGTTGGCGGCGCGCAACAGGGTGCTTTTACCGCAACCGCTTGGGCCGATGATGCAAACCACTTCGCCCTTGGCGACAGAGAGCGAAACATCCTTCAATGCAACGATGTCCACGAAAGTTTTGTGCAAGCCGATCAGTTCGAGAAAATTGCCGGGGGCTGTGGAGCTGGAAACCATATCCTCAACCTCTGTTCACAGCAGGGGCTGAACGCGTCGCTGTAGCCGTTGGATCAGACCCGGGACGCCTGGACGCCTTGCGCTCGATCCGGCGCATAAGCGTGGCGATCGTCTCATTCAGTCCCCAATACAACAGGGCAATCATGATAAACGCTTCGAACGGGCGAAAGGTCTCGGCCTGCACAGTGATACCGGCCATCGTGAGTTCGCGGACGGTAATCGTGGACAAGATGGCAGATTCCTTGACCAGAGAAAGTGTCTGGTTGGTAAGCGGGGGCAAGATGATCGGCAGTGTTTGCGGCAAAATAATATGGCGCATGGCTTGCCAGTCTGTCATTCCGGTTGCACGCGCGCTCTCCAGTTGCCCCTTGGCGACAGCTTCAATGCCGCCGCGAATAACCTCTGCAAAATAAGCACTCCCGAATGCCGCCAACGCCAGCACTCCGACATATTCAGCGGCTAGCCGGACACCATAAAACGGCAGCACGTAGAAAAACAAAAACACCTGAATTATGAACGGTGTATTTCGAAATACTTCGATAAAGCAGGCGCAGACTGCTCGGAACACCAAAAACCTGGATCGTCGCCCGAGTGCGAGGATCAGCCCGAACGGCATGCCGAGAATGATCGCACAAACGACAATTTTTATGGTCATCCAGAAACCGAGAACCAGCTGCGGGCCGTAGTTCACAAAAATTGAGAAATCGAGACTCATTGTTTCTCTAAGCCCGCCTGATTGCAAAGTTAGCTTCAAGCAGCGACGAACACCGGCTTACGACAAAGCACATCAAAAAATACATCACAAAGGCGCCAGAAAGCACTTCGACGGGATGATAATTGCTGCTGAATATCTGTTGAGAAACACGCATCAGCTCGACAACAGTAATGGTAGAAAGCAGGGCTGTAGCTTTGAGCACCTGGGTAAATTCATTCACGAGTGGTGGAACCGAAGACATAAAGGTCTGTGGCAGTATAACTTTGCCCCAAAGCGCAAATCCCGATAATCCCAACGAGCGCGCGGCCTCAGATTGGCCTTTGGGTATCGATGCCAAGCCACCTCGCAAAATTTCGATCACAAACGCAGCGCTATTGAGTGTTAACGCCAGTATGCCAGCCGTTACCGGGCCGATATTGAGGCCGAACACCGGGAGCACATAGTAAACAAGAAAAATTTGAACCAGTAGTGGGGTTCCACGAATGAAACTTATGTAAACAGCAATTGCGACGTTGAGAACGCGAGAATTTAGGGCCGTCCGCACAACGGTCAAAAGAGTTGCCAACGTGACACTGAGCGCAAATCCGATCAGTGCAACCTCGAGTGTAATCAGCGCCCCTTCAAAGAGACGAGGAAACGCATCGAGTGTATAGGAAATATCGAACTTCACGGAGGCAATTCCTCATGAGAACGCAGCCAGCCGCATACTCCAAGGCCAACTAATAGGTTCGGAAACTACACCGCCCTAACTTCAGTCAGGGGCGGTGTAGTCTGTACGTCTCCGCGCTTAGAGTGCGCCGTCTGGCAAATACCCTTCACTGGGGATCTTCATCCGGAAACCAAACCATTTGTCCTGGAGCTCATCAATTTTTCCACTGTCGCGCATTTCAAGAATTTTTTTACTCAAGTAGTCGCGTAAGTCGGTGTCTTCAGGGCGTGTTACCCAGCCCATATAGCTCTTGTCGGTGATGGGTCCGACTAGTTCGAACACGCCCGGTTGATTTTTGATGATTACCGCCAAGTTTGGAAGGTTCTGAACAGCTACATCCAATGTGCCATTTGCCAATGCAAGTGTCACTTCCGGATAAGACGTAAAGAGTTTTAGTTCGCCATAACCCTTTACACCTCTGGATTTCATGTCTGTTTCGAATTCTTTTGCTGCTTTTTCGTTTCCCGAGCCGAGCTGTGTGCCAACAATTTTTCCTGCCATGTCATCCACTTTCATCACAGAGGTGTCGCCCTTGCGTTTCATAATCCAGGTCGTGCCTTCTGCGATTGGCACTGTAAAGGCGTACTTTTTTGCTCGCTCTGGACGGACGCTCACACTTGTTGCGACGAAATCGAACTTGCCCGCCAGAATTCCAGGCAGAATTCCCTGCCAGGGCAGGTCAAGCTGGTTCAATTCAACGCCGAGATCTGCAACGATGGTGTCGAGAATATCCTTGCCGTAACCGACGATCTTGCCATCCTCGACGAATTCGAACGGAGGAAAGGCAGCCTCCGTCCCCACAGTTACTTTTCCAGTCCGCTTTATTTTTTCAAGCGTGGTTTCCGCAGACGCCGCTGTCGCAAAAATTCCCACCGTCAAGACGGACGCGATGAGCAATCCACACATACGTAAGTTTGCAAAAACTGTCTTCATCTCTCTCTCCTGTTGATTTCTTTTCAATTCATAGGCGTCAGCTACGTTTGAACGGGCTGGGAGGTTGCCCATAGTCGCAAAAGCGACGCGATAAAGTTGACGGAACTTGAGTGCCTGTTCAACGGTATTTGACTTGAATGCCCATCTAAAGAATCGCTGGACCATCGAATAATTAGATGATTGATTGTGTTGCTGACCGAGCAGAAAGTTTCATTTCTCAATGAATAAGATCCGAAACCTCAATTCAATCCAGGTGTTTAGCGTCGTTTCCCGCCTGAAGAATATTACACACGCGGCGCAGTTTTTGAGCATCAGTCAGAGCTCGGTGAGCTACCACATCAAAAAACTGGAGGACGAACTGCACGCCCCTCTGTTTGAGAGAAAACGCGACGGTCTGGCCCTAACCTCTCACGGAGAGGTTCTTGCAACACACGTGGAAAGCGGCTTGAGGTCAATCCAAACCGGACTGGAAAAGGCATCGGGTCAAACGGGAGTGGTGCGCGTGGCGATTTTGCCGATGTTTGCCAGTCGGTGGTTATCGCCCCGGCTGGGGAGTTTCTGGGAGGCACACTCAGATATACAGCTGTCGTTTCACAACCATAACAACACCTACGCAACAAAAGAACGCCCGGGTGATTTTGCTGATTTGGGCATTCTATGGGGTCTCGGAGATTGGGAAGAATTTCACGCCACGCGCCTATGGACGGAGAAAATGGTTGTCGTCTGTAGTCCCGATTATCTGCGCGAAAATTCGATCACTGAACCAATAGACCTGAACAACTGCACGCTATTTCACGTAGACGACGAACTAAGGTGGCAGGAGTGGTTCACCAAAAACCAATTGGAGTTTTATCCGTCCCAAGTGAAAATGATCCCCCAGGAGCCCCATTTTCAACTGAGTTCGACGATTAACGGTCTGGGTGTCTCGTTGTTCCCCCATAGCATGATTGAAAGTGAGCTTGAAAGTGGGGTCCTGGTCAACCCATTTGGGCGCGCATTTGACACGTCCTTTGCCTATCATTTAGCGGTTCCATACGGAATCTCCCTCTCAAAACCCGCACGTGTTTTTAAGAGTTGGTTGCTCGGACATTGTCAGGATTAGAAGGGCTGTCGTCATCGAGCAGAGTTCATCAATTCTGTGAGGGGCATATTCGCCCGTAGCGCCAGCGCAACCACACGGTGCCTCTTGGCACATAACGGACATGCGAAGCACAGAACAAAAGAGTCCGGTTTCGAAGGTGAAACTATCGTGGTGCTGCGCCGCAACGAACGACCGTTCTCCGTCCATCTGCGCCATTGAGTACACTACAGCAGGTTTTCGGGACGGGTGTCACGCAGCCATCTTGAGGTTTGTATTTTAAAAGCGCGGAAGATGAAAGCCGCACCTGTGGTCAAACCATTGCGTTAATAGCGATATCATTACAGCCGCCAGCCTTCGCTGGGTGACCCGTGGGCGCTGGTCGTTACAGCCAATGTCATCCTGATCTAGTCGCGTGGTGCGGCGGCTCGCTCCAGACGGTCGTTTATCGCCACTCCCAGCCCTTCGTCCGGGATTGGTGCAACGGCTATGGTTTCAGCACCCAGCATGTCGAGTGTGTGCAGCATGGCGAACAGGTTTGCCGCTGCTTCGTTGAGGTTCTTCGTCGGGGAGAGGTTGCGCACAATGTGCGCTTCCGGTTCGCGTTTGCCGAAGGCCAGGTAGGCTTCACCCGGCCGGGCGTCCTTTGCGTTCAGCCGGACTGCGGCGTTCGGCGCATAGTGGCTGGCCAGCTGGCCCGGTGAAATCGGGTCATTGGTCGATCCGGTCTGGAAATCGACAGGTTTGCCCAGGCCTTCCTCAATCCTTTCCCGTGACAATCCGCCGGGGCGCAGGATCACCGGTGTTTCACCGAGGCAACTGACGATGGTCGATTCCAGTCCCACTTCGCAAGTGCCGCCGTCCACGACACCCCAGATGCGCTCGCCCAGCCCGGTGACCACGTGCTGCGCCATGGTCGGGCTGATCTGCCCGGATATGTTGGCGCTGGGTGCCGCGACCGGGCAACCCGCCAGCTGCAGAAATTCGCGCGCACTCTCCCGTCCCGGCACACGGATTGCCAGTGAAGACAGCCCGGCGCTGGCCAGTTTGCTCACCGGGCAGTCATCGGCGCGCTCGACCACGATTGTCAGCGGACCGGGCCAGAAGACTTCCGCCAGCTTCATGGCATCGGCGTTGAACCTGCCCAGCTTGAAGGCGTCCTCGGCCGCAGGCACGTGAACGATCAGCGGGTTGAACGAAGGCCTGCCCTTGGCCTCGTAAATGCGCGCCACGGCCTGTCCGTCACAGGCATTGGCGCCGAGGCCGTAAACGGTCTCGGTGGCAAAGGCGACCAGGGCGCCGTCGCGCAAGGCTGCAGCGGCGGCAGCAATGTCTTTAGTGACGTGGCTCATGTTGGATAGTATCAATGATAAAGCTGTTGCGGGTCAGGATGCATGCCTTGCCGCTATAACACCTGTCTCGTCAAGTCAAACCACGCTGGAGCCGTCCATGTTTTCGCCGCACACACAAACCCTGCACGATACTCTCAACGACGTGGCCGGGTTTTCGACCCTGATGTCATCGGGCGTGTTCGGCGAGTTGTCCGATGATGTCGTCGCGGCGATCCTGGAGGAGGCGGGCAAGTTCGCGGCCAATGTCGTCGCGCCGCTGAACCGCGACGGTGACCAGCACGGATGCACGCTGGACCCCGACACCAATTCGGTCGCAACCGCACCGGGATGGCAGGCCGCTTACAAACAATGGTGTGAGGCAGGCTGGGCGTCGCTGCCGTGTGACGAGGCTCTCGGCGGGCAGGGCCTGCCGATCATGGTGTCGCTTGCGGTGCAGGAACTGTGGAACACCGCATCCAATGCCTACGGTATCGGTACCCTGCTGACCCAGGGGGCAGTGGAAACCATAGAAGCGCATGGATCCGACCGGTTGAAGCAGCAGTTCCTGCCCAAGATGGTGGCCGGTGACTGGACCGGGACAATGAACCTGACCGAGCCGCAGGCAGGATCGGACCTGTCGGGCGTCAGGTCACAGGCGAAAGCCCTGGACGATGGCAGCTATGCCGTCACCGGCACCAAGATCTATATCACCTATGGCGAGCATGACCTGACGGAGAACATCATTCATCTGGTGCTGGCACGCCTGCCGGACGCACCTGAGGGCACACGTGGAATTTCCATGTTCCTGGTGCCGAAGTTCCTCGTCGATGAAGCAGGCAATCCGACCCGGCGCAACGACGTCAAATGCATCGGCCTCGAACACAAGCTGGGCATCCATGCCTCGCCGACCTGCACCATGCGGTTTGGCGATGACGGCGGCGCAGTCGGCTGGCTTGTCGGAGACGAGGGCCGTGGCCTGAACTGCATGTTCACCATGATGAACAATGCCCGTCTTCACGTCGGCATGCAGGGTGTCGCCATTGCCGAACGCGCCTACCAGCAGGCGCTTGCCTATGCCCATGAACGCCGTCAGGGCCGCAACAAGGGCGATGCTGAGCCCATGCCGATCATTGAGCACCCGGATGTGCGCCGCATGTTGATGGACATGAAGGCGAAAACCCAGGCCGCCCGGTCGATCTGTTATCTCACCGCACGTGCCATCGATATGTCCCGGTTGGCGGCGTCTGAAGCAGAACGCGCAGACAATGCCGACCTGGCGGCGCTTTTGACGCCCGTTACCAAGGCATTCAGTACCGATATCGGCGTCGAGGTGGCGTCCGACGGCGTGCAGGTGCACGGCGGCATGGGCTATATCGAGGAAACCGGCGCTGCCCAGCATTTGCGCGATGCCCGCATTACCCCGATCTATGAGGGCACCAATGGCATACAGGCACTTGACCTGGTGACGCGCAAGGTTGCCCTGCGCGGCGGCGAAACGCTTTCAAAGCTGATCGGCGAAATGCGTAAAACCGCATCTGCGCTTGGTAGTGATGCAGACGGTCTGTCGCAGGCAATCGAGGCACTGGAGTCCGCTTCACGTGAGGTCGGCAGCTGGCTGGCGAGCGGTGACGAGCGCGCTTTGGCATCGGCAACACCTTACTTGCGGTTGTTCGGCCTGACGGCGGGCGCCTTCGGCCTTGCCAGGGCCGCGCTTGCTGCACGTGGCCGCAATGCACCGCAGGCCGAGGCAAGCGCCCGGATGCTTGCCTATTTCTCGGCCATGCACGTGCCGCAGGTGGCCGGCCTCGCCGCAATGGTGCGTGATGGATCGCAAGCCATTACCGAGGTTACGCCTGACCTGCTGGCAGTGCGCTGACGGCGTTCCGGTGCGAAATGAGGGACATGAAACCGGCCTGTGGACTTGATTGTGCCACCGGTTTCCCGCAACACTCAGCCTCACAACAAACTTGCCGGGGAAGGCTTCCACCCTCATGAGTACACTGCTTCTGCACCACGATGTTTTCACCGAGCACGAACCGCCCGAAGGCCATCCCGAACGCGCCGACCGGATGCGGGCGGTGGAGCGCATTCTGTCTCATCCTCACTTTGAGGATCTGCGCCGTGAAGAAGCCCCCATGGGCCAGCGTGACCATGCGCTGCTGGTGCATCCGGAAGACTATGTCCATTCCATCGAGCAATCGAGCCCGACCGAAGGCGAGATTGCGCTGGATGCGGACACCTGGATGAATGCCTCCACGCTTGAAGCCGCCTATCGAGCAATCGGTGCCGGCACGCGCGCCGTCGACGCGGTCATGAACATGGAAGTCAACAATGCTTTTTGCGCTGTCCGCCCGCCCGGCCATCATGCCGAAGCAGCCCGCGCCATGGGCTTTTGCGTGTTTGGCTCTATCGGCATTGCGGCTCACTATGCCCGCGAAATCTACGATCTTGACCGGGTGGCGGTGGTGGATTTTGACGTGCATCACGGCAACGGGACGCAGGATGTTTTCTGGTCGCATGAAGACCTGTTCTACGGGTCCACCCATCAGATGCCGTTGTTTCCGGGATCGGGTGCAGTGTCGGAAACCGGTGAGGGTAATATCTTCAACGCGCCCCTGAGCGCCGGCGACGGCGGGGACGTGTTTCGTGAAGCCATGCTGTCGCGCATTTTCCCGGCGCTTGATGCCTTCCAGCCCGACCTTGTGATGATTTCTGCGGGCTTTGATGCCCATGAACGCGACCCGCTCGGCTCACTGCAGTTGAAAGAAGAAGATTTTGCCTGGGTCACACTGAGGCTGATGGACATTGCGGCAAAACACTGCGACGGACGTATCGTATCCATGCTGGAAGGCGGCTATGATCTGGCCGGGCTGTCAAGCTCGGTCGGTGTGCATGTCAAGGCATTGATGCATGGCACAGGCGAGGCCGCGCAACCGGTTGATGAGGATGAATACTGATGACTGACAAAGCTCCTGCCATTGCAGACATGACGTTTGAGGCCGCTCTGGCCGAACTGGAAGCGATTGTCGAAAAGCTTGAAGCCGGCAAGGTCTCCCTGGAAGACTCGATCGCCATCTATGAGCGTGGCGAGAAACTCAAGAGCCATTGCGACAAGCAGTTGAAAGCCGCCGAGGCGCGGATCGAGAAAATCACCCTGAAAGGTGATGGCTCCGCCGGCGGCACGGAACCGCTGGACGTGGGCTAGGTCGCCGGGGCGCACCGGTTTGTCGTCAGTCAGTGCGGCTTGCGGGCCGTCATGATGTAGGCCGATGTCTGGAACCGGGCTTCGCCGGACGGCGCGGCGTATTTCGACAGCTTTGCATCCGACTTGATCAGCACGTCGGCGATTTTTTCCTCGCTGAGATTGATGCCGAACAGCGGCAGCCATCCACGCAGTTCGACTTCCACCATGGTCCGGGAACTGGGGAAGGTCGCCTGTTCGGTTTTGGTTTCAAAGCCGACGTCGCCGAAACCGGCTTGTGAAAGAATATCGGCAACTTCATTCGCATTGCCCAGGCAGAACGGCACCCTCACGGCGTCTCCTGCGGCGGTGCTTACATGTTCGTCCAGGACAGCGACAATGTCCCTGTAGGCCGGGTTCTGGTCGATGGAGTTCCAGATGGCTGTCGCCAGTTTGCCGCCCGGTTTCGTTACCCGGTACATTTCATCGGCCGCCTTGCTGCGATCCTGAAAGAACATCATGCCGAACTGGGATACGGTACAATCGAAACTGCCAGAGTCGAACGGCAAAGCTTCGGCGCTGCCCAGGACCCATTCGATACCGGGCTCGGTTTCGCGTGCCGCGGCGATCATTCCCGGTGCCGGGTCAATACCGACGACACGTCCGGATTGTCCTGACCGGGCCAGCGCATCCCGCGCCAGCACGCCCGATCCGCAGGCAACATCCAGTACATGATCGTTGTCCTGCACTCCTGCACCGTCAAGCACATGCCCGGTCCAGGGCGCAAACAGCGCCGGTACGAAAAGCGCTTCATACCCGCGTCCGGCTTCGAGTTCCCCCTGCGTTGCAGAATTATCCATCGATAAATCTCCTTCTTCAGGCAGTCTGCGTTCGATCTTCTCCAGACGATAACAGCGCCGGTTTCAGCGCCTGACAAGTACACAATGGGCAGTCCAGTCTGGTTCGCTCGACCATCACCGCTCACAGAATGCTGATGCAATCGTGACACACGGCTCGGCATTTTGACACTACAAGTATTACAAACTGGTGCGCGCTGCTTGTCTTTTGGGACTCGGTTTATCTGAACTGTGCGCTGTTGATGACACAGGCGGTCCCGTCGGCGGCCTGTGCGTCCTGGATGAAGTAAACACCCGAAAGGCGGTTCCATGACACTGGCAACAAGCTCTCTATCCCGCATCTTCATTATCGCATCGCTGGTAGCGCTTTCGCTGCTCTGGATCGATGCACTGCGGGCCCAGGAAGCGCCGCAGCTGCCTGACCACGTGATTGAGAAATTCGGCAAACCTCCACCAGTGCCGAAAGGCCCGCTATCGGATGAATTGCGGGCTGCTGTGCAGGTGGCGTTTGTCGACAGTGTGAAGCAATCAAGCTGGGCGAATGATCAGGAGAAGGCCCTTGGTGAAATCGCCGGGTCCAAAGATGCCCGAATCGTCTGGATTATCAGCGACCTGATGCGCTTCACCAGCGGGCGGCGATTGAACACAGTGCTCGCCGAGGCCGCTTTCAAGTTGCTGGACAAAAAGCTGCCGGACAATGACCATTGGGGGGTCGTGACGGACCATCTCATTGCATGGAACATTCCGGCTCCCCCTGACTACCTGCGGGTGAAGCGAGCCATTTTTACCGAGACTGTACCCGGTTGGGAGAAGATATTCGTCGAGGGCGATATCGACTGGAGGCTGGTTTCCTGGGGAGGCGTGCCTATCGACGCCCGCAAGTACGATACGACCGATGAACCGTGCAATTGCATTCCTGCAGCGGACAACCCGAAAGTAAGCAGTGCAGAAGATGCCAAATGGCTCAAAGACGATGATGTCGTCTTTGGCATTCAGGTGAACGGCGAGTATCGGGCTTATCCGCGACGCATCATGGAAGTGCGCGAGATGGTCAATGACACATTGGGCGGAAGGCACCTTGGTATTCCATACTGTACTTTATGCGGTGCAGCGCAAGCCTACTTCACCGATCGACTGCCTGAGGGGATTGACCGGCCGGTACTGCGTACCTCCGGACTGCTGATCCGGTCCAACAAGGTGATGTACGACGTCAGGACATTTTCGGTGTTTGACACGTTTCTGGGCAATGCGGTGACGGGCCCTCTTGCGCAGAAGAAATTGCAACTGAAGCAAGCCAGCGTGGTAACGACCGACTGGGGTACCTGGAAGAAGGTTCATCCGGAAACGACGGTACTGGTTGAATCGCTGGCGCTTGGCCGCGATTTTGATTTTCGCAATGGCCGGGACGCCAAGGGTCCGATATTTCCGGTTGGTGATGTCGATCCGCGGTTGCCGGTTCAGGAGGACATCATTGGCGTTGTCACGGCGTCCGGCAAACCGGTGGCGTTTCAGCGAAGCAAGGCGTTTGTGGCTTTGAAGAATGGCAAGGAGATCGTCTTTGAGAATGTTCGTCTGCAACTTGATGCCGGCGGTATCAGAGCTGTGGACGCAGATGGCAGTGATATCGGCAGCCATCAGGCGTTCTGGTTTGCCTGGTCGCAGTTTCATCCTAAAACCGACCTCTGGCCGGGCTAGGGGTGATTTCCACACACGCATCCTCTACAGCCGAAGGCCGTGGTTTTCTGAATCTCATCGCGAGAACACCACGATGTCCTGTTTCTCAAGTGGTGGCGGTACCGGCAAGTCTGAATACTTCTACGGGTTCGCGAATTCCCTTCAGGTGGATATCTCCTCTGGATTCAATTTGAAAGTCATCCTCCACTGCGACACCGGCTCGCGGACTGAGAAGTATTTCGCCATCTTCTGCCTCATCGCATAGTCGGGAAGCCAGGTTGATCGCCGTGCCTGAAGCCGTGTAGTCAAACCGCCCTTCGAAACCGACCATTCCTACCGTGGCATAGCCCAGCGAGACTCCGACGCCAAAACCTAGCCGGTAGCCCAGCCGTTTCCATTGCGTGGACAATTCCGCCATCCGTGCCCGCATGGCAATGGCGAGGCGCACTGCGTCACCGGCTGGATCATCACAGGGCAGCGGATCGTTGAACAGTACCATGATACCGTCGCCCATGCGGTGATCGACTCCTGCGCCGTGAGCATTGATGAGTTTGCCCATTTCTTCGTGGTATGTTTGGAGGATCTCGATGGTCTCCTCCGGTTCGGCAGTTTCGCAAAATGCCGTGAAACCGCGGATATCGCAAAACAAGACTCCCAACAGTGCGCGATGGCTGGACAACATCTCATCTGAGCCCTGGCTGATCACAGTATCGGCCACCGCAGAAGGCAGGAAGCGTTTCAATCGGCCCATCCGCTCGATCTCACCAACCTGCTCCTGGACCCGATTGCCGAGTTCCGCATTTAAATTTTCGAGGGCCTTGAACTGGCGGACATTCTCAATGGCGATCACGGCCTGTGCGGCAAAACTCTCTATCAACGAGACGTCGTCCGCGGTGAAGGGCTCCACCTCCCGGCGATACAGGATGATGGCACCCAGCGGCATGCTGCGCTGGATCAGCGGCACGCCCAGTACCGAACGCGCGCCCTCCACATCTACCATCTGCCGTCGCCGGGGATCGCCCTTGTGGTAAGTCTCATCGTCCTTGATGTCGTCTTCACGTACGATCTGTCCGTCTGCAATCGGGCGCACAGCAACCAGCTCGGTGCGAGATATCGGCTCAATGAACCCGTCGAGGATATTGCCAAATTCAGACCTGGTGCCACGATGGGCGGGGATCAGCACATTGGTGCGTTCGGCATTTGCCAGTGAAAGGAATGCGAGTGGCGCATTGCACAGTCGCGAGGCATTTTCGAGGATGGCCTCGAAAACCGGCTGCTCGTTATCACGGCTTTCGCTGATGACCTCGAGAATCTCTCTCGTTGCCGCCTCGCGTTCGCGCATGCATTCCGCTTCAGTACGCAGGCTGGCTGTTTCGCCGTGTGTTGTTTGGCCTTCCAACTGATTTGCTCCCAAATCGCATTCCAATGGAGGAATACACGGTAAGATGTTTCATGACCATCTCCCTTTGGTACCGGACACCACACCAAAGCCGGTTAGGACCCGAACATCAGCCGATACCTGTGCCAAGAGGACGATGGGACTTTTTGGACCTTTGGACTTTCGAATATCCAAGCATAGTTCAAACAATTACGTCCAATCTCATTGGAAACCCTGCGTCAGCAACACAGTTCGAAGGTCGAAAAGGGCTCACAGCGGACATTCGTCGACATCGGTCGGTCAACGGGAGTGGGCGCGGAGTTTCAGGGCCTGGTTCTCTCAAAAAGCAGGCGTGTTCCAGCCGGTCCTGCCGTTCCTGGTGCCCAGGCATCGGTTTGCGGAGATGAAAAACGGAGTGCAGACGACTGGATTACGACATCACAACCCGCGCCTGCAAAAATATGGCACTGACGCTGAACACAATGGTTACAACCGCAATCTGTTGCGCAAACCACAGATACACAATGCGCAATGTTCTGCCGATAAGCCGCTGCGCAACGTCGGCCTGCGGGCGGTCACCCGGCTGCAGGATCAGCCAGGTTTCCGTTCGCTTGTAGTTGCGCGTTGGCGCGCGCCATGCGAACGCCAGCAGGATAAGGCTCAGGGCTATCGACAGTTTGCTGCCAACCAGCGCTGCCAGCCCGGCATCGAAACTCAGTCCGATCACGATGCAGAAAATGCCGAGGCCTGCAAAACCGCACGCCCTGCCAACCGACACATAAGCTGCATTCTCTATCGGATTTGTCATGCCACCACCCTTCAGATGAGGATCGCTTTCCAGGCCAAAGCGGCAATTCCGCCAGGTTCTAGGAACTCAGCCGGGCATGCGGAATGCCGTACATCAGGTGGTCGAACTGAACGCCGTTGACATGTACGAGGCAACGGTGGTCACCGCCTTCGAAGTAAACCTCGTCCTGGTCATCGAGCCGCCAGTCAACCACCGAGGCGATTTTGTAGGCCGGTCCGATCACTGGTACCGCGCCGGTTTTGCAATCGGGAAACAGCATGCTGACCTCCTGTTCCGATGCCAGCGTCACCGGTTCGCCGATGACTTTCTTGAGACGGTTCATGTCGAGGCGGCGTGAAGCCGGCAATACCGCGAGCACATAGAAGTCATCCCATTTCACGATCACTCCCTTGGCAAGCTGATCTGCCGGGACGTGACTGACTGCCGCTGTCTGTGCCGAGCAGTCTGTCTTTTTATGCGACGTCACATCGTATGCAATGTGACTGTCGTCCAGATATTCCTGCAATGTCAGTGCAATACCCATCGTCTTACCTCCCTTGCGGCGGTTGACCGCAAATGCTCTGGCGGAAAGAGACGGCGCGGCACAATCACAGGCCGCTAGGTCAAGCTTGGGGCTAACCGGGCGTAAGAGACTGGAACTTGAACCGTCTCATCGGCCAGCAACGTGTCTCGCATCAATGCCGGTTACCAAGATTGATCGAAGGATACATGCAATGTGAAGCCGTCACAAGTCTGTGCTCTGACGGCTCTCGCAACGAAGTCTCCGGATATGCAACAGGTCGGCCGACCGGTTCGGTCATGCTCAATGGCATCAATGCGGCGACTACCTGCGAACCGCGATAACCCCGGCGATGGTAATCAGGACAATGCCGGCGACCGCCAGGCCATCGGGTATCTCGCGAAAGAAAACCAGGCCCCAGATCACGGCAAACCCGACATAGGCAAAATCGAACGTTGCGATAATCGAAGAGGGGCCATTTTGATAGGCCACGGCTGTACCGATGCTTGCCACCAGGATCGCGATGCCAAGCAACACGACAGCAAGTATCTCGGCATTGCCCATCATTGCCCATGTGGATGACAGGAAGGGCGAGGAGATACCCAGACTTTCCAGAAACCCGCCGGAGAACGTGGCGAGCAGTCCAACGGCGATGAAGGTAATGTTCAACGCACCTGACAGGATCAGCGGATGCTCATCGCGACACTTGGTCCGCGTCAGTATCATCGCCAGCGCGTACAACATCGCAGAGGCCAGGGGCAACAGGGCATAGGTGTTGAAATCACCGGTTGCGGGTTTGAGTATGAGAATGACCCCGACAAAGCCCAGTACCACTGCAAACCACCCGGCGCGCCCGACCGTCTCTCCCACCAGAAGGGCGGAGAACAGCGTAATGAAGAGCGGCAGCGTATAATAGGCGGCCGCGGCGATCGACAGCTGAAGATGCGGCAGCGACGCATAGTAAAAGACCCACATCATAGCCAGCATCAAGCTGCGGACTGCTGTCCACCCGGGCGCTTTCGGCAGCAATGCCACAGAGTTGAAACGCATTCTGTGAATGAGCACCAGGAGCGGGACCGCCAGGCATGAGCGCAGGACGAAAATCTGCCACAGAACGAGGTTGCTGCTCAGTAACTTGATCACCGCATCACCGAACGACAGGGTCATGACTGTCAGAACGATCACGGTCACTGCCATCCTGAGATTGTCGGCCGGCACGCCTGATTTTGTTGTCATGTGAAATCTTTCAATAGCCTGTAGTTATGCTATTTTGATTTCAATGTACGTGTAAATTGACTTTTCATCCAATTTACTTAACTTGAAGTAATGGAAAAATTGCGCCGTACCCTGCCTCCTCTCAGCTGTCTGCTGCCGTTTGAAGCCACCGCGCGACTTGGCAGCATCACCAGGGCAAGTGAGGAGCTTGGCCTCACGCAGGCGGCAATCAGCAAGCAGATAAAATCGCTGGAGCAAAACCTGGGCACCCGGTTGTTCGAACGGCGCAACCGGGCGGTTCATCTGATGGACCACGGCCGCGAGTTCGGACGCGTTGTGTCTGAAGCCCTGAATTCAGTAGCGGTCGCGTCCCGGGACCTGCGCCAGCAGCATGAAAGCGGCGAGGTGGTGTTGCGTTCCCAGCTTTGTGAGGGGCTGTATTGGCTGATGCCCAGATTGTCTGGGTTTTATCAGAAATACCCGGACATTCCGGTACGGGTGACGGTCTCAACGAAACCACTGGCAGAATCCGAGGAAAGGTTCGACCTTGCACTGCAAACCAGTGGCAGGCAGCAGGGCGACACGAAACAGATATTCACGGCATCTGACGAAGTTTTCCCCGTTTGCAGCCCCGCCTACCTTGATGGCGAGACGCTGCCTCTGTCGATGGATCGCTTGAACGGCCTCCATTTGTTACACCACAAGGTGGAGCCTCAGGATTGGGTGAGTTGGGAAGCGTGGCTGGCGCGCCAGGGTATAGACCTGCAGATTGGCACCGACGGCACGGTCTTCGACAGCTATCCGATGATGATACAGGCAATGCTTGAAGGTCATGGCGTTGCTCTGGCCTGGCGGCGGACAATTGATTCTTACTTGAATGCCGGCACGGTGGTTCGCCCCTTTGAGGAGCGCCTTTGCCTGCCGGACGGTTTGTCGATCTATCAGCCTACCGGCTGGCAGGTGCGGCACGGCACGTCCGAGCTGCTGGAATGGCTGAAGCTTGAACTGTCCTAGGGCAGATTGACGGACGGGTTCATTTCTTCATGTGCCGACTTGAACAGATCCCCGATGCGGCAGCATGGTTCTTGAAAACATCACGGCCAGGGCGCACATTATCAAGACCATGCTGACACCGTTTGAAAAACTTGCCTACACGGCGCGCCAGGGCGCCCGGGTTGCCTGGTATATGGGCCATGGCCTGGCGGCAGGGCAGTTCCGCAAAACCAAACCGGGCGTGTCCGAAGTGACCCGCGACCAACCCCGGCAGAAAGGGCCCGGCATGGAGCGGCTGCTGGGCAGCCTGGCCGGCACGTTCCAGCGTGATCTCGACAATGTAGCAGCCGGCTACTACCCGCTGCCGCGCGATGCCGACGGATCGCCGGGCAGGCTTCTGAAAACGTCGCGTGCGTTTCTGGCCGATGTGCCGGTTGCCGCCGAGCGCAAGGCGAAAGGTGAGGGAACGGAGGTTTATTCATCCGACAAGGCAGATGAACTGCCGGCGTATTTCCTGCAGAATTTCCACTATCAGACCGGTGGGTATCTCACCGAAGACAGTGCCGAAATCTACGACATGCAGACCGAGGTGCTGTTTTCAGGCTCCACCAACGCCATGCGCCGGGAGTGCCTTGTGCCGCTGTGGCAGTTCATGCGCGGCCGTGACCAGCGCAAGACGAAAATTGCCGACATTGCCTGCGGCACGGGCCGGTTTGGCCGGTTCATCAAGCAGGCATACCCGCGTATTGACCTGACCCTGTCGGACCTGTCCGACGCCTACCTGGCTGAGGCAAAGCGGCACCTGAAAGACTATTCATCAGTCGGTTATGAAGTCGCAAACGCTGAAAAACTTCCCTTTGCCGATGCGTCACTGGATGTGGTGACGTCCATCTACCTGTTTCACGAAGTGCCGCCCAAGGTCCGGCGGATTATAGCGAAGGAATTTGCCCGGGTGCTGAAACCGGGTGGACGGCTGATTTTCATGGACTCGCTGCAGCTGGGCGATGTCGATGGTTATGACGGCATGCTGCAGTCGTTCCCGGTGAATTTCCATGAGCCGTATTACGGCAGCTACATCAAGGAAGACCTGGCCGACATATTCAGCCAGGCCGGGTTGATCCATTCAGAAAGCCGCCCGGTCTTTCTGTCAAAACTGGTGGTTTGCGACAAACCCTAGCAACCAAGCTGATCAGCCAGCGCGTTGAAGTCTTCCCCGACATGATCCACCGACCCGTCCGGAGCAGTCTCGGCACCGGCCCCTTTGCCGTGTTCGTCCGGTCGCGGCACATAGGCCGTGGTGAATCCGAGCTCGGCCGCTGCTTCCAGGTCATCGAGATGGGCTGCAACCATCATGCATTCTTCCGGCTTGAGCGACAGTGCATCGGCTGAGCCCAGATAGGCTTGCGGGTGTGGCTTGTAGGCTTGCGCAACTTCCGCGCCCAGTACCACGTCCCATGGCAGGCCGGCCCGCTTGGCCATGTTGGTAATGAGGGCGATATTGCCGTTGGAGCACGGCGCAATGATATGCTTGGCCTTCAGGCGCGCAAGCCCGGAAACAACATCCGGCCACGGGTCGAGCCGGTGCCATGCCGTCACCAGGCGGTGCAGCTCTTCGCCCGTGGGGGCATCAAGGCCATGTTGGACAAAGATGTCGCGCAGGTTTTCTTCGTGCAGTATGTCCAGGCGTACAAATCCGCGATTTCCTGCCCGAATTCGCTCCATTGCCGGCTGGTAGAGCCCGCGCCAGCCGTCGGCAATTGCAGGCCAGTCGGCCACCACGTGGGTGTCGTTACCCCATGCCGAGAGCTCGCGGATAATACTGGAGCGCCAGTCGACAACCGTACCGAATACATCAAACAGCAGCGCCTTGGTTTGGTATCCGTGGGCCATGAAGCTTACCCGTTCTGCCCGCGATGGCGCAGATAGTGATCCGCCAGCACAATGGCCATCATGGCTTCTCCGACCGGCACGGCGCGAATGCCGACGCATGGATCATGGCGACCCTTGGTGACGATGTCGGTTTCCTCACCACCACTGGTCACCGTCTTGCGCGGTGTGAGAATGGACGAGGTTGGTTTGACCGCAAAACGGCACACAACGTCCTGGCCGCTCGAGATGCCGCCGAGCACGCCGCCTGCGTTGTTGGACTGGAATTCCGGCTGGTTGCCTTTCATGCGGATTTCGTCGGCGTTTTCCTCGCCGGTAATGGCGGCGGCCTCGAAGCCGTTGCCGATCTCCACGCCCTTGACCGCATTGATGCTCATCATGGCTGATGCAATGTCCTGATCGAGCTTGCCGTAGACCGGCGCGCCCCACCCGGCAGGCACGCCCGATGCGACGACCTCGATCACCGCGCCGCACGATGAACCCGCCTTGCGGATATCGTCGAGATAGGTTTCCCAATTACCTGCAGCCTCGGCATCGGGGCAGAAGAACGGGTTCTCATTGACCTGGTTCCAGTCCCAGTTGTCCCGGTTGATCTTGTGCGGGCCCATCTGCACCAGGGCCGCACGCACTTCCACCATGGCAACCACCTTGCGGGCTATGGCGCCTGCGGCCACGCGTGCTGCAGTTTCGCGTGCCGACGATCTGCCGCCACCGCGGTAATCGCGCACGCCGTATTTTTCCAGGTAGGTGAAATCAGCATGGCCGGGACGGAACTTGTCGCGGATTTCCGAATAGTCCTTTGAGCGCTGGTCGACATTTTCGATCATCAGCGCAATCGGCGTGCCGGTGGTCACCTGACCCTCGGTGCGGTCGTCCTCGAACACGCCGGAGAGGATTTTCACCTGGTCAGGTTCGCGCCGCTGGGTGGTGAAGCGTGATGTACCCGGCTTGCGCTTGTCGAGGAACGACTGGATATCGTCCTCGGTGATCGCGATACCCGCCGGGCAACCGTCAATGACACAGCCCAGCGCCACCCCGTGCGATTCCCCGAACGTGGTGATGCGGAACATGTGGCCGAACGAATTGTGTGACATTGAAAGCGTATCCCTGTTGCGCGCCAAGTCTTATGCGCCGCGCCGGGCTTCGTCAAACTGAATGGAGTGCGGCTGGCGCCTGCTGCCGGCAATGCGCCACCGGCCCTGCTTTCGAAGTGTGGCAAATAAGTCACACTTCCCGAAAATCGACACAATTTCGCCCTTTGTCACTTGACCCAACGTCCGTGGCAGGATTAATCGTTAACCAATTGGTAAGTCGGGGGTTTTCGAGGAGTGAGTTGGATGGGCCGTTCTTTTTCCAGGCTTTTTGCCGTTTTTCTGTCATCAACAGCCTTAATTGGGACCGCTTATGCGGCTGATCTGCCGGAGCCGGTCATGCCGGCTGACGACTGGACAGGGTTCCACATTGGTGTTGGTGGCGGCTATGGCGCCGTGAACCATCGGCTTGCCTTGGATACACCCGGATTTGACGATTTATTGAGCTTCAGCGGCATTGGCGGCGAGGGTGGATTGTTCACCGTAGAAGGCGGCTATGACTATCAGTTCAGCAGCGATTTTGTTGTCGGGATTATGGGAGATTACACTTATTCCGGTATCGGCACCGAGCTGGATGTCGATTTAGGTTTTTTTGACGCCAACTTTACGCTGGACGCCTCACACAGTTTTTCGGTTCTGGGCCGCCTGGGCTGGCTGGCTAACCCGGACACATTGATTTACGGCCTGGTTGGCTGGACATGGACGGAATTTGAAGGTGACCTTGATATCAATGGGGGCAATGTTGCGAGTTATTCGTTTGACCTTGATGGCCTGACGGTCGGTGCGGGCATCGAGACCCGGTTTACACCAAACATTACTGGCAAACTGGAGTACCGTTACACAGACTATCAGGATAATTCACTGCTGGGCGGTGGCGGTTTCGAGTTGTACAACGATACGTCGATGCAGAGCATTCGGGCTGTTGCTTCCTACCGGTTCGGAAATCCCGGTGGCTACGTAACGCCGGTCGCAGATTACAGTGTGGCGTCAACTACCAACTGGAGCGGGTTCCGGCTGGGCGCAGGCGGCGGCTACGGTTTCATCAATCACGAACTCAGTCTTGATGTTGATCCCGGGGGCACTCTGGCAAGCCTCGACGGCATCTCCGGGGAAGGTGGTTTGTTCACGGTTGAGGTTGGATATGACCATCAGTTTTCCAACAATTTCGTCGCCGGTGTTCAGTTCGACTATACGGGAAGTTCCATTGAGACAGTTGCTGAACTTGACTTGGGCGTTCCCGGATTCACCGGTTACAGGCTGGAAGCGTCTGACAGCTATACGGTTGCTGGACGGCTTGGCTATCTCGTAACGCCGGACACCCTGGCTTACGGCCTTGTTGGCTGGACCTGGACCGATTTCGAACAGGACATTCTGGTCATCACCGGAACCCCGGTCATCACCAACGATTTTGACGCTGACGGCTTCACGGTCGGTGCCGGTATCGAAACAGTGCTTGCGGAGAATTTTACCGGCAAGCTGGAGTATCGCTACACCGATTACGGCAAACTGAACGTGTTCGAGATCGATGATGATCTTGACTTGAACAACGACATCTCGCTGCAGTCTGTTCGTGCGGTTGTTTCTTACAAGCTGCCGATTTTCAACCAGTGAACCTGTTTGCAGCGAGGCTGGCTCGCTGCACGAGATTTGATAGCTGACGTGAATAAAAAGGAGGCAGATTTTGCCTCCTTTTTTCATTTTGGCAGGATACAGTCCCCTTACGCGGCTGGTTTCGCCCGGAACCATTCAATCTCACCATCATTAAGACGGTAGAATTTCCATTGCGGATTGCGCAAACTTGGTATTTCGGCGATGGGCAGGTTCAACACCAGGCCGCGCACGATACGGCTGATGCCGCCATGGGCCACGGCAATGGTCGGTCGGGTCAGGCTGTCCAGCCAGTCACGTACCCGGGCGGTGGCGTCGGCATAGCTTTCACCGCCTTTCGGCCTGAACGCATGGTAACCTTCGGGATCTTTTTCCGGATCAAGTCCCCTGGCATTGAGTTCAGGCCAGGTCGAGCCTTCCAGGTCGCCGAAATTGAGTTCCTTCAGCCGTTCATCAATGGTGATGCTGGTCCAGTCGAGCCCGAACCCGTCAACAATGTATTGCATGGTCTGGCGCGGCCGGTGCAGTGGGCTGACGTGAAGGTCAAACCCGTCGAGACTGTCATGCAGCCTTGCCATGGCCTGCGCAATCGCACTTGCCTGCGCGTGGCCGGTTTCGTTGAGCGGTATGTCGGTCTGGCCCTGGATGCGCCGGCTCAGGTTCCAGTCGGTTTCGCCATGGCGGATAAACCACAGCTCCGGAAACTGGTCAGTCACTCGGCTCAAGGCTCATGTCTGGGGCGTAGGGGTTTTTCATGCCGACGACGTGATAGCCCGAATCGACGTGGTGAACCTCACCCGTGACACCGCGGCTCATGTCGGACAGGAGATAGGCGCCCGATTGGCCAACCTCGTCGATGGTTACGGTCCGGCGCATCGGCGAATTGTTCTCGTTCCATTTGAGGATATAGCGGAAATCGCCAATGCCGGACGCAGCCAGCGTCTTGATCGGACCGGCGGAAATGGCGTTGACGCGAATGTCTTTCTCGCCCAGGTCAGCTGCCAGATAGCGCACCGATGCTTCAAGTGCGGCCTTGGCAACGCCCATTACATTGTAGTGCGGCATCCACTTTTCAGCGCCGTAATAGGTCAGCGTCAGCAGCGAACCGCCATCGGTCATCAGCTTTTCCGCGCGCTGGGCGATGGCCGTGAACGAATAACATGAGATATTGAGCGATTTGTTGAAGTTTTCTTCGGATGTATCCACATAGCGCCCGGTCAGTTCGTCCTTGTCAGCAAACGCAATGGCGTGCACGACAAAATCCAGCTTGCCCCAGCGTTTTTCCAGCTCCGCAAACACCGCGTCCATGGAGGCACCATCGGTCACGTCGCACGGCAGCACGATGTCGGACCCGAGTTCTGCCGCCAGCGGCTTCACGCGCTTGCCCAGCGCATCCCCCTGGTAGGTGAATGCCAGTTCTGCGCCGTGACTGTGTGCCGCCTTCGCAATGCCCCATGCGATGGAGCGGTTGTTGGCAACCCCCATCACAAGCCCGCGCTTGCCGGCCATGATTGATCCCGCCTGGGTCATGGACAACACCCTTTGCTGTTCGAAACCATAAGAAAGTCACCTGTATTTGCACGAAAACCTTCAGTTGGTCCACCGCCAAATGTGTCTGGATCAGTATGATTTTTGATTGAATCAGGCAAAATTCATAAAACTGATCGCTTTCAAAGTGCTAGAGCAACTTTATGGGTTCGGCGAACCCATGTTGCTATAGTGGAAAAGAACTGGCTGAGCGGGCAAAGCCGTACCATATTGATCATACCGATTGAACATTTGACCCGAGGCTGGAATGACCACGACCGAGACAGAACAGCAAGACTTCACCACCCGCAGCGAACCGTTTCAGCTGTTTGCTGAATGGCTGGAAGAAGCCAGGGCGGCAGAACCGAACGACCCCACCGCCATGAGCGTGGCCACGGTTGATGGTGACGGCCTGCCCAATGTGCGCATGACGCTGCTGAAAGGTTTCGATGAGCGCGGTTTCGTGTTCTACACCAATTTTGAAAGCCAGAAGGGCACCGAGATACTGGCGTCGCGAAAGGCCGCCCTGGGGTTTCACTGGAAATCCCTGCGCCGCCAGGTCAGGCTGAGGGGACCGGTGGAAGTGGTTTCCGAGGAAGAGGCGGATGCTTATTACAAGTCCCGGCCCCGCGACAGCCGCATCGGTGCGTGGGCATCACAACAATCGCGCCCTCTTGAAAGCCGGTTTGCGCTCGAAAAGGCAGTTGCCAGATATGCTGCAAAATACGCCATTGGCGACGTCCCGCGTCCGCCGTACTGGTCAGGGTTCCGTGTAAAGCCCGTTCATGTCGAGTTCTGGAAGGATGGTGCTTTCCGTCTGCATGACCGGGTGGCGTTCCAGCGTCATGGCGATGATGATGCCTGGAGCAAGACGCGGCTTTATCCGTAACAGTGATTGCCGTATAGATCGCTGACCTGCCAGATCGTTGATCTTCCCCAATGGAGACTTTCATGTCCGCAACGCAGACTGACAATGCCGATCGCAAGACTCTGATCCTGACCGGCGCCTCGCGTGGCATTGGCCATGCGACGGTTAAGCGGTTTTCCTCAGCCGGATGGCGGGTCATCACCTGTTCACGCCAGCCGTTCCCGGAAAACTGTCCCTGGGAAATGGGACCGGAGGATCATATCCAGATCGACCTGGCCGATGTCGACGACGTGCGCCGTGGTGTCGATGAAATGAAGGAACGCCTTACCGATCAGGGCAGCCGGCTGAATGCACTGGTAAACAATGCGGCCATATCGCCCAAGCTTGAAGGCGGCGGGCGCATGAATACCTTCGATACCAGTGCCGCCGACTGGAACCATGTATTCAATGTCAATTTCTTTTCACCCGTGATGCTGGCGCGCGGTCTGGTCGATGAACTCAGGGCCGGGCAGGGGTCGGTCGTCAACGTCACCTCCATTGCCGGCACTGCAGTGCATCCGTTTGCCGGCGCCGCTTATTCGACGTCAAAAGCCGCGCTGGCTTCGCTGACCCGGGAAATGGCCAACGACTTCGGCCCGCTTGGCGTGCGGGTGAACTCCATTTCACCGGGAGAAATCGAAACCTCCATCCTGTCGCCGGGCACGGAAAAAATCATCCCGAGTATTCCGCTACGCCGTCTCGGCCAGCCGGAAGAAGTCGCCAAGGCGATTTACTTCCTGTGCACCGAGGCGTCGTCTTATGTCACCGGGGCGGAAATCCATGTGAACGGCGGTCAGCATGTCTGAAGATTCAAGGTCACCGGAGACATTTGTGGCCCATGCTCTGCACTCGGTTGAAGAGGCGACCGGCTCCGTAGTGCCGCCGCTGCACACGGCGACCACCTTTGCCCGCGACAACGATTACCAGCTTCGCGACAGGCATCTTTATTCGCGCTACGGCAATCCGACCATTGATCAGGCCGAAGAGATTATTGCCCGGCTGGAAAACGGCCATGATGCACTGGTGTTTGCCTCCGGACTGGCCGGCATCGCCGCACTGTTTGAGACACTCAAGCCCGGTGCTCATGTGGTGGCGCCTGAAATCATGTACTGGGGTACGCGGGACCTGATGACCCGCATGCTTGAAAAACAGCGCATCACGGTAACCTACGTCGACCCGTCTGACCTGGATGCACTGAAGACGGCAATTGTGCCGGGCAAAACCGAACTGGTGTGGATGGAGACGCCGGTCAACCCGGTCTGGGACGTAATTGACATCCGCGCGGTGGCTGAGGTTGCTCATGCCGCAGGCGCTGACCTGGCCGTTGATTCAACGTCTGCCAGCCCGGTTGTCACCCGCCCGCTGGATCATGGCGCAGACATTGTCTTCCATTCCATCACCAAATATCTCAATGGCCATTCCGATGTGCTCGGTGGAGCCCTGGTGACACGGGAGGACAATGCACGCTGGGCGGAGGCCCGCACCGTCCGCAATGTGACCGGTGGCGTTCTGGCACCATTTGAGTCCTGGCTGCTGATCCGCGGCATGCGCACGCTGTTTGTGCGGGTCAACAAGGCAGCCGAAAGTTCACTGGCGATTGCGCGTCACCTGGAGCACCATCCCGGGGTGGAGAAGGTATTGTATCCCGGCCTGCAGTCTCATCCCGGCCATGAAATTGCGCGCCGCCAGATGGACGGCTTCGGGGCCATGATGTCCATATGCGTGAAGGGCGGCATGGCGGAAACCGGCCGGGTGATCCGCGCGCTCAAGATTTTCCTGCCGGCAACTTCGCTTGGCGGTGTGGAGAGCCTGGCGGAACATCGCAAGGTGATCGAGGGTGAGGACAGTCCGATCCCCGACAACCTGATCCGGCTGTCGGTTGGCATCGAGAACACCGAGGACCTGATTGCCGATCTCGAACAGGCACTCGCCAAGGCATGAAGCGGCTCGTACTCGCATTGTCTGCGCTGCTGGTTTGCGGCCAGGTTCATGCCCTGGAGGCTGAGGGGTTGCCGGACGGTGTGATCTCAACCGGTTCGAATGACGTCGCCGAAGCGTGGCTGACACGTCCCACGACACGATATGCCCATGGCATCCTGGGTGATGCCATCGAGGCAGGCGGCCTGATGGTCCAGACGGCCGACGGCCAACATTATGAACATGTACTGCCTGACGGGTTCGTGTTCGAGGATCGCCGGGCTCGCCCGGTAGACCTGGACGGAGACGGCCGAGATGAGATCGTCGTGGTGCTCAGCAGCCTGAGCGAGGGCGCGGCCCTGGCGGTGTACGGTGTTGCTGACGGCAAGCTCCGGCTCAAGGCGAAAACCCCGCATATCGGCAGGTCGAACCGCTGGCTCAACCCGGCGGAGTTCGCCGATCTTGATGGCGACGGCACGCTGGAAATTACCGCCGTGTGGACTCCGCATCTGGGGAGGGTCCTGCAGGCCTGGACATTCACCGATGGGAAACTGCGCCGGGTCGCCAGTATCAAGGGCTATTCAAATCATGCCATCGGATCGCCGGTACAGGACCTGACGGAGGCTGTAACGCTGTCTGACGGGCGTAAGGCGCTTGCCATTCCGACCCCCGCTTATGATGAGGTTGCTTTCCTGACCCTGCAGGACGGCAGGTTTGCCGAGGTGGCCCGAAAACCGGCAGGAAGCCGCATCACCTCTCCTGTCCGGCGTCACAAAAACGGCCGGCAGCTTGAATTCGCTACCGGCCGGGCATCGCTTGTAACAATAGATGTGCCCTGATCAGGCGGCGCGAAGGCCTTCCTTTTTGATCCACTGTGCGGTGTCGTCCAGCGCCGCTTCATAGCGGTCGAACATCTCGTTGACTTCGCTTTCAGTGATGATCAGGGGCGGGCACAGCGCGATCGAGTCCACCATGGCACGGACCATGAGGCCGCGTTCCTGGGCAAACTTCATCATCGTCGGGCCAACCATCTTTTTCGGATCGAATGAGGCTCTGGTGGCTTTGTTCTCAACGATTTCAGCCGCGCCGATGAAGCCCTTGGCCCGTACATCGCCGATCAGTTCGTGGTCCTTCAGCTTGTTGAACCGGCCTTCAAACAACGGCCCCAGCTTGGCTACATGGTCGACAATGCCGTCGCGCTTGTAGATCTCGATTGTCTTCAGCGCGACCGCTGACGCGACCGGGTGCGCTGTATAGGTGTAGCCGTGGCCAAACACGCCGATCTTCTTCGACTGGTCGAGCATGGCCTGGTACAGGTCTTCCTCGATGGAAATGCCGCCCAGCGGCATATAGGCGGAGGTGATCGCCTTGGCCATTGATACCGAGCTTGGCTGCATGCCCATGGTCTCCGATCCGAACCACTTGCCGGTCCGGCCAAAGCCGCAGATCACTTCATCGGCGATGTAGCGGACATCGTACTTTTCCAGGATTGTCTGGATTTTCGCATAGTAGCCATCCGGCGGAATGATGACACCACCGGCACCCATGATCGGTTCGGCGAAGAAACCGGCAACGGTTTCAGGGCCTTCCCGGATGATCAGGTCTTCCAGTTCGGTTGCCATGCGGGTGGTGAATTCGTCTTCCGTCTCGCCGTCCTCGGCAAACCGGTAATGATGCGGACACGAGGTGTGCATGATGTTTTCGATCGGCAGATCGAAGTCGGCATGCACCGGCGGCAGGCCGGTGAGTGAGCCGGACGCAACCGTGACGCCGTGATAGCCCTTGATGCGCGAAATCAGTTTCTTCTTTTCAGGCTTGCCGCGCGCATTGTTGTAGTACCAGGTCAGCTTGACCTGCATGTCGTTGGCTTCCGAGCCCGACGAGCAGAACAGCATCTTCGATGCCTCGCACGGCACCAGCTCTTTGAGGGTTTCGGCAAGCTCGATGGCCAGGTCGTTGGACTTGCCGGCAAAGATATGCGTGTACGGCAGGCGGCTCATTTGCTGCGCGGCAACGTCGACGATTTCCTGGTTGCCATAGCCCAGTGATGTGCACCACAAACCGGCCAGGCCCTCGATGTATTGCTTGCCGTCACTGTCATAAACGTAGATGCCCTTGCCTTCCTCGATGATGGTAGGTCCCGTCTCACGGAACGCCGAGAGATTGGTGTAAGGGTGGATCAGGGTTTCGATATCCCGTACGGCAATATTCGACAGCTGTTTGTTCATCTTGAAATTTACCTTTTGACAAGCGCACGCTGGTGCGCACGATCTGTTTGGGATTGAATGCGCTCGATCTGCTTGGGGTTGAATATGTCAGAAATCATGAGGGGCACACAATGGCTGAAATGTCACTGATCAAGCAGAGCGCAACTGCGCTGGTTGCAAGGCTCAAAAGCGGCGAAATCAGCCCGCATGACCTTCTCGACGCGCTGGAAGCACGTATTGGTGAAGTGGACGGCAAGGTGAACGCGCTTCCCACACTGTGTTTCGAGCGCGCCCGTGCCCATGCCGATGAGGTGTTGAACAAGCCGGTTGGCGAGCGTGGTCTGCTGGCCGGCATGCCGGTTCCGATCAAGGACCTTGCAGATGTTGAAGGCGTGCGTTCAACACAAGGGTCACTGATTTTTGCGGATACGGTGCCGGAAGTGTCGGACCTGCTGGTCAGCCATCTGGAGGCCGAAGGCGGTATTGTCTACGCCAAGTCCAACACGCCCGAATTTGGCGCCGGCGCCAATACGTTCAATGAAGTGTTCGGCCGGACACTAAATCCGTGGAACACGGCACGCTCGGCAGCCGGTTCGTCCGGCGGTGCCGCAGTGTCGCTTGCAACCGGCATGGCATGGCTCGCGCATGGGTCTGACATGGGCGGCTCATTGCGCAATCCCGCCTCGTTCAACAACATCTGCGGTATGCGACCGTCGCCGGGCCGGGTTGCAGTCAGCCGGGCAAGCCAGGTAGACGGCAACCTCGGGCTTGAAGGGCCGATGGCACGCAATGTCGAGGACCTTGCATTGCTGTTTGACGCCATGTGCGGCGAGGAACCGGGAGATCCTGTATCCAAACCGCGACCGCAAACGAGTTTTCTGGACCAGGCCCGGTCGGGTTGGAAACCGAAACGGGTGGCGTTCTCGCGCGATCTTGGCATTACACCGGTTGATCCCGAAGTGGCGGAAATCGTCGAGGCTGCCGCCCGCCGCTTTGAAGAGGCCGGCGTGGTCGTCGAAGACGCCCAGCCGAACCTGTCGGAGGCCCATGAGTGTTTTCATGTCCTGCGCGCCATGGCGTTTGCCACCGGCATGAAACCATTGCTGGACGCCCATCGTGACAAGCTGAAGCCTGAAGTCATCTGGAACATAGAACAGGGACTGGCACTGAGCGCCGATGACATCGCCAGGGCCGAACACCAGCGCGCCGCCATGTTCCAGCGCGGGCTCGAATTCTTCAATACCTATGATCTGTTGTTGTCTCCGGCGACTATCGTGTCGCCATATCCGGTGGAAAACCGCTATGTCGAGGAATGCAACGGCGTGAAATTCGACAATTACGTTGAGTGGCTCGGTATCGTCTATGCGATCACCAATATCTGCGCGCCCGCCTTGAGCATACCGGCCGGATTTACGGCCGAAGACCTTCCCGTCGGTATCCAGATTGTCGGCCGGCCCAATTGCGACGGCCAGGTGCTGGCCGGCGGCAAGCTGCTGCAGGACATTCTGGGCCACCATAATCGGCTGCCGATTGATCCACGGGGCTAAAACAGTAGTATTCATACAAACAAGAAAACTTGACCATAAGTGAGGGATGCCCATGCAGGGTTTGATGCAGGACTGGCCGTTGCTGGTGCACACTGTTCTCGATCATGCTTCGAAATGGCACGGGGACCGCGAAATCGTCTCGCGTCGTGTCGAAGGTGATATATCCAGGACGACGTACAGGGAGCTGGATCATCGCGCCCGTGCACTGGCGTCGGCTGCCCAGGGCAGGCTGGGCCTGAAACTGGGCGATGTCGTGTGCACAATGTCGTGGAACGGCTACCGCCACGTGGAAACATGGTACGGCCTGATGGGCCTGGGTTGCGTTGTTCACACCCTGAACCCGCGCCTGTTCGCCGACCAGTTGGCCTATGTCATCAATCACGGGGAAGGCAAGTGGATTTTCATCGACCTGAGTTTCGTGCCGATCCTTGAAGGTGTGCAGGACAGGCTGTCGAATGTGAAAGGCTTTGTCGTCATGACCGATGGCGCGAACATGCCTGAAAGCACCGCGCTGAAAAACGCCATCTGCTACGAAGAACTTATCGGCGAAGGCGACCGTGCGATGGCCTGGCCGTCGTTTGACGAAAACACCGCATGCGGCATGTGCTATACCTCCGGCACGACCGGCAACCCCAAGGGTGTGATGTATTCGCACCGCTCCAACGTTCTTCACGCCATGGTCAGCGGCGGGGGCGATGCGCTGTGCATGGCAAGCAAGGACGTGTGGATGCCGGTGGTGCCGATGTTCCACGCCAATGCCTGGTCGCTGGCGTTTTCCGTGCCGATGGCGGGGGCCAAGATGGTGATGCCGGGCCCGCGCATGGATGGTGAGGCGATCTATGAACTGCTGGATACCGAGGCGGTTACCGCAACGGCCGCCGTGCCGACGGTATGGCTGATGCTGCTGCAGTACCTGGAACAGAACCCGCACCTGAAGCTGCCGCACCTGCAGCGCGTGGTGATCGGCGGTGCGGCCTGTCCTGAGTCCATGATGAAGGCATTTGAAGACAAGTACGACACCCAGGTGATCCACGCCTGGGGCATGACCGAGATGAGCCCGCTGGGATCGCTTGGCACCCGCAAGGCCGGAATGGAGCATCTCAGTGATGATGAATGGTGGCAGATCAAGCTGAAACAGGGCAGGCCGGCCTATTCGATCGAAATGAAGATTACCGATGATGAAGGCAAGGAACTGCCCCATGACGGCACCACATTCGGCCGTCTTAAAGTGCGCGGGCCCTGTATTGCGAAAAGCTATGCCAAGGGCGACGGTGCCGAAGTGTTCGATGATGACGGCTGGTTTGACACCGGCGACGTGTCGACACTGGATGAGTACGGCTACATGCAGATCACCGACAGGTCCAAGGATGTGATCAAGTCCGGCGGCGAGTGGATCTCGTCCATCGATCTTGAAAACGCCGCTGTCGGATGTCCCGGTGTCGCGGAAGCTGCCGCCATCGGCATGCCGCATCCGAAATGGGACGAACGCCCGATCCTGGTGATCGTGAAGAAGGACGATGCCGACGTGACCCGCGAGCAGGTGCTGGATTACATGAAGGACAAGACGGCAAAATGGTCGCTGCCGGACGACGTGATTTTCGTTGCAGAAATCCCGCACACGGCTACCGGCAAGATCTCCAAGCTGACCCTCAGGGAGCAGCTCAAGGATTACGTCCTGCCAACCGCCTAGCCGGTCAATCAGGCAACCTGTCAGGTTGATTTGCCGGTCCAGTGCAAAGTTTGACAACGTAGCGGCGGAGTAGTGCATGCGAAAACGAGGTAACCTGTTTGAGCCGTTGGATCTGCCCTGCGGTGTCACTTTGAAAAACCGGATTGCGAAATCGGCCATGTCGGACTCGCTGGGAGACGGTACCGGTCATCCGACATCCGAGCAGGTCAGGCTTTACCAGCGGTGGGCCAATGGCGGTATGGCCATTTCCATAATCGGTGAAGTGCAGGGAACTGCCGGCTACGCTGAGAAGCCTGGAAACCTTGTACTCAACGAGGCTTCCGAGCTTGATCGTTTCCGGTTACTTGCCCAGCAGGGCGGTGAAAACGGCACTCAGCTCTGGCTGCAACTCGGCCACGCAGGAGCGCTTGCTTATTCGCCGACCAGTAATCCCAAAGGCCCGAGCGCTCTCGACCTGCCGGGTCTGTGCTGTGCGGAATTGACGAGAAACGAGATTCTTGGATTACCCTCGGAGTTTGCGCGAACGGCCCGCCTGGCGAAGCAGGCCGGTTTCGGTGGTGTGCAGGTGCACGCGGCGCACGGATTTCTGCTCAGTCAGTTCCTGTCGCCGTTGTTCAACAGGCGCAGTGACGAATACGGAGGAGCCATCTCCAATCGCATGCGGCTCCTGCTGGAGACCATCGAGGCAATCCGCGCCGCCGTCGGAGAGAATTTCCCAATCGCCGTGAAGCTCAATTCCTCAGACAAGCTCGAGGGTGGCTTCGACGAAGACGACGCGCTTGCGGTTGTGGCAGCGCTGGACCGGTCTTCGGTCGACCTGCTCGACATTAGCGGTGGCACCTACTTCCCCGGAGCAAAGTCTGCTTCCGACGGGGCCGGACGTGGGCCCTATTTCATCGAATTCGCCAGGCGCGCCCGCGCCTTGACAACCAGGCCCCTTATGCTGACGGGGGGGTTCAAGACCCGTGAGCAGGCCGAGGAAGCTGTGGCCGGCGGCGTGGTCGATATCGTCGGGCTCGCACGCGCACTCGTCCTTGAGCCTTCACTTCCGAGCTTGTGGAAAGCGGATCAAATGCCTGAGCCGGTGTTTCCCAGGTTTTCATCCGCCCCCGAGGGCGGCATAACGGCCTGGTATACAATGCGGTTGACCGAGATCGGCGCTGATAAAGAAACGCCTGATGTCAGCGATCTTGAGCAGGCTGTTCGGGACTATGAAGCACGCGACAAGACGCGAACGGAAATCTGGTTGCGTTACTTTTCCAGTGATGACGCCGGGCGAACCTAGCTGGTGATCCGCATTCGTCAATGCGACCTGATCTTAACCGACCGCCTCATAATCCGTGTCCAGTGACAGGTCACCATGGGCCCTGACCAGGTTCTGCTCGATCAGGTGTTCCACATGCGCAAGTGTTGACAGCGCCGCTGCTGCGTGAAGCTTTGCATCGATGCCGGCATAAACCTTTTTCACCACGCCCATGATGGTCCGTTCGCCGGATACAATGTGTTGCAGCACCGCCTTTTCGCGCATTTGCCTGTGGGCCAGGAACGCCCGGGCAAACCGCTGCGGGTTCTGTTTGGCCGGACCATGCCCCGGCAGGTAAAGCCGGTCCTGGTCGCGTGCCATCAGGGTGCGCAGGGAGGAAAAATAATCAGCCATGTGCCCGTCGGGCGGGGCGATTACCGAGGTTGACCAGGCCATGACGTGATCGCCGCAAAACAGCGTCTGCTCGTCGTTCAGGGCAAACGCCATATGGTTGGAGCAATGGCCCGGCGTGAACACGCTTTCCAGCGCCCAGCCGTCGCCTTCGACAATGTCGCCGTGTTCGACGGTGACATCGGGGTTGAATTCATGATCGCCGGCGGCATCCAGCGTCACGTCGCCCGAGGTTATCGCCTTGGCGGCACGGCCCGACCCGTGCGGACCATATGCATAGGTCTTCGCTCCGGTTGCCTGCTGCAGTCGGCGGCTCAGTGGCGAGTGATCGCGGTGGGTATGGGTAATGATGACATGGGTGACGGTTTCGCCGCGGACCGCGTCCAGCAGGGCTGCAAGCTGGTCTTCGTCCTCCGGGCCGGGGTCGATGATGGCAACCTTTCCCGTGCCTACGATATAGGAATTGGTGCCCTTGAAGGTGAACGGGCCGGGGTTGTTGCAGGTAACGCGGCGCACCTGGTCACTCAGCCGGACGCAGTCACCTGCTTTCACGTCAAAATCATGATCGAACGACAACTCACTCATGTCAGGTATACTCATTGTTGTATTGCGGCAGAGCCAAAACGCAAATATACCCATGGACCAGCAATTAACATCCGTCAAACTTGCCAGAAGGGTTCCCCCAAAATGACCGCACTTTCCGCCACCTCTCCGACACTTGCCGGCACGTTGCTCGGCGACAATGGCCGTCTTTCCGCCGTTCGTATGGTGATGCTGGCAATTGCAGGTTCGCTGCTTTTGTGGGTGTCCGCCAAGATCGCCGTGCCGTTCTGGCCGGTGCCGATGACCATGCAGCCGTTTGCGGTGATGGGCATTGGCGCTGCCTTCGGCTGGCGCCTCGGCATGGCAACCGTTGCGCTCTATCTGGTCGAAGGTGCGCTTGGCATGCCGGTATTTTCCGGCACGCCTGAAAAGGGCATCGGCTTGGCTTACATGGCAGGCCCGACCGGCGGTTACCTTGTTGGTTTCGTATTTGCGGCAGGCGTAACAGGCTGGCTCGCGGAACGCGGCTTTGACCGCAATGTGTTGACCATGATAGCGGCCATGACGGCGGGCACTATCGTGCTCTATGCATTCGGGCTTGCCTGGCTGAGCAACCTGATCGGCGTTGAAAAGGCCCTTGTGTTCGGCCTGTATCCGTTTGTGCTCGGTGATGCCGTCAAGATCGTTCTGGCTGCCCTGATCTTCCCGGCCGCCTGGAAGCGGTTGTCGAGCAAGGGCTGAACCGACAATGCCTGAAGCCTTCATTTGCGATTACGTGCGCACACCCATCGGCCGCTTCGGCGGTGCCCTGTCCGGTGTGCGCACCGATGATCTGGGCGCAGTACCGCTCAACGCCCTGATGCAGCGCAATAGTTCCGTTGACTGGGCTCAGATCGATGACGTGATTTATGGCTGCGCCAATCAGGCAGGCGAAGACAATCGCAATGTGGCGCGCATGTCGTTGCTGCTGGCCGGCCTGCCGGACACGGTGCCGGGTGCCACCATCAACCGCCTGTGCGGCTCGGGCATGGACGCCATGCTGACCGTCGCCCGCGCCATCAAGGCGGGCGAAGCCGAAATCGGAATCGCCGGCGGTGTTGAATCCATGAGCCGGGCGCCGTTCGTGATGCCGAAAGCCGACACCGCGTTTTCGCGCCGGGCGGAAATGTACGACACCACAATCGGCTGGCGCTTCGTCAACAAGCTGATGAAGCAGCAGTACGGCGTCGATTCCATGCCGGAGACGGCGGAAAACGTGGCCGAGGACTACCAGATATCGCGCGAAGACCAGGACGCGTTTGCGCTGCGCTCGCAAGGCAAGGCCGGCAAGGCGCTGGCCTCAGGACGCCTGGCAAAGGAAATCACCCCGGTGACAATCCCACAGCGTCGCGGTGATGCGATTGTTGTAGATACGGACGAACACCCGCGCCCGGAAACAACAAGTGAGCAACTTGCCAAGCTGAAAGCACCGTTTCGCGAGGGCGGCTGCGTGACGGCGGGCAATGCGTCCGGCGTCAATGACGGCTCTGCCGCCATGATCATCGCGTCCGAGGCGGCAGCAAAGCGCCATGGCCTGACGCCCGTCGCGCGCATTCTTGGCGGTGCCACCGCAGGTGTTGCCCCGCGCATCATGGGCATCGGCCCGGTGCCGGCCACGCAGAAACTGTGTGAGCGCCTCGGCGTGAGACCGGCCGACTTTGACGTTGTCGAACTGAACGAGGCATTTGCCGCACAAGGCCTGGCGGTGTTGCGCCAACTGGGCCTGCCAGACGACGGCGAACACATAAACCCCAATGGCGGCGCCATCGCCATCGGCCATCCGCTCGGCATGTCCGGCACCCGCATAGCCGGCAGCGCCGCAATGGAGCTGGTAGAAAATGGCGGCAAGCTCGCACTCGCCACCATGTGCATCGGCGTCGGCCAGGGCATAGCTTGTGCGGTTGAACGGGTTTAGGTGTGATGTATCGTTATACTTGAGTCGCGCGGTGTAAACCGTGTTGTCCGCGCAACATCCCGCACACCCGGAAGCGGATTATGCGGGGGAAAGCACGTTAACCCGTGCATTTAGTAGATTGTCACCGTAACTGCTGCATGATCGTCCCATGGACCAACTGGCTTTGCTGATTCTGTGTCTCGCCGGCATCAATCTTGTCACCTTCGCCCTGTTCGCGTGGGACAAGGTCAGCGCGATCAAGGGAAGTCGGCGTATTTCCGAAGGCACGCTGCTGACGCTGGCGCTTGTCGGCGGCACACCCGGCGCGTTCATCGCCCAGCAGCGGTTGCGTCACAAAACCCGCAAACAGCCGTTCCGGTCGTACCTGATAATGATTGCGGTGTTGCACGCCGTGCTGCTCGTAGCGCTGGCAGTACCGCTTACGCGTCACTTCATGCTTGAGCAATTGCGTCTACTATTGGCGCAATAGGCAGCTGGGTCAAAAGCGTCCCTCCTCGAAAAACGCGGACCTAAGCCTAAAGATATCATCACCTAGTTAGTGCATTTGGTAAACTGTCACCGTAGCCAGTAATGCCAGAACGCCCGTCAGTGGGCCGCTGTGGCGGTCCCAGGGCCTGTCTACATGCCATCTGCCCTGGATGGTGGGTGAACCCAAGATGAATATCATCTTCAGGAGACCTTCAGCCCGGCTTTGCCAGGTTGCCGGGCAACAACTGAAACCGATTGAAATCGATGGGACCCGAACGATGAAAAAATTGACCAACACAATTATCGCATTCTCGATTGCTGCAGCTTTTGGCGGCTTCATGATGACTGCCGATTCCAGTGATGCCTTTGCTGCAAAGAAGCTCAAGCCAATGATCGGTGCTTACGGCATGAGCTACTACAAGAAGGCAAAGGCCAAGTCATCGGCTGTTGGCCGCTGGGAAAAGCGGGTTGCCATCAAGCATGGCCTGAAGTTCAGCCACTGGTCCAGGGCCAAGGCAAAGGGCACCAGCTGTAAAAGCAAGTTCCATCAGGGCAATGGCAAGAAACTGTGGACCTGCACGGCTTCTGCCAAACCGTTTGCCAATATCAAGTCATGCGTATCTGGCCGCATTGTTGCAAAGTGGAAACATCCCAACCCGGCAAAAGCAAAAGCAACAGCACGCAATACCTGGGAAAAGCTGACTGCCAAGCACTATGGCATCAAGTACAGCTTCTACAAAAATGCCAAAGGCAAGTCCAAGAGCTGCAAGCTGGTTTCCAATGGCACGATGACCCTTTGCACCTACAAGGCAACGCCTTGCCATTAGCCGACCACGATTGAATGGATTGCCGGGCCCAAGGTCCGGCAGTCCTTCCATTTTGGCGTATCCGATTGAGCAGCCAAAGGACCGGCGAAAGGGAAACAGAAAAATGAACAATGAAACTTTTCGTGCCGAGTACACGCCGCAACACAGCGAGGTGCTGCAGGTGGCTCGCGACGCGGCAAAATATCTCCTGCCACGGCGTAGCCAACCCAGGCGCTGGCTGTTCCTGATGGTTTTGATTCTCGGATATGTTGTTGTGTGCGACCTGATATTCAGTGCCGCGTTCCAAAACTTCGTATCCCGCTATGTTGGCTATGCTGCTGCTCCCTGGCTTTCGGTGGGCCCGGTCATAGCTGTCTCGTTCTTGATATTGTTGCGTTGGTCGAAATGGTCGCGAAAGCGCTGCACTGACTGGCTCGAGCAGCATGCGCCACATCCCAGTTTTGTGTTCGTGGCAGATGATGACAAGCTGCGGTGGACCAGTGAAAGGTCCGGATCATGGATCGATTACCGCGCGATTGACCGGCTTTTTGTAACACCGGAAAATCTGGGCATTATCTATTCCGGATCGGTCACCTATGTGCCCCGCACTACACTGGCCAACGAGGCGGAATTCCGTTCCTTGACCGGTTTTGTGCTCAGCAAAATTCGTGATGATGCCCGCCAGGCCAGTCTGTCAGACCCTTCAATAAACAATCTGCTGCAACAACCTGCAGAAGACTCGGCTTAATCTGACACCGCGCCCTTTTCACCGGAGTGAAATAGGCGCGGCGCATCTCTTGCAAGAATTACGGTGACTGTTTACTCAATGCACCAATTAGACGCTGTCATCTTTGATTTTCAGTTCCCGTTTTGCGGACAGAGAACGGTTCCCTCCGCTACTCGGCCGCCTCCATATAATCCTCCAGCGGCGGGCAGGCGCAGACCAGGTTGCGGTCGCCATAGACATTGTCGACGCGCGCCACCGGCGGCCAGAACTTGTCGTCGCGCTGCGACGGCAGCGGGAAGTAGGCCTGCTCGCGTGAATAGGGCCGGTCCCAGTCCTGCAACAGGGCATGATGGGTGTGCGGCGCATTGCGCAGGATATTGTTGGTCTTGTCCGCCTTGCCCGTCTCGACTTCGGCAATCTCGGCCCGGATGGAAATCATCGCGTCACAAAACCGGTCGAGCTCCGCCTTGCCTTCGGACTCGGTCGGTTCGATCATCAGGGTTTCCGGCACCGGCCAGCTCATTGTAGGTGCATGGAAGCCATAGTCGGCCAGCCGCTTGGCGACGTCTTCCACGCCGATGCCGGTCTCGTCCTTCACATCGCGCATATCGATAATGCACTCATGCGCCACATAGCCACCCGGTCCCGTATAGACGATCGGATAGTGATCTTTCAGGCGATTGGCCATGTAGTTGGCGTTGAGGATGGCGACCTGTGTCGCACGGGTCAGGCCTTCCGTGCCCATCATGGCGATATAGGCCCATGAGATCGGCAGGATGGAAGCCGAGCCCCACGGTGCAGCTGAAATCTGGCCGATGGTCGGCCTGCCGTGGCTGGCCGGATTGACACCGGAGACCACGTCATGGCCGGGCAGGAACCGGGCCAGGTGTGAACGCACACCAATGGGCCCGACGCCGGGACCGCCACCACCATGGGGAATGCAGAACGTCTTGTGCAGGTTCATGTGGCAGACATCGGCGCCAACCTCGGCCGGACGCACCACCCCGACAAGCGCGTTGAGGTTTGCCCCGTCGAGATAAACCTGTCCGCCATGGTCATGGATAGTGGCGCAGATGTCCTTGATGGCTTCTTCAAACACCCCGTGCGTGGACGGGTAGGTGATCATCAGCGCCGCCAGGTTTTCCTTGTGGGCGTCCGCCTTGGCTTTCAGGTCGTCAACGTCGACATTGCCCTCGTCATCACACTTCACCACCACGACCTTCAGGCCCGCCATGACGGCGGACGCCGGGTTGGTGCCGTGCGCCGATGACGGGATCAGGCAGATATCGCGCTGGCTCTGGTCGTTCGATGCGTGGTAGGCGCGGATGGTCATCAGGCCGGCATACTCGCCCTGGCTGCCGGCATTGGGCTGCAGCGAAACCGCATCAAAACCGGTGATTTCGCACAGCCAGCTTTCAAGCTCTTCAAACAGTTGCTGGTATCCTTGCGCCTGCTCCAGCGGCACAAACGGGTGCATGTTGGAAAACGTCGGCCATGTCACCGGGATCATTTCAGTGGTTGCGTTGAGTTTCATGGTGCACGACCCGAGCGGGATCATCGACCGGTCAAGCGCGATGTCCTTGGCCTGCAACTGCCGCAGGTAGCGCAGCATTTTGGTTTCCGACCGGTGCATGGAGAACACCGGGTGAGTGAGGTAATCCGACTGCCGGGCCAGTTCCGCCGGGATACACTCTGTCAGCTCTTCATCGATGGTGTTCATCGGCCAGTCGGCCAGCCCTTTGGTCTTGAAACAGCCAAGCAGCCGTTCTACTTCTGACCGGCGTGTCGTTTCATCAAACGAGATGCCGATGTGATCGGCATCCACATGACGCAGGTTGATGCGTTGTTCACGCGCCTTGGCAACCAGTGCATAGGCCCGCGCCGGTGCCCGCACGGTGATGGTGTCAAAGAATGCATCCGTGGTGACCTCATAGCCCCATTTCTTCAGCGCATGGGCAGTGATCTCGGCAAACCGGTGCGCCCGTGCCGCCATTTTCGCAATGCCGGTCGGGCCCTGATAGACGGCGAACATGCCGGCAATCACAGCCAGCAGAACCTGCGCGGTGCAGATGTTGGAGTTGGCCTTTTCACGGCGGATGTGTTGTTCGCGGGTCTGCAGGGCCATGCGCAGCGCCGGGCGTCCTTCGGCATCGACGGACACACCAATGACCCGGCCCGGGATGGCGCGCTTGAACTCGTCACGGGTGGCGAAGAATGCGGCATGCGGGCCGCCATATCCCATCGGCACGCCAAAGCGCTGGGCCGAGCCCAGTGCAACATCTGCCCCCAGTTCGCCGGGTGACGTCAGCATGGCCAGCGCCAGGAGGTCTGTCGCCATGATCGACAGGGCGCCTTCCGCCTTCAGGCTGGCGATTTCCTTGCGGTAGTCACGCGCCTGGCCGCTGGAGCCGGGATACGACAATAGCGCGGCGAACACCTTGCTGGCATCGAGGTCGGTTGCCGGATCACCCAGCACCAGTTCGAAGCCGAAGCCGCGGGCGCGGGTTTCCAGCACGGCGACGGTTTGCGGATGGGTGTCCTGGTCAACGAAGAACACATCGCGCCCGGTCTTTGATACCCGGTGCGCCATGGCCATGGCTTCTGCTGCTGCTGTGCCCTCATCGAGCAGCGATGCACTGGCCAGTTCCAGACCGGTAAAGTCGCACACCATCTGCTGGAAGTTTAAGAGTGCCTCAAGCCTGCCCTGGCTGACCTCGGCCTGGTACGGCGTGTAGGCGGTGTACCAGCCGGGGTTTTCCAGGATGTTGCGCAGGATGACCTTCGGCGTAACGCAGCCATAGTATCCCATGCCGATCATCGACGTGAAAATCTGGTTGCGCCCGGCCACCTTGCGCAGGTCCGACAGTGCATTGCGCTCAGACAGTGGCACAGGAAGGTCCAGAGGTTTTTCGGCACGGATGTTTTTCGGCACCACCTTCTCGGTAAGGTCCTGCAGCGTGGTCGCGCCAACAGCCTTCAGCATATCGGTCATTTCATCGTCTTGCGGACCGATGTGGCGGGGAATGAAATTTGCGCCAGCCTGCAGGTCGGTAAGGAGAGTGCGTTTATCAGCCATTTTCAGGACATTCCATATTTTCGATGGTGGGTTGGTAGAGGCTCGATCCGGGATATCAGCCCTGTTCTTCGACGAACGCCTTGTAGCCGGCTTCATCCATCAGGCCGTCCAGTTCCGACGGTGACGACAGCTTGAGCTTGAGAAACCAGCCTTCGCCTTCAGGCGCCTCATTGACCTTGCCCGGCTCGCCTTCAAGCATTGAGTTCACTTCGACGACTTCGCCGGACAGGGGTGCATAGACCTCGCTGGCGGCCTTGACGCTTTCCACGACAGCAGCCTCGTCACCGGGTGCAACCGTCTTGCCGATGGCGGGCAGTTCGACAAACACCAGGTCACCGAGCTGTTCTGCGGCGTGCTGGGTGATGCCGATGGTTGCAACGTCGCCGTCAACGCTGATCCACTCATGCTCTTTTGAATATTTTACGTCGCTCATTTTCGTATTCCTCCAGATTGCAGTTTGTTTATCGTTTGAATGATTTGGCCACGAAGGGCAGTTTGATGACCTGTGCCGGCAACGCCTTGCCACGCACCATGAGTTCAAGGGATTGACCGGCCTTGGCGAGTGCGGGCGGGACGAACCCCAGCGCGACAGGCCCGCCGGCCGAGGGGCCGAAGCCGCCTGATGTGATCACGCCGACTTCCTTGCCGTCCGACATGATAACGGTGCCTTCACGCGCCGGTGCACGGCCTTCCGGCTTGATGCCGGCGATCCGTCGCGACGCGCCGTCGGCGATTTCGCGCTGGATGCGGGCAGCGCCGGGAAACCCGCCTTCAGTGCGGCGATGTTTCTGGATAGACCACAAAAGGCCCGCCTCAACCGGTGAAACGGTGTCGTCAAGCTCGTGGCCATACAGCGACAGCCCGGCTTCCAGGCGCAGCGAATCGCGCGCACCAAGGCCGATCGGCAGCACATCCGGGTGTGCCAGCAGGGCACGCCACAGACCTTGTACTGTTTCGTTGCGCACGGTGATCTCATAGCCGTCTTCGCCGGTGTAGCCTGACCGGGTGACATAAATGGCCGACCCGCCAAACTCGAACGGTGCGCCCTGCATGAACTGAAGTGCGGCCACGCCCGGCACAATTGTTTCAAGGGCTGCTTCGGCTCTGGGCCCCTGCAATGCCAGCAGCGCCCATTGCGGCAGTTCTTCAACTGTCACGCTGTCTGGCAGGCGGGATTTGAGGTGGGCAAAGTCGATTGCCTTGCGCGATGCGTTGACCACCAGGTACAGGCGGCCTTCGGTGTCGGGCAGGGCAGAGCGAGCCACCATCAAATCATCGATGATGCCGCCGTCGTCATTCAGCAGTTGCGTGTAGCGCTGCTGGCCTGGCTCAAGTGACACGATATCGGCAGGCACCAGTGTTTCGAGTGCCGCAGCCGTGGTTTCGTGGTCGGGGCCTTTGAGCCACGCCTGTCCCATGTGCGAGACATCAAACAGGCCGGCCTTGTCGCGGGTGTGAGTGTGTTCGGTGAGGATGCCTGACGGATATTGGACCGGCATCAGGTAGCCTGCAAACGGCACCATGCGCGCACCTAAAGCTTCATGCTCCGGTGTCAGCGGTGTGGTTTTCAGGTCTTGTGGTGTGTTGTTTTCAGACAATTTCCATCTCCCGGCTCGCTCTTAAAGGTTGCATATGCGTAACGACATCCATTGTCGCTCACATATGCCCCCTCTGTCCGTGACCTGAGAGATTTCACTGGCTTTGTGGTGGCCAGCTTACGCCCTTCGGTGAGTGGCATTTGCGCCACTGCTCTCCAGAGATGTGCCGTCCCTGCGGTCCTTTTGCCTGAGAGTTTCCGGGGCGGTTGCTCCTTCGGCGCCGGGCTTTTCAGTCCGGTCTCTCCCGCAGGGTGGTACGAAAGTGCGACAACATGTGCCCGCTTCCTCGGCAAAAGTCAAATCGCTTCCGCATAGTGGGATAACCTTTGCGTGAGTTATACCAAAGGAAGTGGTTATTTGAACTTCCGGAAAAAGCGGGTGCGGTCAAACATCTCCTCCAGCGTCTGCATGCGTTGCTTCGTGTCACTCCAGGTGCGGGTTTCAATGGACGCGATCATGGTCTCGATCAGCAGCAGGGTTGCGGCGGATGAATCCCACGCCGACGGCACCTCGACATGCACGCCAAAGCTGTGGTCGGCGATCTTGTCGACCGGCGAGCGCCACTGATCGGTGAACAGGATGATGTGCGCGCCGCGTTCCTTCGCCATCTCGGCAAGGCGCAGGGTTGAATTTTCATAGCGGCGAATGTCAAACAGCGCCAGCACATCGCCCTGTTTCATGTCGAGCAGATAGTGCGGCCAGGCGTTTGAGATCGACTGTATGTTTGTGACATCCGGGCGAATGACCTGCATGTGCAGGAAAAAGTAGTCGGCCATCATCCGGGTAATGCGGCCACCGGCGATGAACAGATGCCGGTCAGTGTCGGCGAGCAGGTCGCAGGTCCGGTCAAAGGCCTGATGATCGATCTGGGCCAGTGACTGGCGGATATTGTCCAGCACGGCATCTGTAAACCGGTTGAGAATGTGTTCGGTCGGTGCCTTGCCGGCCCAGCTGTCGTGCTTGGCAATCGGGTTGGAAATGCGCGCTTCCAGCTCGTCGCGCAGGCTGGCCTGGAACTCTGCGAATCCGGCAAAGCCCAGCTTCTGTACCAGCCGGGCAACCGTCGGGGCTGAAACGCCGGCCTTGCTGGCCACATTGGTGATGCTGCCAAGCCCCGAAACCGGATAGTTTTCCTGCAGTGAACTGGCCAGTTGCCGTTCTGCACGGGTAAGGCTGTCAAACTTTTCTGTCAGCAGATCTGTAACGCTTACCGATTTTTGGACCAAATCCCGACCTCCGGTTTTGAAAACCTAAACACAAGCAATCCTCTTTAGAAGAAATATTTTCAGAAATTCTGTTGACAAAGCTGTCAGGTATGTAAAAATTTTTTCAGTTTGGGAGGGGTGTGATTTGACACACGCGGCAATGCAGGCTTTTGAAGGCGCATTTACGGCGCCTGCTCCGCTTGTGGTCAATCGCGACGGCGTCTCTCCGGTCATCGTCGTGTGCGAGCACGCCTCTTGCTTCATTCCGCCTGAACTGAACGCTCTGGGCCTGGATGCGGAAGGCGCAAAGAGCCATATCGCCTGGGACCCCGGTGCAATGGTGGTCGCCGAAGGCATCAGCAACAAGCTTGATGCGGTTCTGGTCGCAAGCCAGGTCTCCCGGCTGGTTTATGACTGCAATCGCCCGCCGGACGCCGAAGGCGCAGTCCCTTCAAGAAGCGAGATTTTTGATGTTCCCGGCAACCGGAACCTGGGCCAGGCGGAGCGTGATACACGGATAGCGCTGGTGTACGAGCCGTTCCGGGCAAGCCTGGCGAGCGTCATCGCGGCAGCAAACGACCCTTGCATTATCGTAACCATTCACAGCTTCACGCCCACCTACAATGGCAAGGCCCGTGACGTCCAGCTGGGTATCCTGCATGATACCGATACCCGCCTGGCAGATGCCATGCTGATGAATACCCATTGGCACACGTCTCTGGATGTGCGCCGCAACGAACCTTATGGTCCCGAAGACGGTGTGACCCATACATTGCGGGAAAATGCTGTCCGCGCCGGGTTGCACAATGTCATGATCGAGATCAGGAATGACCTGATAACCACGCCCCGTGAGCAGGACGCCATGGCAGCCACATTGTCCGGTTGGATCATCTCCGGTTTAAGAGAACTGGGTGTAGCCATACCCGGCGAGGAGGCCTGATGCCGGATTTCGTCAGGTCATATGTCCGCATTGTCGACGAAGTGAACCGGCGCCTGGGACGGATCATCATGTATTTCATCTTCGTGATGATCTCCATCCTGTTGTGGTCGTCTGTCTCGAAAGCCACAGGCTGGCCATCGCTGTGGACGCTTGAGATGGCCCAGTTTGCCATGGTCACCTACTATATCCTGGGCGGCCCGTATTCGATCCAGCTCGGCTCCAATGTCCGCATGGACCTGTTTTACGGCGAATGGTCGGTAAAGAAGAAAGCGTGGTTCGACGCCATAACCGTTTTGTGCCTGATGACCTATCTCGGCGTCCTGCTCTACGGTGCGATTGAAAGCACGGCTTACTCCATCGAATACTGGGAACGCAGCCGGACCATCTGGCGACCCTATATGTGGCCGATCAAGTCGGTGATGTGTATCGGCATATTGTTGATGCTGCTGCAGGCGATTTCGGAATTCTTCAAGGACATTGCGCGTATTCGCGAGGTGGAACTTTAGAATGGACCAGGACCTGATCGCAATTCTGATGTTCTCCACCATGATGCTGATGCTCATGACCGGGCAGCGCGTGTTCGGCGCCATCGGTTTCGTCGCCGTCATGGCGGCCCTGTTCCTGTGGGGCACCGGCGGCTCCGACATCGGCTTTTCCGCCGCCATGAAGCTGATGAAATGGTATCCGCTGCTCACCCTGCCGATGTTCATCTTCATGGGCTATGTGCTGTCGGAATCCAAGATCGCAGACGATCTGTACCGCATGTTCCATGTCTGGATGGGCGGACTTCGAGGCGGGCTTGCCATCGGCACCATCGGGTTGATGGTGCTGATTTCCGCCATGAACGGTCTCTCGGTTGCCGGCATGGCGATCGGTGCCACCATTGCGCTGCCCGAGCTTTTACGCCGCGGCTATGACAAGCGCATGGTGACCGGCGTGGTTCAGGCAGGCTCCTCACTCGGCATTCTGGTGCCGCCGTCCGTGGTGCTGGTGCTGTATGCCATGATTGCGCGTCAGCCGGTTGGCCAGTTGTGGCTGGCAGGCGTCATTCCCGGTCTGATGATGGCTGCGCTGTTTATCATCTATATCGTTGTCCGTTGCCGCCTGCAGCCGGAACTGGGACCCGCGCTTCCACCCGAAGAACGCAACATGCCGATGAACGAGAAGCTGAAGCTGCTGCGCGCCGGCCTGCTGCCGCTGGGCATTTTCGCCGCCATGATGGTGCCGTTCGTCAATGGCTGGACCAGCCTGGTTGAAAGCTCCGCCATTGGCGCCATGACGGCGTTTGTGGCCGCTGTCCTGAAGCGCCGCATGACCCGCGAGGTGTTTGAGGTGTCTGTGCGCCAGACGCTGGGTATCTCGTGCATGTTCATGTGGATCATCCTGGCGGCGCTGGGCTTTGGCGCGGTGTTCGACGGGCTCGGCGCGGTCAAGGCCATCGACAGCCTGTTCACCGAGCAGCTTGGCCTGGAACCATGGATGATCCTGATCCTGATGCAGTTGTCGTTCATCCTGATGGGAACGTTCCTGGACGATACGGCCATGCTGGTGATTGTCGCGCCGCTGTATGTGCCGCTGGTCGGTGCGCTCGGTTTCGATCTGGTCTGGTATGGCGTGCTCTATACCATCACCACCCAGATCGCCTACATGACACCGCCGTTTGGCTACAACCTGTTTTTGATGCGTGCCATGGCGCCGCCGGAAATCGGGCTGACCGACATCTACAGGTCCATAATACCGTTTGTCGGCGTGATGATCCTGGCGCTGATACTGGTCATGGTGTTTCCGGAAATCGCATTATGGCTGCCGAATTATGTGTATGGGAAGTGATGACAGGATTGAGCAGGATTGGGGGAGTGTTCGTGAGGCCGACAGGCCAGCGAGGACTGGAGTGAAGTGAAGAGTGAAAAGAGTAACTGAAAACCAAAGTGGAGGTTTGTGACATGACGACAAGACGTAAATTTATCCAGGGAGCCGGCGTTGCCGGTGCCGCAACGCTTGCCGCACCTGCCGTGCATGCCCAATCGAAAATCAAGTGGCGCATGCAGACCTATGCCGGTCCGGCTCTGGCCGAGCACGTTATCAAGCCGGCCATTGACAGCTTCAACAAGGTCGCCCGCGACGAGATGGAAATCGAGCTGTTCTTCGCAGACCAGCTGGTGCCGACGGGCGAGCTGTTCCGCGCCATGCAGAAGGGCACCATCGACGCTGTACAGTCTGATGACGACTCCATGGCATCGCCAACCGAGGTGACGGTGTTTGGCGGCTACTTCCCGTTTGCCAGCCGCTATTCGCTGGACGTGCCGGTGCTGTTCAACCAGTACGGCCTGAACGAGATCTGGGATGCGGAATATTCCAAGGTAGGTGTGAAGCACCTGTCAGCCGGTGCCTGGGACCCTTGTCATTTCGCCACCAAGGATCCGATCAATTCGCTGGCCGATCTCAAGGGCAAGAAGGTATTCACCTTCCCGACCGCCGGCCGCTTCCTGGCCCAGTTCGGGGTGATACCGGTGACGCTGCCGTGGGAGGACATCGAGGTTGCAGTTCAAACCGGCGAATTGGACGGCATTGCCTGGTCGGGCATCACCGAGGACTACACCGTGGGGTGGGCCGACGTGACCAATTACTTCCTCACCAACAACATCTCAGGTGCCTGGGCAGGGTCGTTCTTTGCCAACATGGACCGCTATAACGAGCTGCCCGAGCATCTGAAGGAACTGCTCAAGCTGACCATGGACCAGAGCCATTACTACCGCCAGTGGTGGTATTGGGGTGGTGAAGCGTCCTTGCGCGTCGACGGTACCAAGATGAAACTGACCTCCATTCCGGATGCCGAATGGCAGACGGTTGAAGATGCTGCCGTCAAGTTCTGGGACGAGATTGCGGCTGAGTCGGAAACCAAGAAGAAGGTCGTCGACATCTTCAAGAAGTACAATGCCGACATGACCAAGGCTGGACGGCCGTACCGTTACAGCTGATCGACCAAACCAGACTGCATGCCGGCCCCTGTGAAGTTGGGGCCGGCGTGTCGCTTATTTTGTGTCCGCGCGGAGGGTTGAATGCCGGGATTACTGACAATTGCCGAACTGACAACAGCTGTTGAGGCAGACGACATTGACACTGTCATCATGGCGCAGGTCGACATGCAGGGCAGGTTGATGGGCAAACGCTTTCACGCGCAGCATTTTCTTGACTCTGCCGTAAACGAAACCCACAGCTGCAATTACCTCATGACCGTCGACATGGAAATGGAACCGGTGCCGGGCTACAAGTCCGCCAGCTGGGAAAAGGGATATGGCGACTACATGATGAAGCCGGACCTTGCCACCCTGCGCCGCCTGCCCTGGCAGGACGGCGTCGCAATGGTGTTGTGCGATGTCATGGACCATCATGGCCACGAGGACATTCCGGTATCTCCGCGCGCCATCCTGAAAAAGCAGATTGCAAGGCTCGAAGCCATGGGCCTGTCGGCGATGATGGCGTCGGAGCTTGAGTTCTACCTGTTTGAAGAAAGTTTCGAGGAAGCCCACGGGCAGGGGTATCGGGACATGAACCTGATCAGCCCCTATAATGAGGATTATCACCTCTTCCAGACCACCAAGGAAGAAGACGTCATGCGCGCCGTTCGCAACGGGCTTTACGGTGCCGGCATTCCTGTCGAGTGTTCCAAGGGCGAAGCCTGGGCCGGGCAGGAGGAGATCAACGTCAAGTATGCCGATGCACTGACCGCGGCCGACAACCACGTCATCACCAAGAACGGGGTAAAGGAAATCGCCTGGGCTCAGGGCCGTGCGGCTACTTTCATGGCCAAGTGGGACTATGAAGCCGCCGGTTCATCCTCGCATGTGCATCAGTCCCTGTGGTCGAAGGACGGCACCGAGGCCCGCTTCCACGATCCTGAGGGCGAATACGGCATGTCGGACATGATGCGGCAGTATCTGGCCGGCCTTTTGGCCCATGCTTCGGAGTTCACCTGCTTCCTGGCGCCGAACATCAATTCCTACAAGCGTTTCCAGGCCGGCACCTTTGCCCCGACAAAGGCGATCTGGTCGCTGGACAACCGCACGGCCGGATACCGTATATGCGGCAGCGGCAAGGCGGTGCGCGTGGAGTGCCGGGTGGGTGGCTCCGACCTCAACCCGTATCTGGCATTTGCGGCCCAGATTGCAGCCGGTATTTCCGGTATTGAAAACCAGATGGAACTGGAACCGGAGTTCAAGGGCGATGCCTACGCGGCAAAACGGGCTCGCGAAATCCCCGCCACCCTGCGGGATGCTGCCGTGGCGCTGAAGAAGTCGAAAATGCTGCGCGCTGCCATGGGAGACGAGGTCGTGGAGCATTATGTCCACGCCGCCGAATGGGAGCAGTTTGAATATGACCGCCGGGTGACCGACTGGGAGATTGCCCGCGGATTTGAAAGGTCCTGACACCGAAGATGAGCACGTTGAAATGTATTTCACCGATTGACGGGTCGGTGTTCGCCGAACGCCCGGTTGCCTCCATGACGCAGGCCGAGGCAATTGTCGATCGGGCGCGCAAGGCGCAGAAGTCGTGGGCGGCGCGCCCGCTGGATGAACGCATCTCGCTGGTGCGCAACGGCCTTGCCCGGCTCGGCGGGATGAATGACGAGGTGGTGCCGGAAATCGCCCACATGATGGGTCGCCCGGTGCGTTATGGCGGCGAGTTCGGCGGCGTCGATGAACGCGCCTCCCACATGGCCGACATAGCGGAAGATGCACTGACACCGATTGTCATTGAGGACAGCGACAGCTTTGAACGGCGCATTGAGCATGAGCCGCACGGACTGGTGCTGGTGATCGCGCCGTGGAACTATCCCTACTTGACCGCCATCAACACGGTCGCACCGGCGCTGATCGCCGGAAATGCGGTTGTCCTGAAGCACGCCACGCAGACACTGCTGGCCGGCGAACGGCTGGTAAAAGCCTTCATCGAGGCAGGCGTGCCGGAAGACGTGTTCCAGAACATATTCCTGGATCATGAAACCACCTCTCGACTGATTGCCGCGAAATCGTTCGGGTTTGTGAATTTCACCGGCTCGGTCGGCGGCGGCAAGGCCATGGAGAAGGCCGCCGCGGGCACCTTCACCGCACTGGGCCTGGAGCTTGGCGGCAAGGACCCGGGCTATGTCATGGAAGACGCCGACCTTGATGCCGCCGCGGACACCCTCATCGATGGCGCGATGTTCAATTCGGGCCAGTGCTGCTGTGGTATCGAGCGCATTTACGTCACTGAAAAACTGTATGATGCGTTCGTGGAAAAGGCCGTGGGGATTGTCTCCGGTTACGTGCTGGGCAATCCGCTCGACCAGGCAACGACACTGGGCCCGATGGCCAATGTCCGCTTTGCCGATCTGGTGCGCAGCCAGACTGCTGAAGCCATCGGGCAGGGTGCGAAGGCGCACATCGACACATCCGCCTTCGCTGACGACGGCGGCACCTATCTGGCCCCTCAGATACTCACCAATGTGAACCACGACATGCGCGTCATGCGCGAGGAAAGCTTTGGTCCGGTCGTCGGCATCATGAAGGTCGCCGACGATGCTGAAGCGATCCGGCTGATGAACGACAGCGATTTTGGCCTCACGGCATCCTTGTGGACGGCGGATGCAGAACGCGCCGCCCGTATCGGTCGCGACGTCGAGACCGGCACCGTGTTCATGAACCGCTGTGATTATCTTGACCCGGCACTGTGCTGGACCGGCTGCAAGGACACCGGCCGTGGCGGCGCCCTGTCTGTCATCGGCTACCGCAACCTCACCAGACCCAAATCATACCATCTTAAAAAGGCACTCACATGAACCTGACTGCTAACTGGTCCTATCCGACCGCAATCCGTTTTGGAAATGGACGCATTGCCGAAATCGGCGAAGCCTGCGCCCAGGCCGGCATCAGCAAACCGCTGCTCGTAACAGACAGGGGCCTGCGCGACTTGCCGATCACCGCGAAAACGCTTGACCTGATGGACGAAGCCGACCTGGGCCGCGCGATCTTTGCCGATGTCGACCCCAACCCCAACGAAATCAATCTCGAAGCCGGCCTGAAAGTATTCCGCGACGGCGGCCATGACGGCGTGATTGCCTTTGGAGGCGGTTCCGGCCTTGACCTGGGCAAGATGGTCGCCTTCATGGCTGGTCAGACCAGGCCGGTCTGGGATTTTGAGGATGTCGACGACTGGTGGACGCGGGCCGATGCCGACGCCATTGTACCCATTATCGCCGTGCCGACGACGGCAGGTACCGGCTCGGAGGTGGGACGAGCCAGTGTCATCACCAATTCCGAGACCCATGTGAAGAAAATCATCTTCCATCCCAAGGTTCTGCCGGCCGTGGTAATCTGCGATCCGGAGCTGACGGTCGGCATGCCGCCGGCCATTACCGCCGGCACCGGCATGGACGCGTTTGCGCATTGCCTGGAGGCGTATTCCAGCCCGCATTTCCACCCGATGAGCCAGGGCATGGCGCTGGAAGGCATGGCGCTGGTCAAGCAATACCTGCCGCGCGCTTATGCCGATGGCTCCGACATGGAAGCCCGCGCCCAGATGATGGCGGCAGCCTGCATGGGCGCAACGGCGTTCCAGAAAGGCCTCGGCGCGGTACATGCGCTGTCACATCCCATTGGTGCTGTTTACAATACCCATCACGGCACCACCAATGCGGTGTGCATTCCAGCCGTATTGCTGTTCAACCGCCCGCAAATCGAGGACAGGATCAATGCCGCGGCTGCCTATATGGGCATTAATGGTGGTTTCGACGGCTTCCTGGCGTTTGTCGAAAACCTCAACGCAGAACTGGGCATTCCTGCCCGGCTCGGTGATATGGGTGTCGGCATTGACCGGGTTGACGAGTTGACCGCCATGGCGCTGGAAGACCCCAGCGTCGGCGGAAACCCCGTAACGATGACACCGGAAAACACCAGGGAACTGTTTCTGGAGTGCATCTGAAGACCCGCACGCCGGGATGATCCCGGCGCACAGGAAACATGGCCGGCCTGGTTGTGCAAGCCGGCCTTGCTGCAGGCATTTCCTGCCACTAGGTTCGCGCCGATGAAAAACCAGCCTGCCCAGTATTTGCGAGCTATTCATGGCTGGTTCTTCAAGCCGAAGCCCTGGCCGCTGGCTGAGGGCAGGCCGTGGATGTGCCGGCCGGCGGTAAATCAACTGGAAAAACTGGTTGTGCCCGGCATGCGCATACTGGAATGGGGCAGCGGCGGTTCAACAGTTTTCTTTGCCGAACGCGGCGCGCAGGTCACCTGTATTGAACATGACCCGGTCTGGGCAAGGCTGGTTCGATGGGAACTGGCGCGACGCAATCTGAATGCGCAGGTCAACATCAACCAGATCGACCTCGCCGCTGACTATGTCGACAGGGTCGAGCACCTGGAAGGCAGTTTTGACTTGGTGATTGTCGATGGCCGCAGACGGGTGGAATGTGTCAGCAAGGTTCACAGCCGGGTGGTGCCGGCGGGATGGCTTGTTCTGGATGATTCCGACCGGCAAGCCTATTTACCGGCAGTTGAGCAGTTGGCGGGCTGGCACAAGCTGGTTCTGAAAGGTCCGCGCCCGCACACAAAAGACGATCCCCAGACCACCATGTGGCAAAAACCGGATGAAGACGCAGAACGTGGCTGCTGAGTAATACGCGCAACCTCAGATGACGGCCAAATTTCGGCTTGTGACGAATTACACATCTTTGCGAGCATCTTTCATGGACACTGCAACCATCGAGAGACCCAGTAAAGATAGAGATTTAGTTATGCGTACTTTGAAAAAAACCCGTCAGACTGCCGTGATTATTCCATTCGTGCCAAAGGCTTCAGTTTTTGCCACTCTTCCCGGAATTCCGAAGTTCAGTCGCTGAAACAGCCAACCGGATTGATTTGTCTGGCTTGCGTTTGTGAGAACAGGCATGAATTTTCTTAGCTTTGTGGATGCTGCAGCCGACACGCTGCGCTGACAGCAAAGACAAATGGTCATCTGACAGCAGAACCCGGCATTCGGGTCACGAACAGCGGACCCCTCTGGAAACACCAGATTGCGCCAACCCGCAGAATTCTATCTCAAATGGTCGGAGTGGCGAGATTCGAACTCACGACCCCCTGCTCCCGAAGCAGGTGCGCTACCAGGCTGCGCCACACTCCGACATTTGAAGAATGTTCGCCGTTATACTGCCGGAAAACGTCGACTTCAAGCCATGACAAACAGGTGCGAAATCCACCGTTGCAGGCGCAAGGCGAAATCAGTATGTTGCCGCCATCCCGCTCAGGTGATGTGACCTGTTTTCGGATTTTGCTGGGGCGTCGCCAAGTGGTAAGGCAGCGGCTTTTGATGCCGCCATGCGCAGGTTCGAATCCTGCCGCCCCAGCCAGTTTATGTTTTTGGTGGAACAATTCAGGCGGGTAACTCAAAGCCATGACAGCCACCACTTCCGAACACTCGCGGGTATCGCTGGCACGACTGGTCCTGACCATCCTGCTGCCGTTCTCGCTATGCTATTTCCTGTCCTACCTGTACCGCGCGGTAAACGCCGTCATTGCACCCAACCTGGTGTCGGACATCGGGCTGGATGCGGGCGAGCTTGGCCTGCTCACAGCTGCCTACCTGATCGGTTTTGCCGGGTTCCAGATACCGCTTGGGTTGTTGCTGGACAGGTTCGGACCGCGAAAAGTACAGGCCGTGCTGTTGTGTGTCGGTGCCCTTGGCGCGGTGCTGTTTTCCTATGCCGCCGGCAAATGGGGCTTGAGCTTCGGCCGCATGCTGATCGGCATCGGCTCTGCCGGTGGACTGATGGCCGGGTTCAAGGCGGTGACCATTTGGGTGCCGGAACAGCGCCGCGCCCTGGCCAATGCCTGCATCATGGCGGTCGGCGGCCTGGGCATTCTGTCAGCCACCGTGCCGGCAGAATGGGCAACAGTGCAGTTTGGCTGGCGCGGCATGTTCGTCGGCCTGATGGCCGTCACACTCGCCGTGGCGGTTTTCCTGTATCTCGTCGTGCCGGAGCGCCCGAAGGAAAACGCGGTAAAAGCGGATGCAGGCAGTGTGTTCAAGGCTATCGGCATCATCTACCGGGACCCGGTGTTCTGGCGCGTGGCCCCGTTTGTGGCGCTTACGGCAGGGTCTCATATCGGCGTACAGACCCTGTGGGCCGGACCCTGGATCAGGGATGTTGCCGGCATGGACCGCGACGCCGTGGCCCAGGTGCTGGGGCTGTCGGCGATGGGTTTCCTCGTTGGTACCTTGATGACCGGCTATGTCGCGGACTGGCTGGGCCGCAAGGGCGTTGGCCTGCTCACCAGCATGACCGGTTTCGTGCTGGCGTTCATGGCGATACAGCTTGTGATCCTGCTTGAGCCGGTCGCCATGACGCCGCTGGTGTGGTTTGCCTTCGGCATGTTCGGCCAGGCCGGCATCCTGGCCTATCCGTGGCTGGCCCAGTATTTCGGCGCCCATCTTGCCGGGCGCTCCAACGGCTGTCTCAATACGCTGGTTTTCGGCATTGCCTTTATCTCGCAATATGTCATTGGTGCCATCATCGATCTGTGGCCGGTCACCGCGTCGGGCGGGTATGACCCGGTTGCCTACCAGGTGTCCTTTGGCCTGTTCCTGTCGCTGCAGGCACTGACATTCATCTGGTTTTTGCTGGGCGCGCCATCGGCGCATCTCAGAAGGGAAGAGACATGAGCGATCCTGTGTTGGTGGAAGTAACCCGCGGCGGCATTATCGAAAGTCGTCATGCCGGGGCTTTTGCGGTTGTCGGGCGAGATGGCGAGCTGGTCGCCTCGGCAGGTGACATTGACAGGCCCGTGTTTCCGCGCTCGGCCATCAAGGCGCTGCAATGCCTGCCGGCGGTTGAGGTCGGTGTGGTCGAAACCTATGGCATGGCGGATGAGGAAATCGCGCTGGCATGTGCCTCTCACAACGGCGAGCCAGCCCATGTTCGCGTGGCCCGCTCGGGCCTGGCCAAGGCCGGTGTCAGCGAACAGGCCTATGAGTGCGGCGCCCACTGGCCGTTTCCCGGTGATGTGTCGCGCGCCATGGTGGCCGCCGGCGAGCACGCTCTCCAGGTTCATAACAATTGTTCCGGCAAGCACTCCTTCATGCTCGCTTTCGCCACCAGGCTGGGCGTCGATCCCAAAGGCTATGTAAAGCGCGATCACCCGGTTCAGCAGGCCATCGAGAAACTGATCGGCGAGATGTGCGACTATGACCTCACCCACACACCGTGCGGCATCGACGGCTGTTCGGTGCCGACATGGGCAATCCCACTGCGCAATATCGCATTGGGCTTCCAGCGCTTCGGCTCAGGCGAGGGCGTGAGTGACGACCGGGCCGAGGCCAGCCGGCGGATCATTTCAGCGGTTCGCGCGCATCCGTTCATGGTGGCCGGAACCAAACGGTTCTGCACCGACCTGATGAAGGCTGTGCCGCGTGCATTCGTCAAGACGGGCGCGGAAGGGGTGTTTTGCGCCACCATTGCACACGCCGGTATCGGCATTGCGCTGAAATGCGACGATGGCGCCGGGCGGGCGGCGGAAGCACTCCTTGCAGGCGTCATGTCCAGGCTGGACTGCTGGACGGAGGCGGAACGCGCGGCGCTTGAAGCCATGTCCGACGTCACCGTGAAAAACTGGAACGGTATCGAAACCGGCCATGTCAGCGCGGTTAATCTCTAATCGTTCATTGCGGGGGCTGCAGGGCAAGCAGCGCGTCGCGCGTCGCGTCGTCTGCGGGAAACATCAGTTCGATCTTCAGTTCGGCGACCGCGATGTCTTCCGGCGTGCCGAACTGCGCCAGTGTTGAAAAGAACGACAAGGTGCCGGTGCCCGCACGGTACCGGGCCGGGATGACGGCAGGCAGCGTGCCATTGATACTGTGTGAGCCGGGGCCGAGAATTCCGGTCAGTTGTTCCACGGCCTTGTCAAGCACCGCGTCTCCGCCCAGATGTGCGCTTTCGGTGCGCAGGCGCACCGCCATGTGCTGCAGGACTTCCGACCAGTTTTCCAGCGCGGCTGACATCAGTTCCATGTCCAGCATAGCATCGAGCAGGCTGTCGCCCTGGGCAAGGCCGATGCCGCCCAGCAGGAATGTGGCCGATGTATTGGCCTTGACCACGCACCAGTGTTTGTCCAGCGCAAATGCCGGGAACGGGTCGTGACGCTCCAGGGTCCAGTCAACGGCGGCGCGAACATGGGCCATGTCATCATCGCTCAGTTCGCGGCGCCGGTAGGCCGGTGCGAAGCCTGCCGCGCCCAGGAAGGCGTTGCGGGCTGAATGCGGCACTTCCAGCGTCTCGCACAATTGCATGGCCATGGACTGGCTCGGCCGGGCCCGTCCGGTTTCCAGGAACGAGATATGCCGTGCCGAGACATTGGCGGTAAGCCCGAGATCAAGCTGGCTCATCCGGCGCTGTCCGCGCCATTGTCTGAGTGCCGTGCCAAAAGTGTTGTGCATGATCGGTGCCCTTCGGGTGTGGTTCCGCCCCATCTTACAGGCACCCGTGACCGAAAACACTTACCTCGCAGGTAATTGAGCAACGGCAGAATAGGCCCTAGTCACAAGTGCAAATGCAACGCATTCAAGGAGACGAGACAATGCAACATCAAGCAACCCTGCGCTGGCTGAAATTCGCCTGCATCTGTGTAATCGGCTTTGGCCTGCTGGGTGTGCTGGCCAGTGTTCCGGCCCTGTCTGGAGCAACCAGGCTGTTCATCGATCTGGCGTTCTGGCCGGTTGATGGTTCGCCCGGCGCACCGACACCAGAAAGCAATCTTCTGTGGGCCATCCTCAATGGCATCGTGATCGGCTGGGGTGTGCTTTTGTGGCAGGTAACCACACGGGTTTATGACAAGTTCCCCGATGTCGGACGCACCATGATCCTGACCAGTATCGGCACCTGGTTTGTCGTCGACAGCGCCGGGTCCGTTGCCGCCGGTGCCCCGGTCAACGCACTGATGAACACCATATTCCTGCTGCTGTTTTTCATCCCGCTGTGGCGTCCGGTGCACCAGGCGGAGGCATGACGTACCGCACGCGTCCGTCGACTGGCTGATAGGGCGTCGTGATATTCTGTGTAATACTCAAGATTGGATTTGACGTTTTCAGGCATGTTTCTGGCGCAAACCAGCGAGGAACCTGGCTGAAAACACGCTCATATCTGATGTTGGGATCATACTCAGGAGAAGGTATCTGACCATGACAGTTCTCGACCAGGAAATGATTGCAAACGTCCTGCGCCCGATTGAGGTGGCCAACGGCTTGCCCAACGCATTTTACACTGACCCTGATGTGCATGAGGCGGAAAAGCGTGTGCTGTTTGCATCGACCTGGGCCTGTGCAGGATTTGCCAAGGACGTGCCCAACAAGGGCGACGCCAACCCGATCAGCTTTCTCGGCCAGCCGCTGCTGGTGGTTCGCGGCGATGATGGTGAGGTCAAGGTGTTCCAGAATGTGTGCCGGCATCGCGGCATGATCCTGGTTGAGGAAAAGACAACCCTGCGCTCCGCCATCCGCTGCCCGTATCATTCCTGGTGTTACAATTTCGACGGGTCGCTGCGCACTACCCCGCACGTCGGCGGACCGGGCCAGAACCTGCACGATTGCATCAAGCGCGAGGAACTGGGCCTGATCGAGGTGCGCTCGCATATTTTCCTGGATACCATTTTCGTCAATCTGGACGGCAAGGCGCCGGACTTTGAAACACACGCCGCCACCCTGCTGGAGCAGTGGAAGGAATTTGCCGACAAGCCGCTTTATCACGGCGGTCCGGAATCATCCTTTACCCTGGAAGTTGACTGCAACTGGAAGCTGGCGGTCGAGAATTATTGCGAAAGCTATCACCTGCCATGGATCCATCCCGGCCTGAATTCCTATTCCAGGCTGGAAGACCATTATCACATCATGCAGCCGGGCGATTACTCCGGGCAGGGCACTGTTGTCTATAATCCGAAACTGGATGACAGCGGCCGCGCCTTTGCCGATTTTGACGGCCTGTCGGACAAGTGGGATACCGGTGCGGAATACATTTCATTTTATCCGAACGTTCTGTTCGGCGCGCATCGTGATCATGTGTTTGCCATCATGCTCGATCCGCAGGGCAATGGCAGAACCATCGAGCGCATTGAAATCTATTATACTTCGCCGGACATGTGCGGTGATGACATGCTGGACTTGCGCAAGAAGAACGCCGAGATGTGGAAGGGCGTTTTCGAGGAGGATATTTTCGTCGTCGAAGGCATGCAGCGCGGCCGGTCCGCCTCGCTTTATGACGGCGGCAAGTTCTCGCCCGTCATGGACCCGCCGACACACCAGTTTCACGAATGGGTTGCGACCCGTTTTGCCGGCAAATGATTGACGAGCAGCGCCTGCAGCGCGACATGCTGCAGGCCCATGAACAAGATGATGTGGCGGCACTGCCGCCCCTGTACCTGGCGGCAGCCCGATTGCGCGAAAGCCAGGGCGACATTGACGCGGCGTGTTTCTTCTATACCCACGCATACGTTTACGCGCTTGACTGCGGTAACCGGGAAATTGCCGACACGGCCCGCAGCCAGTTGAAAAGCCATGGGCGCGACAGATGAGCTGTACAGCTCACGTCACGCCCATGAAATCTGGGTGTTCCAGGGTAGGTTTTTGTGGTTCAGGACCCGGCGACCAGTGAAGCGGTAGTTACCCCGACGGCTGCTATGGCTGCCCAGACGGCAAACTTTTGCGATCCGGCATGGGCGGGTTGATCCGACATCGACAGCAACCAGAGTTCTTGTTCTTTGTCCGTTTTCATTTTCTTGTTCTTTCAGTTTACCTGCCGCGACCAGAACACCAGCGTTTGGCCCTGATCCGGCTCAATTCATGCTTCGGTAACGCACAATATGGGGTGTGGGTTCACCGGTTTTGATGGCGGCGGGAACAACAGTTCATCAAGAATATGTGATTGGTGTCTGCGGGCCCGCACCTTACCTGGCAACAAGCCGCTGGAAGGCCTGCCGCAATTGATTGCTGCCGCGTTGTCCGTTGATCACCTGGCGCAGGTTCCCCGTCTTGTCGAACAGCAGCAATGTCACATGTTTCACGCCATGCTTGTTGGCAAAGCGCAAGCCCTTGTCAGTCCGGATATCGGCGATGACATAATCAGGCCTGTCGCCATCAAGGGCGTCCAGTGCCTGCCGGGTTTCCTTTTGCAGGGCGAGGCACAGCTGGCACTGCGGATCATGAATCTGCACCACTGATGCCGTGCCGTTTCCGACCCGGGACAAATCATGCTCATGCGAGGTGGCTTGATAGAGATGGACCACATAGGCGCCGAGCCCGCCCGCGATCACCAGCCCAATCGCGCCATTGCGCATTGAACCGATGAAGTCGCGGCGGCTTGTATCTACAGGCTCTGCAGCCACTGCCGGGTTTGCCGGCTTTGACTGTTTCGCGCCGGGTTTTCTGGATTTGGCTTTTTTTCTCATACTACCCTCCCATGTCAGGTTACCAGAATCTGGGCGTTTGGTTTTACCCGGTCATACAGGTCGATGGCGTCCTGGTTGATCATCCGGACGCAGCCGCTCGAGACCGCCTTGCCGATCGACTCCGGTTCGTTGGTGCCGTGCAGGCGGTAAAGCGTGTCCACCTTGCCCTCGAATATGTACAGCGCCCGTGCGCCGAGCGGGTTTTCCAGGCCTGGCGGCATGCCACCATTGCGCACGCTCCACTTTTCCAGCGAGGGATCGCGGGCAATCATGGTGTCCGGTGGCGTCCACTTCGGCCATGGCCGCTTCCATGCCACCCGGGCCCGCCCCGACCATTCAAAGCCTGCACGTCCGAGCCCCACGCCATAGCGCATGGCAGAGCCCGCAGGTTCAACCAGGTACAGGTAGAAATCGCTGGTATCCACAATGAGTGTTCCAGGTTTTTCTCCTGACGGATAGCTTACCCGAGTGCGCCGGTACTCCGGTGCCAGAATGTCCGGATCGATTGCCGGCAGGGGAAAGCGTTCACCGGGTCGTGCGGAATAGTTGGCCGCAAAACTGCTGTCCGGTGCAAGGTCAGGCAGGGGTGCCCGCGCCTCCGGAGCATAGGTGTCTTTCGGTATCGTATTGCAGCCGGCAAGCGCCAGTGCGGCGAACCCGGTACTGAGTTTGGCGAAATGTCGCCGTGATAGAGATTTCGTCATAACTGAAATTTCCTGAAGTTTGCAGACGGCCCCCGTTACTCGTGTTCCGGAGAAAACGGGTTTGGTCATCGATGATGATGTCATTGATCATGTGGACAGATTGCTCTGCCTTCTGGTTCCGCAGCCAGGTCGTCCGGCCTCACGGAAACAAAAAATCACATGCACAAGATGTCAGGCTCGGGGAGGGGGTAAGTCGACCGGCCGAATGGTTGCAATTGAGGAAGTGTCGCGCGCCAGGAGATGATCATCAATGGCAGAAGGCGAGTTGTCGAATACCTTGCCAATCACGGCTTTGCAGTCCGATTTATGGGACTGCACCAGATTACCGGCGATGTCGTGTTTGTCATTGCAATCTGAGGCTGTCACGACAGTTGCCGAGAGCCCGGTTGCAAGGGTGAGCTCTGAGAAACTGGCGGAAGTTACGGTGACATAGTCCGGCGCTCGCTCAAAGTGTTTGAGCGACATGGTCATAACAAGCGCGAATATCAAAAAAATCCGTACCATGCCTACGACATAGAGGTGGGCGCTTAACAATTCCATAGTGCTGTAATCACTCTGTCGTGAGCGGCCGGTTCTGTTTGCATCAATCAGACGCGCATTCTCACAAATGCCCGAATTCCGCCGTGGACGAGGCGCATTTGGTCTACTCGCTGTCTGGTTTCCAGGCAGGCTGATCGTCAAATGTCGCAATGGTCTCGTCCATCATGTCCCAGGGTTTCCGGTTGCGGGCAAAAATCGCCACCTGGGGTTCCAGCATCGAAGAATCATCCATGGTACCCAGGCTCACGGTCACATGGCTGGGTGAACCGCTGTTGCGCCCCAGCACCTGGCTGCCGCAATTGGGGCAAAAGGCCTTGGTGACCTGATTGCCGTTCTCCGCAGCAAGCGTGTATTCAGACAACCGGCCCTCCAGTTGAAAGTTCTCTGCCGCAAACATCGCGCCGGTCGCATGGCCGGTTCCGCTGAGACGCTGGCAGTCTTCACAATGGCAATGGGCAACAATGACAGGGTTGCCGGTTGCCTGATAGCGGATGGAGCCACAATGGCAGCCGCCCTTGTGAACAGGTATTGCTTGTTTGGTCATGCGGGTCTCCGGCTGGTGCGGCTTTTCAGGCAGACGATCATGGCGGAAAAAACGATCAATGTGCAGACAATGGCGGTTGGTGTTATCTCTTCCCCGAGAAACAGGGCAGACCAGCCCAAAGCGACAAGTGGCAGCAGCAGGTTGATCTGGCCAATGCGCGCCACACCGCCGGCGGCAAGACCGCGATACCAGAATACCGAAGCCAGAAACATGCTGACGACGCCCAGATAGATCAGGGCGGTCCAGCTGTTCACGGCCACGGTTTCAAAGTTCATGCCCGCAACCGACCAGGCCGCTGCGATCAGGGCGGCAGGTGCAAGAAGCACCATTGCCCAGCTCAGTGTGGTTGTGCCGCCCAGTTCGCCGGAGACACGGCCACCTTCAACATAGGCAATGGCCACGCACAGCAGGGCCAGAAACAGCCAGCCGTCAGCCAGGCTGAGATGCCCGCCACCGGCATCATAGGCGAAGTAGAACACCCCGGCGAAACCGATCATGCAAGCCAGCCAGAATATCACCGGAGGGCGTTCGCCGCCTCTGGCGACGAAAATGATCGCGGTTGCCGCCGGTGACAGGCCGGTCACCACTGCGCCGTGAACAGCCGGGACATCCTCGAGAGCCAAGGCCAGGAAGAACGGAAACCCGACCGCAAGCCCCAGTCCCATCACGACGATACTCGGCAGCAGGCGCTTTTCGGGTAACCGTAGTTTTCGCGAAAAGGCCAGGAAGGCCAGCCCGAGAATTCCGGCCATGACAATGCGGGCGCAGGTGATTGTCAGCGGCGAGAAGTCAGACACGGCCACGCGCGTCGCAACCAGTGTTCCGCTGAAGCCAAGCATGCCAAGACAACCAGGCAAGACGCCGTCGGTCCAGTGGGGGTTTTTGTCGGTCATGCAGCCTCTGCCGGTTTGTGAACGGCCACACCAACCATCACCAGTACAACACCAAGAACATCCTGCAGGGTCGGAATCTGAGCCAGCACGATTGCGGCGATGATTGTAGCGGTTGCGGGCAGCAAGGCCAGCAACAATGCAAAAGATGATCGGGGCAGGCGCGACATGGCAAGCTGGTCGCAGATATAGGGGATGACCGACGAGCAAATGCCGACGCCGATACCGGCCAGCACCAGGTTGAGGGTTCCAAACGCCTGCCATGCTTGCATGAATCCAATTGGCATCAGCAGGATGAAGGCGATGAACATGGCTGCGCCGAGACGATCCACCCCGCCGCTTGCCCCGCCTTCAGCCGCTTTGTGGCCCAGGACGATGTAAGCGACGAACATGGCGCCGTTCAGAACGGCCCAGAACAGGCCGATTGGATCGGTTGACCATTTGACATCGATGAGGATTATGACGCCCGCAACCGCCAATGCGAGTGCCGCGATGTTGCGGCCGGTGCGCAGGCCATAAAGGGCCACGCCGATGGTGCCGATAAATTCCATCGCCGCCACAAGACTCATCGGCAAGCGCTCAAGCGCCAGGTAAAAGGCGGTATTCATCACCGCCAGGCAGACACCGAGGCCGATCAGCAGCAGCCGACCGTTGCGGTCAGCGGTCACAAACACCTCCCAGGGCTTCGTGACAGGCGCAAAGATCAATGCTGCGGAGGCAATCCTGAACCATGCCACGCCCAGCACACCGATCGCGGGAAACAGCAACACTGCAAATGATGGTCCGAGATAGTGGAACACCGCGCTGACACCGAACCATGCCTGTGGTGGTACGTTTTCCGCTGCCCTGTTGAATGCTGGTGTCCGGTTCGCCATGCTTCCTCACGCGTTGTGCCTCCCTGAGAGTAGAAGGTCAGTGTGCGATTTAACATGGCGTACAAAAAGTGATAATGTCTATTTGCCAACAAAATGAAGGTGAATGCCGTGAATAGACTGCGATATGAAAACGGAAGCATTGATGCAGTTGACCGCAAACTGCTCGACGCGTTGATTGAAAATTCCCGCACCAGCAATGCTGAGCTTGCCCGGCTGGTGGGGCTGTCGGCGCCGAGTGTTGCAGAGCGCATCAAACGGCTGGAGGAGGCCGGGATTATTGAAGGCTATACGACAACCGTCAATCCGGGCGCCCTTGGGCTTCCCATAGCCGCATGGCTGCGCATCAGGCCGATACCCGGCGAACTTCACCGGGTCGCGCAGATACTGCGTGAGCTGCCTGAAATTGTGGAATGTGATCGTATCACCGGCGAGGACTGCTTTATCGCCCGCGCCCATGTCGGCTCTGTTGCCGATCTGGAAACGCTGATCGACGAATTGATTTCCTATGCCATGACAAATACGTCCATTATCCAGTCATCGCCGGTTGCGCGCCGGTTGCCGCGTTTCCCGTGAATCAAGTATGGGTTCCGGCCCGGGTATGGAGGCCGCTATGGCAAAGTCAGACAACAAGACCAAACCGTCCGCTGCTTCCGTGAAGGCGTTTTTGAATTCGGTAGAGCACGAGACCCGGCGCGCGGACGGATTTGCCCTGCTTGAACTGTTCAACCGGATCACCGGCCTGAAGCCGAAGATGTGGGGTCCGTCAATTATCGGATACGGGCGTTATCACTACAAATACGAGTCCGGCCGCGAGGGGGATTTCATGATCACCGGTTTCAGCCCGCGAAAAAGCGCACTCAGCATCTACATCATGCCCGGTTACCGCGACATGTCTGAAAAGCTTGCGCGGCTCGGCAAGCACAAGACCGGCAAGAGCTGCCTGTACATCAACAAGCTTGCCGACATCGATCTGAGCGTCCTGGAAGAGATCGTGCTTGATGGAATCTCATACATGAACACACATTATGAGGTCTTCGACGAATAGTCGTGCGCTATTCCGCCGCTTCCTGGGAATAGCCCAGCTTGGCGTTCAGCTTGGTGAGCAGGCGCATGGCGGCTTCCGCGATGACCGTGCCGGGCGGGAAGATGACGGCAGCTCCCATATCCATCAGCGCCTCGAAATCCTGTGGCGGCACCACGCCGCCGACCGCGATCATGATATCGCTGCGCCCCTCTGCTTCCAGGGCTGCCCGCAAGGCCGGCACCAGGGTGAGGTGGCCGGCGGTCAGGGACGAGACGCCGACAACATGCACGTTGTTTTCCACTGCCTGGCGGGCGACTTCTTCCGGCGTTGAGAACAGCGGCCCGATATCCACCTGGAAACCGATGTCGGCAAAGGCGGTTGCAATGACCTTTTGCCCTCTGTCATGGCCGTCCTGGCCCATCTTGGCGACCAGGATTCTCGGCTTGCGGCCATCGGTTTCTTCAAATGCATCCACCATGGCCTGCGCCCTGGCGGCACTTTCCGACTTATCGCCCAGCGCCTTGCGGTAGACGCCTTCAATAACGTGGGTCTTGGCCACATGCCGGTTCCACACGGTCTCTAGTGCCAGTGAAATCTCGCCGACGGTCGCCTTGGCCCGTGCCGCATCAACCGCAGCTGCCAGCAGGTTGCCGTCGCCTGTCTTCGCGATCTGGGTCAGCTTGCCAAGTTCAGCTTTGACCTGCGCATCGTCGCGCTCTGCTTTCAGGCGCGCCAGCTTGTCCAGTTGCTGGGTCCTCACGGACGAATTGTTGACCTTCAGGATGTCGATCTGGGCTTCGTCGCTGGCCAGGTATTTATTGATGCCGACAACGGTCTGTTCCCCGGAATCGATGCGTGCCTGGGTGCGCGCTGCCGCTTCCTCGATGCGGAGTTTAGGCAGGCCCTGTGATATCGCCTCGGCCATGCCGCCGAGGTTTTCGATCTCTTCAATATGGGCCCAGGCTTTTGCAGCCAGGTCGGCGGTCAGGCGCTCCACATAATAACTGCCGCCCCATGGATCGGCGACCCGGCAGGTGCCTGCTTCCTGCTGCAGGAACAGTTGCGTATTGCGCGCAATGCGGGCCGAAAAATCCGTCGGCAGCGCCAGGGCTTCATCCAGCGCGTTGGTGTGCAGCGACTGGGTGTGGCCCTGCGTGGCGGCCATCGCCTCGATGCAGGTGCGCCCGACATTGTTGAAAACATCCTGGGCGGTCAGGGACCAGCCGGACGTCTGGCAGTGGGTGCGCAGTGACAGCGAGCGGTCGCTTTGCGGGTTGAACTCCTTCATCAGCTTGGCCCACAACATGCGCGCGGCGCGCATCTTGGCGATCTCCATGAAATAATTCATGCCGATTGCCCAGAAGAACGACAGTCTTGGCGCGAACTTGTCGATGGGCAGGCCCGCAGCCACCCCGGCGCGGGCATACTCGACCCCGTCGGCCAGTGTGTAGGCCAGTTCCAGGTCAGCCGTGGCGCCTGCTTCCTGCATGTGATAGCCGGAGATCGAGATGGAGTTGAACTTCGGCATGTTCTGCGAGGTAAAGGCAAAAATGTCCGAGATGATGCGCATCGACCGGCTCGGCGGGTAGATATAGGTGTTGCGCACCATGAATTCTTTCAGGATGTCGTTCTGAATGGTGCCGGTCAGTTTTTCCGGCGCCACGCCCTGTTCCTCGGCTGCCACTATGTACAGTGCCAGTATCGGCAGGACGGCGCCGTTCATGGTCATCGACACGGACATCTGGTCGAGCGGAATGCGGTCAAACAGCGTGCGCATGTCATAGATCGAGTCAATCGCGACACCGGCCATGCCGACATCTCCGGAAACCCGCGGATGATCGGAATCATAACCGCGATGGGTCGCCAGGTCGAAGGCGATCGACAGGCCCTTCTGCCCGGCTGCCAGATTGCGCCGGTAGAAGGCGTTGGAATCCTCAGCCGTGGAGAAACCGGCATACTGGCGAATGGTCCACGGCTGGGTGGCGTACATGGCAGGATAAGGTCCGCGCAGATAGGGGGCCGCACCGGGCCAGGTATTCAGGAAATCAAGACCTGCAACGTCGCCTGCATCATAGGCGGATTTGACCGTGATGCCTTCCGGCGTAGGAAAGGATTGTGCTTCCTGCGCGCTGGTGCCGATCGGCAGTTCAAAGCTGAATTTTGAGAAATCCGGCAACGTGCTCATGATGTTTCTCCCGTGGCCAGCATGGAAAGCTCGTTCAGTAGCGTCAAGACGTTTTGCCCGGCATGGACAAACTGCTGCACGCCCGCGGCCGTGAGTGTTTCTTCCAGCTCGCCCGGTTTGCCGGCCAGCAGGATACGCCGTGCCCCTTGCTGTGTCAGCGACCGGGCTGCGGCTTCTGCTTTTTCGGCATAGACCGCATCCGAAGAACAGATACAGGCAATGTCCAGCTTGCTGGATGCCAGTTCCTCCGCTGATCCCGTAACAACATCAATGCCGCCTGACGCCAGCAGGTTGCTCATCCAGGTAGCGCGAACCGTGAAATCGACGGGCTTTCCAAGCACCGCGAGGAAGACCGTAGGGCGGGTGCCGGTGTTCGCAAGGCTGGCGTCACTGGCATCGCGCAGCGCCTCGAAGCCTTCACCCAGGCGATGCTGGCGCAAAGGTTCGCAGGTTTCCATGCCCACTGATGCAGAGGCGTCACCGATGGTCCAGTCCGCCGGCGCGTTCATGTCGAGGGTCTTGTTTGACGCTTCATCGAGGTTTGGAAATTCCGAGACGCCGGTAAGAGGTATCTTGCGCCTGGCAATGTCGTGGTCGCGCGCATCGCGCACATCCTTGATCATGGCGTGCACCTTGCCGTTTTCCAATGCAGCCATCATGCCGCCGTCAGCCTCGATCAGATGGAAAATGTGCCAGGCCGACCGGGCCAGTTCATGGGTAAGGTCTTCGACATGGCCGGAACCCGCCGTGGCATCACGCACCCGGCCGACGCGGGATTCTTCCAGCAACAGCGACTGGACATTGCGGGCCATGCGCCGGGCAAAGCCGTCAGGCAACCCCAGTGCCTGGGTGAACGGCAGGACGGAAACACTGTCCGCACTGCCAATGCCGGCGGCAAAACTGGCCGTCGTGGCACGCAGCAGGTTCACGTGCGGATCGCGTCTTGACATCATGCGCGCAGCGGTTTCAACGTGAAGTGTGACCGGTATCGGTGCCAGCCCGGACACGTCCAGCAACCTTGCCCAAAGCAACCGGGCGGCGCGCAGCTTGGCGATGGTGACAAATTGGTCGGCGTCTGCCGTCAGCATCATGGAAATCCGCGGCGCTGCGTCCGCCGGCGCAATGCCGCCTGCCTCCAGCATGCGCAGGTAGTCGACCGCCGTTGCCAGTGCAAAGCCCAGTTCCTGCGCTTCGGAACTGCCGGCACCGTGATAGACGCGGGCATCTGCCTGCGCCACCGGTCCCTGGTGGTCTGCACTGGTGGCGAGTGTAAACATCTCGCCAAAGCGGCGGGACAGTTCGCCGCGTTCGGTCACCTTGCCGCCGTGCGCAAATGCGCCCAGCGGATCAAGGCCGAGCGTCAGGCTGCAGCGCGACAGGTCAAGCCGGCGGCGCTTGTATTCATCAAGCACCAGCAAAGCGAGGTCGCGTCCGTGGCGTCCGCCGTCAAGCCGCAGGTCGATCAGGTCCAGTTCAACACCTTCGAACAGGCGCTGAACGGAGCGGGCATCGGTGACAGCAACACCTGACGCGCCGGCGGAGATGCTGCCCGGCAGGACCAGGGCAATACCGCTGGCCCCGTTCACCAGGTCATCCAGCATCTGGGTGTTGGCTGCGGCAATGTCGGGCATGTCTGCACGTTGTACAAGCGTCCAGGCGTCTGCCGAGGCACGCAGCGGGGCGGCAGGCAGTACGGCGGGATTTTCCGCAGCACCGTAAACCGGCTCGATGACGATGCCGTCTGAAGTGCGGGTTCGCAGGCTCTCGAACGGCCGGCCTTTCAGGCTTGCATCGACAAGCGCGCGCCAGTCGTCGCGCTGAAGCGCCGGGAACTCATCTGCCAGTTTCAGGTTGCTCATCGTGCAGTCATATCCGTTCGCATGTTGCGTTGCACAAATTTTGTAGCGCAGCGTCCGGCTTTCTGCAAATCGACTTTCGTCACAGGTACCCGGATATACCCGGAATCGAATTGGCGACGTCCTTTACCAGGTCTTCCCCGGCCTTTTCCTTGGCATAGCCGAGCGTCTCTTTGCCCAGCGTCTTGATCTGGTCCATGCTGAGGCCGGTTGCCTGCAGCTTGCTGACGGCGGCCAGCGGCCCGCCCATCAGGCCTCCACCCAGCATGCCCAGCAATCCGCCGCCGCGCGCGCCGTCACCGCCATGCAACTGGGCCAGTTCGCCGGCACCCGGAATGGCATCGAACAATTGCGCCACCTTGGCCTTGTCACCCTGGGTCTTGACCAGCGACAGCATGATCCCGGTCGCTTTTTCCGCAACATCCGGCGCAAGGCCGGTTTTTTCAACGATCCGGTCAATCAGATCCTGCATCAACGTATTCCTTTTGGTATCTGTATTTGTAGGTTAGGCATTGCCCTCGCGGGAGTTGTATAGCAATTTCACACCACACCAACAGTTTTGGCAGGCAGGTAGAATAAAATGACCGATGGAACAGTTTTTCTGGGGACGAGCGAAAAACGCGAGGAGCTATTCCTGAAGCTCGCCAACCGGCACGGCCTGATTACCGGCGCCACCGGCACCGGCAAGACCGTGACCCTACAAATTCTTGCCGAAGGATTTTCCGCCGCCGGCGTGCCGGTGTTTGCCGCTGACGTCAAAGGCGATCTGTCGGGTATATCGCGCGAGGGCGAACCGAAGGATTTCCTGCTCAAGCGAGCCAAGAAGATCGGTTTTGACGATTACAATTTTGAAGCCTTTCCGACCATTTTCTGGGACCTGTTCGGCAAGCAGGGCCATCCCATCCGCACCACGATCACTGAAATGGGGCCACTGCTGATTTCCCGGCTTATGGGTCTGACCGATGCCCAGGAAGGCGCACTCAATATCGCGTTCCGGATTGCCGACGAGGAAGGCTTGCTGCTGCTGGACCTGAAGGACCTGCGCGCTATGTTGTCGGAACTGGCCAATCGCGGCAGCAAGCTGACCACCGATTACGGCAATGTCAATTCACGCACTATCGGCGCCATCCAGCGCCGGCTGATCGTGCTGGAAGAACAGGGCGGTGAAAATTTCTTCGGCGAACCGGCTCTCGACATCAAGGACCTGATGCGCACCACGCGCGACGGGCGCGGCTTCATCAACATCCTGGCAGCCGACGAACTGATGCAGTCGCCGCAACTGTACGCCACTTTCCTGCTTTGGCTGATGTCGGAGCTGTTTGAGGAAATGCCGGAGGTCGGCAATCCGGACAAACCGAAACTGGTGTTCTTTTTCGATGAGGCCCATCTGCTGTTCAATGAGGCGCCCAAGAGCCTGCTGACCAAGGTGGAGCAGGTGGTACGGCTGATCCGGTCGAAAGGGGTCGGTGTCTACTTCGTCACCCAGAACCCGCTTGATGTGCCCGACACGGTACTGGCACAGCTCGGCAACCGGGTACAGCATGCACTGCGCGCCTTTACTCCGCGCGACCAGAAAGCGGTCAAGGCAGCCGCCACCACCTTCCGTCAGAATCCGAAATTCGATACCGAGGAAGTGATCACCCAGCTTGGTGTGGGTGAGGCGCTGGTCTCCACGCTGGACCTGAAGGGCGTGCCGTCCATGGTCGAGCGCACGCTGATCCGTCCGCCATCCAGCCAGATGGGCCCGGTCATGCCGGCAGAGCGCACCCAGTCGGTCAAGAACAGTCCGGTCTATGGCATGTATGATGAAGGCGTCGACCGTGACTCCGCCTATGAGAAACTGCGCGTGAAAGCGGAAAAGATTGCCGAACAGCAGGCAGCGGCTGCTGAAGCCAAGGAAAAGGCCAAGGCAGACAAAGCAGCGGCCAAGAAGACTTCATCGCGATCAAAAGGACGGTCGAGGCGCACCGATTCCGCCACCGACCGGTTTGTAAAGAACATTGCCAGCACCGTTGGCCGCCAGGTCGGCAACATGCTCGTGCGCAACTCCGGCTCAATCGTGCGCGGCATTCTCGGCAGCCTGCTGAAGCGATAAAATATCCCGAAATCAGTTATCCAGGATGATGGTGTCGGCGATCTCGATGTCAAAACCGGACAGGCCGACATAGTGCCGCGACCGACTGGCAATCAGCCTGATTGACGTTACCGACAGGTCACGCAGGATTTGCGCGCCAAGCCCCACATCGCGCCAGCTTTCAGCCCGGGCACGCGAAGATGCGGTGTCTTCATCCAGGTCCGGCTGGCCCAGCTTGGAGGCCGGCACGCCAGCGACGCCTTCGCGCAGATAGATCAGGATGCCGCAGCCTTCCTTGCGGAAAATCTCGTAGACCGCATTCAGTGTGTCGCGGCTGCCCAGGACGTCTTCAACCAGGTCCTGCCGATGCAGGCGAACCGGAATATCTGTGCCGGATGACGTATCGCCATAGACCAGAGCCAGATGCTGGACCGGGTCGAACGAGGTTGAGTAGGCAATGCCGTTGGCCGGTCCTGACGGGGTGTCGACCTGGAACTCGCCGTCGCGCTCCACCAGGCGTTCACGCTGTTGGCGGTAGGCTATGAGATCGGCCACCGATATGATTTTGAAGTCGTGCTCGCGGGCAAAATCCATGACCTGCTGGCCGCGCTTGACCGTGCCGTCATCATTGACCAGTTCGCAGATCACGCCGACCGGCGGTTCGCCGGCGAGCCGGGCCAGGTCGACGGCCGCTTCGGTGTGGCCGGAACGCATCAGCACGCCGCCGCGCTTGGCGATCAGCGGAAATACGTGGCCGGGCCGCACGAAATCTTCCGCGTGTACATTGGCGTTGGCCAGCGCATGCACCGTGGCGCTGCGTTCCTTGGCCGAAATGCCCGTGGTCAGGCCTTCCTTGTAGTCGATGGACACCGTGAAGGCAGTGCCGAGCGGGGCGTCATTGTCCGATACCATCGGGTCCAGCTTGAGGCGGCGTGCGTCTTCCCGGGTCATCGGTGCGCACACAATGCCGGAGCCGTGGCGCACCATCATCGCCATCTGTTCGTTGGTGACCTTGGAGGCAGCCGCAATCAGGTCGCCTTCGTTTTCCCGGTCGTCATCGTCGACCACCACGACCATCTCGCCGGCCTTGATGGCCGCGATGGCGCTTGCAACGGTATCCAGCGAACTGGTCATGTCATGTTCTCCTTCAAGGTGGGACGAGAAATCCACCGGTTTCACCTTGTCGCGGGTCAAAACCTGAATTTTGATGGCCAGGTCCAGTGACGGCGTGTCGCCGGCCAGCAACTGCGAAATTCGCCCGGCGGAAATGTCCAGCGCGCGGGCAAATTTTGCCTTGGTCGTATCAGCCTGCTTTAGCCATTCATCGAGTTTCATAGGCTAAGGCTTTAGCAGGGCTAAAGGGTTTGGGAAAGGAGATTATGCGATGCCGGATACAAAACCCGCAGCCTGGGACCAGGTGAGCGACGTCAGGTTTTGCCGCCCATCAATCTGCGGGCGCCAGCCAGCAAGCGCCCGTCGGTAATCGCCAGGCCAATTGCGATGAGCCCGAAGCCGAGCCACGCCTCCAGCCCGAGCCGCTCACCAAGAAACGCGACGCCCAGGCCGATGGCAAAGGGCGGGATCAGCAGGGTGACCAGCATTAGGTTGGCGGCGCCGGCCCGCGCCAGAATGGCGAAATACAAAAGATACGCAATTGCGGTCGAAAATACCGCCACTGAAAGCAGCGACGCCCAAACATTGGCCGAAAGACTAAGGACAGGCAGCCCGTCCGACCAGATGGCGATCGGGATCATCAAAACGGTGCTGCCGACGAGCATGCCAAGCGCATTCATCTCCGGCGCATTATCGGACAGCGAGACTTTGCCCCACACACTTGCGAACGCATAAGACAGGGAAGCGCCCAGAACGGCGAGCTGGGCCAGGTTCCTGAGGTCGAGACTGGTGAGAGCGTCAAACCCCATAATCACGGCAACACCAAAAACCCCAAATACCGCGCCGATGATTTTTCGCGCTGTAAGCGGTTCGTCAACCAGCATGAGACCGGAGACGACGGCCCCGAAAACCGCTGTTGTGCCGTTCAGAATCGAGGCCAGTCCGCTCTCGATTGTCTTCTGGCCCCAGAAGATCAGTGAAAACGGTATGGCATTGTTCAAGGCACCCATGACCAGATAGGCGCCCCAGGTTCGCGGCGACGTGGGGATTTTCGTTCCGCGCCACAAGACGACCAGCAGCAGCACAGGCACCGCCCAGAATACCCGATGCAGCGTTATGGTCAGCGGCGGCACTTCCGCCAGTGCAACTTCGGCAAAGAAGAATGACCCGCCCCAGACGGCGGCCAGTGCCAGCAGCAGCAGGCCGGACATGAGATCAATCGTGGGTGCGGTTTTTTGGGTCATCAGGCCTGATTACATGAAATCCTGATTCAGACCACCCGTTTCTTGGGCCTGCTGACCATAATCGCCGAGCACGGCAACATTTCAGTTGGGAAAGACAAAACCCCGCCAAAATGACGGGGTTTGCGTGCAGGCTGCGGAGCCGTTGCAAGGGCTCCGCAGCCCTTTTGGAAAGGTGGCTGCTGTCGGTCAGGCGGTAGAGTGCAGCTGCTCGACATATTCCCAGTTCACCAGGTTGTCGAACCAGGCTTCCAGGTATTTCGGGCGCGCATTGCGGTAGTCGATGTAATAGGAATGTTCCCACACATCGCAGCCGAGGATCGGTGTTGCACCGTGCATCAGCGGGTTTTCGCCGTTGGCGGTCTTCATGACGGCAAGTTTGCCGTCTTTAACCGCAAGCCACGCCCAGCCGGAGCCGAACTGGGTCACGCCGGCATTGATGAAGTCTGCGCGCATCTGGTCATAACCGCCAAGGTCGCTGTCCACTGCTGCCTGAAGTGCGCCGGGCAGGCTCTTGCCGCCGCCGTTCGGTTTCATCCAGTTCCAGAAATGCAGGTGGTTGTAGTGCTGGCCGACATTGTTGACGAGACCTGCATTGCCTTCCGAAAAAGCTGCCTTGCAGATGTCTTCCAGCGACTTGCCCGCATGCGGGGAATCCTTCAGCAGGTTGCCGCCGTTGGTAACATAGGCCTGGTGATGCTTGTCGTGGTGAAACTCCAGGGTTTCCTTGGACATGTAAGGACCAAGCGCATCATAGGCATAGGGGAGATCAGGAAGTTCGAGAGCCATTTTGGGGTAAGCCTCCAGCTTTTTTAGAGTTGTTGATTTTAGAAGAATGCCTGAATACCGGTCTGTGCCCGGCCCAGAATGAGTGCGTGAACATCGTGTGCACCTTCATACGTGTTCACCGTCTCAAGGTTCACCATGTGGCGAATGACGTGATACTCGTCCGAAATACCGTTGCCACCATGCATGTCACGCGCCATGCGCGCAATGTCCAGCGCCTTGCCGCAATTGTTGCGCTTCAGGATGGAAATGGATGTGGGTGACAACCGGCCAGCTTCAAGCCCGCGGCCCAGCGCGAGGCAGCCGTGCAGGCCCAGCGTAATCTCGGTCTGCATGTCGGCCAGTTTCTTCTGAACCAGCTGCGTGGCGGCAAGAGGGCGGCCGAACTGCTTGCGGTCGAGCGTATATTGACGTGCCCGGTGCCAGCAGTCTTCAGCAGCGCCGATAACGCCCCAGGCAATGCCGTAACGCGCCTTGTTGAGGCAGCCGAACGGGCCGGACAGCCCGCGTGTGTTGGGCATCAGGGCATCTTCGGGCACTTCGACATTGTCGAGTACGATTTCGCCGGTCACCGATGCGCGCAGGGAAAACTTGCCTTCGATCTTCGGTGTTGAAAAACCCTTCATGTCGCGTTCAACGATAAAGCCGTGAATGCCTTCGTCTTCCAGCTTGGCCCAGATCACGGCGATATCGGCGATCGGTGAATTGGTGATCCACATTTTCGAGCCGTTGAGCACGTATCCGGATGAGGTGCGCTTGGCGCGGGTTTTCATGCCGCCGGGGTCAGAGCCCGCATCAGGCTCGGTGAGGCCAAAACAGCCGACCATTTCACCGGTGGCCAGCTTGGGCAGGTACTTCTTCTTCTGCGCTTCGGAGCCGTAAGCCTCGATCGGGTGCATGACGAGTGAGTTCTGCACCGAAATGGCGGAACGATAGCCTGAATCAACCCGTTCGATCTCGCGCGCGATCAGGCCGTAGGCCACATAACCCAGCCCCTGGCCGCCATAGGCCGGGTCGGTCATGATGCCCATCAGGCCAAGCTCGCCTGCTTCGGTCATGATCTCGCGGTCAAACCGTTCATCGCGGAACGCGGACTTGACGCGGGTTGCCAGCTTGTCTTCGGCAAACTCACGCACGCTGTCACGGATCATGCGTTCTTCTTCGGTCAGCTGGCCTTCCAGGTCGAGCGGGTCTTCCCAATTGAAGTCGGCAACCACGGCAGGTTTTGCGGAAATATTGTGGGCGGCATCTGACATCTGAGGCCTCCTTGTTGTTACGAAAATATTTGGCCGCAATGTGCGACGGATTGGAACCGGTTGCAAGGTTTGTGAGATAGCAGGCTGACGGTCACTTGTCGCACGCCGACCAGCAAGGGTGCGTCAACCGGTGAACCGGTGCTCCGGATTTCACTCATGTGCCGGGTTTTCCGACTGGTTGCCCGGAGCCCGCAGCTGACGCATGGCCTCTGTCCGTTCAGGCGGCGACTACAGTACGAGTTGTCTTTGTAGGCTTAGCCTGTGAGATCCTGGGCCAGCATCAACGCATTGCCGTCCGGATCGTAGAACGTCGCCGTGCTGACCATCCCCTCAATGGTAATCGTTTCACCGTCGAACCTGACATCGGCAGCCTCCAGGGCGCTTCGCGCGGAAGAGATGTCTGCGATCCCGAAAACCGGCACCGAATTGCCCGGATTTGGTTCAGCCTGCTCACCCAGTCCCAGGGTGACGCCGTCAGTCATTGTCTTCAACTCGCTCCAGCCCGCTTCGTCGGCGTGATACAGAAGTTCAAAACCAAGGTTTTCTGCATACCAGTGTGCACTGAGATGCCGATCCTTGACGGAGATTGCAATCGTAATGGTGTTTTCCAGTGAAACGACGGGCACGGGCTTTCCTCCAGACATAAAATATATATACTATACTTTATGGACATTGAGTTGCTTGTCAAGCTGACATCAAGGGCCTGGTCCCTGAGTATTCTGGCGCAAATGGATCGAGGCGTGCCCGGACGGCAGGCAACGTTGATCTCGGCGACCGGCGCCGGTCGCACGGCATTCAATCAAAGTCTTGCTCATCTGATCGATCTGGGACTGATGGAACGCAATCCCGGACACGGTCATCCGCTGCGTTCCGAATTCCGGTTGTCAGCCGAAGGTGCGCAAATTGCCGGTATTGCAAGCACGGTCGAATCCCTTGTGAAACAACCTTGCCAGCGAATACTGCTGCGGCGGGCCTGGAGTTTGCCCGTTCTCAGCGCAAGTCGGCATCCCCGTTACTTCGGCGAGATCAAAACCCGGTTACTTCCCATCACAGACAGGGCGTTGTCCCAGTCATTGAAGCTCCTGGAAACACACCAATGGCTTCGACGCGACGTGGAATCTTCGGGCAGGCCCCTCAGAGCCAGATACCGGGCCACGGACACTGGTGCGGAAATCAGCCGCGCGATCAGCTCGTAAAGCATCATGCGATCAGCCGTTTGATACCTGTGAGCGGCCGCTTCCGCAAATTGTGATCGCCGGGCCGGCGTTATCATATTGAATTTATGCAGTGCACGGCACACATAAAAAGCTACGACGACATATCGTCCGGGCCGGTGGGCATTTGTGTTCCTTTGAAAGGAGGAGACCATGTGTGACTACTCGCTCGAAACATATCGCAGCCAGCCCGCCCAGGAAGGCGTCAGCTACGAAACCCGTCGTTTCCCAAGCCACAGCATAGGTTTTGTCGACCCGAGAAACGTGTCGACCGCCATCTGCATGGCCTGTGACATGCGGCTCAAGCTGGAGGGCATTCCCCGACAGATCCAAAGCGCCTATGGCGTAACCGCCGATGAAGTTGTGACGTTCGTAAATCTGGAGACCGGAACCTATCACGACGGTGTGCGCTTCGCCGGTGGTTCTGAGATCACGCTTCGACAACTCGGCCCCGGCGTAAAGGCGCGCGTCATCGATGCCCTAAAGGCCTCGCCCGAGCTGCGTGAAACCGCTGACTGTGTTTAACCGATTTGCACGGCCTCGCTATGGTCGGGTCAAATGATGTTGTGATGTTCGGAAACAGGACAAGCCCTAAGACGCAGGTATCTCCATCCGGTCAGCCACCATCAGCCCGAACGCATAGACCAGTGCCACTTCCTTCAGACGGTCAAACCTGCCTGGCGAACCGCCGTGGCCGGCGCCCATCTGGGTCTTGAACAACAACAGGTTGTCATTGGTCTTGAGCTCGCGAAGTTTGGCGACCCATTTTGCCGGCTCCCAGTACGTCACGCGCGGGTCGGTCAAACCACCGACCGCCAGCAGGTTCGGATAAGCTTGCGCTGCTACATTGTCGTACGGGCTGTAGGAACGCATGTAGTCGAAGGCTTCGCTGCTTGCACCCGGGTTGCCCCATTCCGGCCATTCCGGCGGGGTCAGCGGCAGCGTGTCATCCAACATGGTGTTGAGGACGTCGACAAACGGCACTTCGGCGATGATGCCCCTGAACAGTTCCGGCGCCATGTTGGCGATGGTGCCCATCAGCATGCCGCCGGCGCTGCCGCCTTGCGCCACGATGTTTCCGTCGCTGGTGAAGCCTTCCGCCGAAAGATGCCGGGCGGCGGTGATGAAGTCGGAGAACGTGTTCTTCTTGTTCATCATCTTGCCGGCCTTGTACCAGCCATAGCCCTTGTCCTTGCCGCCCCTGACATGGGCAATGGCGTAGACAAATCCGCGGTTTGCCAGCGACAGGATGTTGGTGTTGAAACTTGCCGGTATGGCGATACCGTAGGAGCCGTAACCGTAAAGCCACACCGGTGCCGACCCGTCGAGTTTTGTGTCCTTGTGATAGAGCAGGGAAATCGGCACCAGGGCGCCGTCATCTGCTGTAGCCATGATACGGCGCGTCACATAGTTTGTCGGGTCATGGCCCGATGGCACATCCTGCTGCTTGCGCAAGGTGCGTTGCCGGCTCGCCATATCGTAGTCGAACACCTGTGAGGGCGTGGTCATGGACGAGTAGGAAAACCGGATCATGCTGGTGTCGAATTCATACCCGGACGACATGCCGAGCGAGTAGGCTTCTTCATCGAAGGAGACCGTGTGTTCCTCACCGGAGGCCAGTTCCCGCACGATGATGCGCGGCAGGCCTTCATGGCGTTCCAGCCGCGCCAGGTGGTTGGCAAACACAGTATGATCGAGGATCAGTGTGCCCGGTGTGTGCGCCACCAGGTCCTGCCAGTTTTTCCGGGCAGGCTCGCCGACCGGGGCAGTGACAATGCGAAAGTCTTCAGCGGCGTCTGAATTGGTCAGGATATAGAGTATCCCGTGCGCTTCATCGACACTGTATTCATGGTTCGGCTCGCGGGGCTCGACGATACGCGGCGGTGTTAGGGGCGCGGCAGCGGGGATCAGCCAGCTTTCCGACGATTGGTGGTCATGGCAGTCGATAATGATCCACTCGCCGGACTGGCTCTTGCTGACATTCATGAAAAAGCCGGCATCGGTTTCTTCATGCACCAGGACATCATCGGTGACCGGGCTGCCGACCTTGTGGCAAAACAGTTTTGACGGCCGGTGGTTCTCGTCCAGCCGGATATAGAATACGTACTTGCTGTCGGCAGACCAGACACCACCGCTGCCGGTGTCGGGAATTACGTCAGTCAGGTTTTCCGACGAACCGGCTTCGCGCAAAACGAGGGTGAAGAACTCCGATCCCTTGTCGTCATAGGCAAACGCTACCAGCTTGTGATCCGGCGAGTGCGACGCTCCGCCAATGCGAAAATATTCCTTGCCGTCGGCTTCCTTGTTGCCGTCGACCAGAACAGTCTCGTGATTGCCGTCCTGGCTGGTGCGCACGAAAAGAGGTTGCTGGCCGCCGGTGATGTATTTGACCCCGTATGAATAGTTGCCATCGCGCGATGGGACGCTGGAATCGTCTTCCTTGATGCGCCCTTTCATCTCGTCGAACAGCGTTTCCTGGAGGCTTTCGGTCGGCGCCATGGTGTTTTCAACCCAGGCGTTTTCGGATTCCAGGTAGGCCCGGATGTCCGCATCCAGAACCGACGGATCACGCATCACCTCCTGCCAGTTGTCAGCGCGAAGCCAGCCGTAATTGTCTGTCAGCGTATGGCCGTGAACATCGCGGGAAACAGGTTTTTTTACCGCGCGTGGAGGTGTCGTTGTCATCGAGAATCCGATTCAGGTGAGGGTAGGGAGAATTGTTCAGGCTTTCGGCCTGAACTTCATGGCGGCACCGTTCATACAGTAACGCTGTCCGGTGGGTGCCGGGCCGTCCGGGAACACGTGACCGAGATGACCGTCACACGCTGCGCATCGCACCTCTGTGCGTTTCATGAAAAGCGACCGGTCAGAGTGTTCGCTCACGGCCTCGGACGACTTGGGCTGAAAGAAGCTCGGCCACCCGGTGCCTGAATCGAACTTGGCATCCGACTTGAACAAATCCGTACCGCATCCGGCACACACATAGGTGCCTTCGTCCTTGTAGTTGTTGAACGGATGCGAAAAGGCACGCTCCGTGCCGTGCTTGCGCAGCACATGATATTGTTCGTCGTTCAGTTGCTCGCGCCACTCGGCGTCGGTCTTGCTCTTGTCGTCAATCATTGGCCTGATCCGTCCTGGTTGAAGTACAGTATTATCGATTGGGCAATCATTACGGGTTTTTCAAGTCGTTCAACGAAAATTGAAACATCAAAGATCGCTCTTACAAAATTGTCTTCGCACGTAACCCTGCCGATCGTGACCTCGGCACGAGCCCTGTCGCCGGCCAGCACCGGGGCGATGAAGCGGACTTTGTTCATGCCGTAATTGACGATGCGGCCGGCAGTTTCGATGTGCACCAGGTCGTACATCATGACGGCGAGCATGGACAATGTCAGGTACCCGTGCGCAACCGGCGCATGCCCCAGCTCGTTTTGTGTGCGTTCTGCATCCAGATGTATCCACTGCCGGTCATCGGTGGCATCCGCAAACGCATCAATGCGCGATTGCGGAATGTCGACCCATTTGCCGGGGCCGATGGTTTCGCCGACATGGCGTAAAAGCTCTTTCGGAGTGTCAATTTCAAGCACTGTCAGGGATCCGTTAACTAGTTCATTTTTTGCAGTTTTTTTCGATTTCATTAAGCCGGTTTACACTATTGCTGGTGTTATCTACACCACTGATAGGGACAATGCGTAGACAGTATTGAGCGGATTAGGTGAGTTTTGACGGCGATATACAGGCGGCGGCGGGCGTTCAACCCAATGAAGGGTTGATTGCAGCAGCATTGCTGAGCTGCCATCCGGCAAGGGTGATCCCGCAGGTTGATGAGCTGGCCAGCGACGGAAACAGCCTGATTGACAGGCTTTTGACGTCAGCTGCATCCCTGAAACTTGCAGAAAACGTCGTAAGTTGCCTTGTCGATGTGCCCCAGGTCGACGAGGAAGTTGCCGTGGCCGGCGACGAGGGCGATGCCCAGGAGGCAAGCACCGATCAACCTGCCGGCAAAGAAAAAGGCAAAGAAAAGGGCAAGGCAAAAAAGGCGTCACAGGATGTTGCGCCACCCGATGCTCAGGCTCTGGAGGACGCAAGCCGCGATCTGGTCGCGATTATGATACTGCCGTCCGGTCAGGCTCAGCCGCAGGAGCGGTTTTTCGCCGGTGATGCATTGCTTGGTATTCTGCCAAGCCTTCCACCTGCCGATTTGACCAGCCTGACCAGAACCGTGGCCCGCCTTGATGTCGTCTCCGAACGGTTGCGCACGTTCCTTGTTACCCATTCCGACGGCGACATTTCCTGCAGAATGCTGAAGGATGCTCACTACATCTCGGATGTTGATCTGTTGAAAGTGATACCAACCGGATCCGAACAGCAGTTACGGCTCATTGCACGGCGCAGGCTGTTGAATGTGGTTGTCTGTGACGCGATCATCGAGACAGGCAATGCGGCTGCGATTCTTGAGCTGTTGCGAAATGCCGAAAGCCAGTTGTCCACGTCGGCCTTTGTCAAGCTGATGCCGATCGTTGTCGGCAACAACGACCTGGAATCTGCGTTGTGCAACCGGAAAGACCTGCCACAGGCGGTTGGCCTGGAAATGTTCTGGCAGGGCGGGCAGAACTTGCGGCGCTATCTTCTGACCCGCTTCCTGACGGAATCAGCGGCGCTTGGGCGGGTGATGAGTATCGGCATGAAAGTGAATGCCATTCCGTCTTTTGGAAGCAAACCAACGCCGGAAAGTATTGAAACACTGATTTCACAAATTGAAAAAGGCGACCCTAAAGCCGCCGATACATTGTCAGGTTACTGTCGGATTAGTTCCGAGACCGCCAAGAAGATCGTGAATGATGCCGGTGGTGAACCCATTACCGTTGTGTTCAAGTGCCTGGCCCAACCGCGACTAATAATGGCTCAGGCCCTGAAGCGCTGGGTCGAATCCGACAAATGCCCGATAAATGGCGAAAAGCGCATAGCGGAACTGCATGCCCAGTTTGACGGGATGTCGTTCAACAAGGCCCGGATGTTGCTGGCTTACTGGGACTGGGCCACCCGTGAAACCGGGCCTTTTAGAGCTTAATAGTCAGACTACTGCAAGTTTCCAAATCCAAATCTGAATTATTAATGTTATCCTTACGTAAGAATTCAGAAACTGTTGTGGGTATTGGAAATATAGTGCTCAGAACAACATGAACTTTTTGAATATCTCTTGCTTTTAACTGATTTCACATTTAAATCCAACCGCATTCGAGTGTTCGAAAGAGGACTCGAGTGTAAGTTCTCTGGTGGGGAGAGATTTTATTCGACAATCCGGAGAGGACGAAAGATGTCTGAAATCGAAGAAAATGATACGACTTATGTTGAGCTGACCGCAGAGATAGTTTGCGCCTATGTGGGCAACAACGCTGTTCCTTCAGCAGATATACCCACACTGATCAAACAGGTCCACGGCGCCTTGGCTGAAGCAGCGGAGGAGAATGCTGCCAACAATGGTCCGGCACCCGAGCCGGCGGTCGCTATCAACCGCTCCATTACCGCCGACTATCTGATTTGTCTTGAAGACGGCAAGAAGTTCAAATCCCTCAAGCGGCATCTGCGCACGTCATACGACATGACGCCGGAAGAGTATCGTGAGAAATGGGGCCTCAAGTCGGACTATCCGATGGTTGCGCCGAATTATGCGGCAGAACGCTCCAAGCTGGCCAAGAAGATCGGCCTGGGGCAGGGTCGCCGCAAGCGGGCCTAAGACCGGATGGTTTTCTGATCAGGTTGGTCAAGCTCCGAAATCCTGATCGTTTTGAACCTTTCATGACAGCATGCGTCTTTGCGGACGCATGCTGTTTTCGTTTATTTGCCCCTGATCTCCATCGTGTCCCTTGCGGATCAGTTGCCCGATGGCCAATATCCACAACGAGCGAACAGGAGTGCTTCTGGTTCTGATTGCATCAAGACCAGTGCTCTGGACACTAGTGACTGCATGTCTTGCATTGTAAGACCGCATCCGGTTTTACCGGACATGCCACGGCTTTGAGGACGGAATTGATTTTGGTCGGCGATTTTGATGCCTTTCGGGCGCAATTGGTGGTGCCTGCGCAGTGTGAGCTGTTTGACTACTGGCTCTCCTGCAGCATCGACGGTGCCGTACCGTCCCGCCAGGTGTTTACGCCGGTCGCAATTCCCCAGCTGTTGCCGCACATAAGCCTGATTGACGTGGATCAGGCCGGTCGCTTTCGTATCCGGCTGGCCGGTACGCAACTGCGCGATGTGTTCGATCGCGAGATTACAGGACTTCAGGTAAGCGAACTTGAGCGCATGTCCAGCGCCGGATACTGGCAGCGCGCCTGCTCGTCGGTTGTCGAGACGGGCCTGCCGATGCAGGGCGCGATAAAGTCACCGCGCATCACCAAGGACCATCTGGTCCAGTTCTGGCTGCGTTTGCCGTTTGCAGCACAGGACGGATCTGTCACGCAGGTATTGGGGTTTGATGCCTGTATTCCTGCAGCCGACCTGCAAATCGATCTTTCGCAGTGCGATCAGGGCGAACCGGATTCACTGGCAGTCTAGAGGCTGATTGCGGAGCAGCATGGATTTGACGGAATCCATGAACCTGATCTAGGCCGATAACAGGGCAGCATCGGCCTTCAGCCGGGAAATCATGGCTGCCAGGCCGTTGGATCTCTGGGGCGTAAGCGCTTCGTGCAAGCCCAGTTTTCCCAGTGCCGCCTGAACATCGGTCTCGATGATGTCGCGGGGCGCACGTCCGGACAGCAAGATGTGCAAGATCGCAATCAATCCCTTGACGATTAATGCGTCGCTGTCGCCGCGAAACGTCAGAACCGGACGTGCACCGGAATTGTCCGTTTCCGACACCAGCCAGACCTGGCTTGCGCAGCCTTGTACCTTATTGCCCGGGGTCCGGGCCTCGTCTTCAAGAGGCTCAAGTGCGCGGCCCAGCTCAATCACGTATTTGTAGCGCTCCTCCCAATCATCGAGGAACTCGAAATCATCAAGTAGCTGGTCAAAATTCGGTTCGCTCAATGCACAGAACTCCCTGAAGCCCGAAATACTCGGCTCTTTGTATACTCGATAACGGCTCGGCTCGCTGTTAACAAGCCGCCAAAGCATCGCACTTGCCGTATCCGTATGGGCTTTGATTGCATCAATCAAACCTAATAAACGGATCGTTTCCAACCGGCATCGGCATTGATTGATATGTGGGGCGCAATTCCGAAAAAAAAGGGCCGCAAAGCACTAATGGGCAGGTGTGCTTTGCGGCCGAGTGGCCCGGTGGGATGCCGGGTGGGGTTATTGGTCGATTGCTGTCGCAGTGTGGCTGTCGAGTGGATGTACCTTTTGCTGTCTAGCCCTGACGGCTTGATTCCGGGCCGCGCCAGTCCGGCAGGATGTCTTCAATACGCAGCGTATTGGTGCCAGTATCAGCGTCGGCAATTTTTGTGGTCGAACCTGTGATCAGCGGATCGGCCGATGATGAATTGAGCAGGTCCGAAATGCTTTTTCCGCCGGAAGTGTGCGGCTCGAACTCCTGGTCCGTTTCAAGATGAGTGCCGGAAACAGGCAATGCATCGTCTGCGGCAGGTTGAACGGTATAGGCAGACGTGCCGCCGCCATTGGCCCATTCATAGGCCAGCCGAATTGAATACTTGGCTTTGGCCTGGGCAATGGATGCAACATCACTCATTGCCGTGCATGTCAGCGGCTGGCGCTCGCAGAACGAGCTGACATCGGTAAAGGTACCGATAGCCACGGACACCAGTTGATGTGTTTGCAATTCCGCCGCCGGTTGCTGGTTCGCGGATGTGTTTTCAGGAGGCATTGGCGCCAGTATCAGCACTGCCATCCCCACAATCAAAATTCTTGTAATACCCATCTTGTTCCCCATGACATTCGGTTGATCCAAATATTCATGGTGCAACTATAGGTGTCGCTCATTTCGTACTGATAAAATACATAAAAAGTATTTGAATCATATTTTAATAAAAATTGATTAGAATTCTAATTAAATTGCACCAATGAACCCGAAAGTCAGCAGTTTTCGGTGTTTTTTGCCGCATTCGACAGTGAAATTATTGCTGTCAGGCAAGGCTGTGTTAACCCAGTTGTGGCATCAATTGAAATTCGACCCGGACCGAAACCGGAAACCCATGACAGGTGGCTTGATGAACCAGGACTACGACGATACCGGCGAAATGCGCGAACCGCGCAATGGCGTCCTGATCGTTGGAGCTGGTTTGGCGGCCGTTCTGGCCGGATCGGTGTGGATGAATTTGCTGTCAGGCGAACATGCCGTATTCGAGCGTACCGCATCGGCCCCGGCGCCGGTGATTGAAGAAATCTCCAATGATGCTCCGGCTGGCCGCAGTACGGGTTTCTTTCCTTCCGCCAGAGTGAATGTTGAGGTCAAGTCCTCATCGTCCAGGCGGATCGCCGAAGATCCGCTGGCGCAACTCATTATGCAAACCGAAAACACCGGTGAACTTGAAATCCCGCTGCCGCCGGATATCGAGCCGGAACCGTCTCTTGTGCTTTTGGCGCAACGTGAACTGACCTCGCTGGGGCTTTATGAGGGCGTTGTGGATGGATTGGCCGGTGCCGACACGCGCGACGCGGTTCGCAAGTACCAGGCCCTGAACGGCCTGGCTGTAACCGGTGCGGTGACGCGCCCGGTGCTTGATCATATCCAGTTTGCGAGCCGATTGAGCGATGCCGGAAACACCAGTATAGCAGTGCACCAGGTGCAATCTGCACTGGCGAAGCTCGGTTATTCGCCTGGCAAGATCGACGGCCGGCTGGGCGAGCAGACAAAAATCGCCATTCGCGCGTTTGAGGCCGACAGGGACTGGCCGGTCACCGGACAGGTGTCGCACGAGTTGTTGCAGGAGCTTCAGGGCACGAATGAGCAGGCCAGTATTGCGGTTCGCTGAACCAGGCGCCCGTCCGTCAGGAAATCATGCATGTCAGTGAAATCCGATATCTGGGTTTCCGCCTATCGCAGGCGTTGCGATCTTGAAGTATTGCCATGCGTGATTGTCCGCAAAGGCGCTCTGGATGCGGGCAGCATCTATGTCTGCATTCGAATCAGCGATGACGAGGTCTGGTTGATGGGCCCGCCGGCGGGACCGCTGCTGGATGACCGGGGTGACAGGATTTTTGAGCCTCGTTTTGAAACCCCGGTGCCACAGGGCCAGATTGACGAGTATCTGGCCAGACAGGCCGGATATGACCCGGATATCTGGGTTTTGGAAGTGGAAGACCGGGATGGCCGGGCGTTCTTGAGGTAGTGCCGGCGGCGATCAAAATTCATCGTAATGCCTTGCTTGCCGCCAAGGTTAGTCAATTTTTAACCAAACCGGTTGCCTAATTGCATGTGTAGTTGCAATCAGAGGCCTCAAGGTGCCAACCGCAATGACAAATGTTTTGGATTTGTTGACCCAGCACAGGAAAAATGCGCCGCGAAAACCGGCGCCGGACGGCGAGTGCGAGGTCATTATTTTTCCCGGCGTGCGGCGAGAACGTTGCGAAAACTCGTTTGAGTATCCAACTCGCGCATCCGGCACGGAGCGATCGGTCTGACGCCGATCTATGGTCTGTTTCCAGATCAGTTCGGATTTTACATCACATTCGGAGCACGGTTTTGATCAGATCAAAACCGTGCTCTAAGTTTTATTCACGCATGCTTGTTCGGGCGCCATCATGAGCACTTTCACCGGACGGCCAAATCTTTGCTGCCCAACCCGGTGCATATCCTAACTGCTGGCCAGGGTGCACGAGGTATTCTGCAGGGCTTCGGCAGATCTTGCAGCTTCAAGCCGGTTTGCCGCTGCTGAGCGAATGACCACGATACCTGTCTGGGTGCCTGTGAGTACGGTGATGGAATTGATGCTGCTTCCAACTGAATTGGCCGCATTCACAATGGCTTCTGGATCCGGGTCGTCGTCATACAGGTACAGGCTGAACTGTTTGCGCGGCGCCTGCTTGTCGTTCAAGGTGTAGATGGTTCCGCCACGTGTATTATAGACCTCCAGGGCCCAGTACTGGTCAGGTACCCGCGCATTGATGCGAAGCGGCCCGGTGGACAGGTCAAACAGGCAAAGCGCATAGGTCAGTTCACCGGGATATTCTGCAATACTGGCCGCGGCTGTTCCCGGAACCGCCAATGTCAGCTTGTTGATGCCGTTTTCGGTAAGGATCGTGTCCAGTTTCGTTTGAAACTGCTGCGGCGGCACAAACAGAATGTAGCAAAGATGGGCAGCTATCGCCGTCAGTACGGTGAACACAGCCCAGAATGTTCTGGTCGAGGTCATGAGCAGGTCACCCGTGTCAGACTGGGCAGCCCAAGCGCACCGCTGCCTGTTCCCTGTGCGGTAATCGTGTCGCCGTCATACAAACGGAACACGACGCGCGGATCGTCGGCGTTCGACATGCGCAGCCAATTGCCCGGCTGAGGCAGGTTGGAAAACAGGACAATTACCTTCTCGCCCATTGAAATCACATCATCCTGGGTCAGCAATTGTGGTCTGCCGCCGGCGTTTCCCGTCAGGGAAATCGACCATCGGCGCGCCGTCGGCCGATCAATCGACAGCCGATAGGTGCAGTCTTCCGTCAACTTGTCTCCCTCGTCGTCCTGGCTCCGGTAAAAGGTCAGCACTTCACTGAAGTGTTCAGGCAACTGGCCGTTGGCAATGAATTTTGCCTGGGTGTAGGGGTTGTTTGCCGGGTTTCCGGCAACGGGCCAGTTGTACCAGTTGCCGTATTGCTCTGTGAACAGGGGGCTCTGCTCGGTCGTCATGTAACGGGCGCTGACAATGCCCACGGTAACACCAACCAGAACACTCACTGCAAATCTGACTGATGGATTCATATCTTTACAACGCCGGTAAAAGGCCGGTTCTCAAGTGAAAGCACGTCCACTGCCGAAACCGGTTCAAATTCTAATACACCTTTATAGTCCATAGCGGAGCAAGTTGTGACAAGAATCAACCTGATCCACAGGGGATTTTTCTGAAGCAACACAGGATCACGTGAACCCGAAAACCTGCTCTATCACTATGAAAGCTGTCAGGCTCATGATTTCTGGTCGATTCAATCAGAAATCATCCTGATCTAGCGTGTCTGAAGTAGCTGACGCAATCTTCTGGAATTGCGTTTGCGAACGGTTCCGCGCCGCCGATATCGTTTTTCGGCGCGACGGCTTCTCGCCGAACGGCGCGCCTTCTTTTTCCTCTTCTTCTTGACAACCTTGAGCTTGCTGTCCTCGTTCTTGAAGAGAGTGAACATGTCTCTGAGCACGTTGACAACGGCATCCTCGCCTGAACCGTCGCCGACGCTGTCTGTCTGGATTTCCTCGTCGGTCTGAACGGCTGCCACCTCAACTTCAGGACCGCCGATATTGTCCAGCGTATTGCGGTTGCTCTCCAGGAAGGCAAAGTGTGCCTCTTCAGCGGGCAGGCCGATAAGTGACACCGGTCTCTTGGCCCTGTCGGCCCGCAGCATGTAGGCTTTCCAGGTGCGTGCGGGGATCGACCCGCCTGTGGCCCTGCGGGTCGGCGTGTAGTCGTCATTGCCGTACCAGACACCGGTGACGTACTTGCCCGTGAAGCCGACGAACCAGGCATCACGATAACTCTGCGTCGTACCGGTTTTGCCGGCTGCAGGCGTGTATCCCAGGTCGGCCCGCCGGGCGGTGCCGGATTTTATCACCTGACCCATCATGCGGGTAAGGTCGCCGGCAACAGATGCGGGAATGACCTGGCGTTCAGGCGGTGCATGACGTCTGCGGTTGTATATGATTTCGCCAGATGCGCGGCGGATTTCCAGCACCGTGTGCGGGTTGGACAACCTGCCGCCATTGGCAAATGTTGCATATCCCCTGGTGATGTCCAGGACAGTCATGCCGTTTGCACCCAGAACCATGGACGGCACCGATAACAACTCGGCCTGGACACCGACGCGCTTTGCGGCTTCGATAATTTTCTTGCGTCCGATCTGGGCCATGATACGGACCGGGACGGTGTTGTAGGACTTGGCCAGCGCCGTGATCAGGTTTGTGCGCCCTGCATAGCGGTGTGAATAGTTTCTCGGTGACCACCTGCCAATGGATATCGGTGCATCGACAATGGACGTTTCAGGTGACATGCCGTCGAGCAGCGCAGCAAGGTAAACGAACGGTTTGAACGCGGATCCTGGTTGGCGCAGTGCGTCCGTAGCCCGGTTGAACTGGCTTTCTTCATAATTGTGGCCGCCGACGATGGCTTTGACAGCACCGCTCGGGGTCATCGACACAAGCGCTGCCTGGGTTGCGTTGTAACGCGGACCCTCTGTTGTCAGCATGTTGGCTGTCTCCAGCTTGGCCGCTTTCTGCATTGCCAGATCGATTGTGGTTTTCACTTCCACAACATAGTCATCCGTCAGGTTTTGTTCTTCCATGACGGTGAGCGTTTCCTTGTAGGCCCAGTCAAGAAAGTAATTGGGGCTTGCAAAGATATCGTTTTCGATTGCTTTGGCCGGGTTCTGGCTGGCTTCAAGGAACTGGCCCTGTGTGATGTATCCGACATCCAGCATACGGCCCAGAACCACATTTGCCCGTGCGATCGCGGCTTCGCGATTGACATGCGGCGCATAGCTTGACGGGGCCTTGAACAGGCCGGCCAGGATGGCGGCTTCAGGCAGGTTCACATCCCGAACCGACTTGCCGAAGTAAAACTGGGTTGCTGCCTCCATCCCGTAGGTGCCGCCGCCGAGATAGGTGCGGTCGAGATACAGTTTGAGAATTTCTGCCTTGGTCAGCCGGGCCTCGATCCACAGTGCCAGGAAAGCTTCATGCACTTTCCGGCGCAGGGAACGTTCAGGCGACAGAAACAGGTTCTTGGCAAGCTGCTGGGTCAGTGTTGAACCGCCCTGCACAACATCCTGTGCCTTGGCATTGGCAACCATGGCGCGGAAGGTGCCGACTACATCAACGCCGAAATGCTGGAAAAAACGCACGTCTTCGGTCGCCAGCACCGCCTTGACCAGATGCGGCGGAACTTCTTCCAGCGGAATGGCATCATCCTGCAGGACGCCGCGCTTGCCGATTATCTCGCCATTGATGTCGGTGAAGGTGACCGCATACTGGCGCCCGGAATTCCAGATATCATCGGTTTCATTCAGTGTCGGCAGGGCGACGGTGATAACGCCGAGGGCAAAGACGGTGCCAAATGTCGCAGCATCATCGAAAAGATCGACGATGACCCGCTTGATGCCGGTCACCCTGAAGCGCATTAGAAACTGGGAATACGCAACCCAATAGCGTCGCAGACCATCGTACAGTTCGAAGGCATAGTGGGAAAACAACTCGTCCAGCTTCATGAAGAACTGGAACAATTTCCTGAGTATCGAATTGTCAATCAATCTCTTGCTTCCGGTATTATCAGGTGCTGTGATGAGCCGTCGTCAACCAGTATTGTCAGTCGATTCATGCTCATGTGTGTGTTACGCCAGCCGAGCCCGCTGATATGGATACATGGTCCGGATCCCGCTATGAACCTAACTTAAAACAGATATTCGAACAACTTTCCAACTTCACATGATCTTGAGCACCGAAACATGAAATCCTCAGCCCCGTTTTGGGAGGTCAAGAAACTCAAGGATATGTCGCGCAGGGAATGGGAATCTCTGTGCGATGGATGCGGCCGCTGCTGCCTCGTCAAGCTGGAAGATGAAGACACCGGAGATATATATACTACCGACGTGAGCTGCAAGCTGCTCAATTGTGACACCTGCAGATGCAAGAGCTACGCAAACCGCCATGATATCGTGGATGATTGCATCAAGCTGGATCCGGGTAATGTCACTGAACTTGGCTGGTTGCCGGATACCTGCGCCTATCGGCTGATCTGGGAGGAAAAACCGCTTCACGACTGGCATCCCCTGATTTCAGGGACACCGGAAAGCGTGCACGCGGCGGGCATTTCGGTGCGCGGTAAGGTGACCAGCGAAGATCAGGTGGCGCTGGAAGACCTGCCGTCGCGCATATGCGACTGGCCCTGATCGCCGAGAACCTCGATAAGGGCGTTGATTTTTGGTGAAACCGCGCCTTTTCGCCAGATCAGCAGCGTTGCCGCCCTGTCCAGTCCTGACGGCGGCTGATGCCGGCTCAGCAGATGGCTGTCGGGAAAGGTGTCGAGCACACTGCCGGGTATGAGGGCGACGCCCATGCCAACCACCACACAGCCCAGCATGGCATGATAGGATGATAGCTGGATGGTATGTTTCGGCATGTCGCCGCGCCGTTCATACCAGGTCTCTAGACGTTTCCTGTGCGGGCAGCCTTGTTCAAACGCGATAATCGTGGACGGCAGCGGCTTGCTCTTGCCGATGGGCGGATGGTCTTTCTTTGCCACCAGGATCAGGTCTTCCTCAAAGGCGCTTACATGGTCGAAGCGCCCTTCGGCGACAGGCTCGGCCACCAAAGCCGCGTCAATCTCACCTGCCAGTATGGCGGTCGCAAGCTGCACCGGATTGCCGGTGCGCAGTTGCAGGTCAACGTCTGGAAAACGCCGGTAGTACTCTGACAGCGGCACCGGCAGCCGCACGGCAGCCGTGCTTTCCATTGCGCCAAGCCTGAACAATCCTTTCGGGTGCGGATCCTGTACAGCATCGCGGGCCTCATCGGCCAGCGCCTGCAGGCGCCTGGCATAGTCCAATAGCGTGTGGCCGGCAGGCGTCAGGTGCAGCTTCTTGCCTTGCCGCAGAAACAGCGGTGTGCCGAGATCTTCCTCCAGCTGTTTGATCCGCGTGGTGACGCTTGATTGCACCCGCAGCAGTTTTTCAGCTGCACGCGTGATCCCGCCTTCATCGACAACAGCGCGGAAAATCCGAAGATCGCTTAATTCCATTATCTTTCTCAGAGAATGATTTGATCTTAATTACTCATTTTACGTGATGAAATGAAAAACGTAAACCACGGTGATCTGTCACCCCGGTGTGGCTCGGACGAGCAATCGCATGACATTGGAAACAACGGAGAGATGCCATGAATAAGAGCGAAATTGAACTGATCCGGGAAACCTGGGCTCAGGTTGTCCCCATCGCGGACGCCGCGGCACAATTGTTTTATCAGCGGCTGTTTGAGATAGATCCGGATGCAAAATCACTGTTCGCAAATACCGACATGTCGGCGCAGAATGAAAAACTGGTCGATACGCTATCACTGGTTGTCGGGAAGGCGGATCAACTCGACACCATCGTTCCGGTATTGCAGGAACTCGGTCGCAAGCATCTGACGTACGGTGTCGAGGACCGGCATTACGATTCAGTCGGATCGGCGCTGTTGTGGACGCTGGGTCAGGGACTGGGGGAGGGTTTTACGGATCAGGCTCGTGCTGCCTGGACGGTGGCTTATGCGCTGGTGTCGGGTCCGATGCGTCAGGCAGTAGCAGACGGTGCATGATTTTTTGAAAACCGAATTGAGCAGAAACAGGAGGCAGACATGAAAGTTGCCATTATGGGTGCCGGCGCTATCGGTGCCTATGTCGGAGCCAGGCTCGCCCAGGCTGGTCTTGACGTCGCACTGATTGCCCGTGGACAGCACCTTGATGCTATCCGGAACGACGGGCTGTCTGTCGAAAGCCCGCTGGGCGAGGTCAGCGGGCTCGATTTGACCGCGACCGACGACCCTGCAGATATCGGCATAGTCGATCTGGTGGTCTTCACGGTCAAGCTGTGGGATACGGAGGCCGCCGCACAAGCCATGAAGCCACTGATTGGGCCGCATACCAGGGTCGTTACCCTGCAGAACGGCATCGACAGTGTCGCAACCATTTCAAAACACGTTGCAGGCGATCAGGTCGTCGGCGGCACGATCTACCTGTTTGCCGTCATTGACCGCCCCGGTGTGATCCGCAATTCAGGTGGCGTGCATAAAATGATCTTCGGAGCGGACAACGGAAATTCGGTGATGGGCCAATTGTCTGATGCGCTGGAACGTGCGCCAGGCATTGATGGTGTGCGCAGCGATGATGTCAGCCAGGTCATCTGGCAGAAATACATTCGCCTGGTACCGCTGTCTGCGGCCACTGCACTGACACGCAAATCTGTGGGAGATGTGCGCAGCGATGCCACCACACGCAAATTCCTGCAATCGCTGCTGGAAGAGCTTGTCAGTGTCGCCAAAGCTGAAGGGCACGGGTTTGCGGGTGACCAGGTGGCAGACGGCATGGCATTCTATGACGGGCTGCCTGAGCAGTTTAAATCTTCCATGCTGGAAGATGTCGAGCGCGGCAATCGTCTCGAGCTGCCATGGCTGTCGGCCCGGGTGTGCGAACTCGGCGAGTTGCATGCCATCGCCACACCCGCCAACTGGGCAGCAAAATGCGGGCTGCACCTGCTGGCCGCCGGGTCACGTGACTGATGCAGGAGAGAGGCGTTTACCGCAATGCGGCCTGACTGCTTCCAGAATGACAAGTCATGCTCTAGTCTGCCGGTCAACTGATGTTTCTCTGGCTGGTGGTACGCTCATGAACGTTGAAGACGCAGCACGTGCGCGATACAGTTGCCGCGCATTTCTGGCAGGCAAACCTGTAGATCGTAAAGCTGTTGAAGAGCTTCTCGCCGTTGCAGCCACCGCGCCGTCAGGCGGCAATCTTCAACCCTGGAACATCATTGCGCTGAGCGGCGAACCGCTTGCGGCTCTGATTGGTGATGTGCAGGCACAGGTGGGCGATCTGCCGCGTGGCGAGGGCAGCGAGTACCGCATTTACCCGCAAGACCTGAAGGAGCCGTACTTCGCCAGGCGTCACAAGTGTGGTGAAGACCTGTATGCCACCATTGGAGTCGGGCGCGAGGACAAGCCTGGCCGGATGAAGCAGTTTCGCCGCAACATCGAATTGTTCTCTGCGCCGGTTGGCCTGTTTGTCTATCTCGACCGCCAGATGCAACCTGGCCAGTGGTCCGACGCCGGCATGTTTATCCAGACACTGATGCTGGCTGCAACGGCGCGCGGGCTGGCAACATGCGGTCAGGAGTTCTGGGCCATGTGGCACAAATCGGTTGCCCGCCACACACATCCGCCGGATGACTGGATGTTGTTTTGCGGCATAGCGCTTGGCTTTCCTGATCCGGAAGCGCCGGTAAACTCCCTGAAAACAGACAGGGCACCGCTATCGGAGGTCGCGCGTTTCACTGGCTTTTGAAGGGTGTATTTAAGTGTTCATCACGTGTTCATGTGCAATAATGCATGGTCCGGCTCGAAATCGGCACCCCATGAAGTGAGCAAATTGAAAAAGCTATTTATAACATTGATTTGCCTTGTGATAGGCACCGGCATTGCAGGCGTTTCAGCGTCCGCGGTGCCTGTGACGTCTATGACGCAAGCCTCCGCCGTGGAAAGCATAACCGACGGCGCGGTGGCAGGTTCAATGGACACTTTGCCCCTCATGGACGCAACTGGCGGTTTCAGATTGAAACGGGCTATTGGCAGGCGTGCTGATCGCGCTCTCCGGCCGCGACGTGGTATTGGAAGGCAGGGTGGTCTTGCGGCCACTGCGCCTCTCATCCGTGTAGCCGGCGCATCCAGTGCAAAGCGCGCAGCCGAGCGCGCTGCTGGCGGGCGTGCGGTTAGAGTGGTCAAAAAAGGTGGCAGGTTTATAGTCACCGTGGTTTCGGGCGGCAGTGCCAGGCGTTGCGTCGTGGACGCAAAAAGCGGCCGGGTTCTGGGATGCCGCTAGATCAAATGGCTCAATGATCTGAACAAGCGAGGATGGTGTGCGTTTACTGGTAGTTGAAGATGATCCGGACTTGAACCGGCAATTGGTGACGGCGCTTGGTGACGCAGGCTATGCCGTAGACACTGCAACTGATGGCGAAGAAGGCCATTTTCTCGGTGACACCGAACCATATGATGCCGTCATTCTCGACATCGGCCTGCCTGTCATGGACGGGGTCAGCGTGCTGGAAAACTGGCGTCGCGACGGCCGCAAGATGCCCGTGCTCATCCTGACCGCCCGTGATCGCTGGAGCGACAAGGTCGCCGGATTTGACGCCGGTGCGGATGACTATGTTGCAAAGCCGTTTCACATGGAAGAAGTGCTCGCCCGGGTTCGCGCCCTGCTGCGCCGGGCATCCGGCAATGCCTCATCCGAGATGACCTGCGGCGAACTGGCGCTCGATACCAGCAGCGCACGGGTCACGGTCGATGGCGGAGCGATCAAGCTGACCTCGCTTGAATTCCGCCTGCTCAGCTACATGATGCACCACAAGGGCAAGGTGATTTCCCGCACCGAGCTGGTTGAGCATCTCTATGATCAGGATTTTGATCGTGACTCCAACACCATCGAAGTGTTTGTCGGCAGGCTCCGCAAGAAGCTTGGCATTGACGTGCTGAAAACCGTTCGTGGTCTTGGCTATTGCCTGTCCGAGCCGGATGATCAGTCGTAAATCACTTGCCTTCCGGCTGATCGCAGCTGCCTCGGTTGTCAGTGTGGTCCTGCTGATTGCCGCCGGTATTCTGTTGAGTTCACTGTTTACCGCCGCGGTCGAGCGCAGTCTCGATGCCCGCCTGCAGGCCGTCATGGACGGTTTGCTGGCTTCGGTGGAGCTTCAGCAGGAAGTGCCGAAAATCAATAACGTCCTGGCTGACACGCGGTTTGAAATCCCGCTGGCCGGCTGGTACTGGCAGATTTCGTCACTGGACGGCGATCCCACGCGGCAGGTTGCATCTGCATCATTGCTCGACGAACGGCTGCCGCTGACACAGTTCATGAAACCGGATCGGCGGCCCGGAAACCGCATGAGCGGATATCTCGAGGACCAGTCCGGCAACACTTTGCGGGTCATCGAACAGCGCTTTACCCTGTTCGGCAGCAAGGAGCAGTATTCCTTTCTGGTGGCCGGAAACTTCGACGAACTGCAAACCGAGGTGTCCGCCTTCAACAATGCGCTGATCGCCGTCCTCGGGCTGCTCGGTGTGGGCCTTGTGGCCGCGATCCTGCTGCAGGTCAGGTATGGCCTGCGGCCGCTGTCGGACCTGCAGGGCGAACTGGCGGAAATCCGGGAGGGTGAGCAGGAGGGCATTGCCGGCAGCTATCCAGACGAGATTCAAACGGTGACCGATGAACTCAACCTGCTGCTGAAGGCCAATACCGAAGTGATCGATCGCGCCCGTACCCAGGTGGGAAATCTGGCTCATGCGCTGAAGACACCATTAAGCGTTTTGACCAATGAGGCCGGCATTCACGGCGGCACCCTGGGCAAGAAAGTGTCCGAACAGACCGGCGTCATGCGTGACCAGGTGTCCATGTACCTGGATCGTGCACGACGCGCCGCGCGCGCCAAGACAATCGGGTCTTCAACGGACGCCAGCGATGTGGTGAAGTCGATCGTACGCACGCTGGAACGGATACACGTTGACCGGAAAATCTCGGTCAAGTCCAAATATGACACCAAGGTTCGCTTCCGCGGTGAACGCCAGGACCTGGAGGAAATGGTCGGCAACCTGCTGGACAATGCCTTCAAGTGGACCAATGGCAAGGTCGCCGTCGGCGTTCGCCCGTCAGCCTCTCCTGTCGACAAGCGGATTGCCTGGATCGACGTGTGTGTGGAAGACAACGGGCCTGGTCTGCCTGACGGCGGCGCGGCCATTGCCATGGAACGCGGCAAGCGGCTTGATGAAACCAAGCCCGGGTCCGGTCTGGGTCTGTCGATCGTCAGTGAGACCGCCGCCATGTACGGTGGCAAACTGCATCTCGACAAGAGCGGGCTTGGCGGTCTGCACGCAATCCTGACCTTGCCGGCAGCGCGTCGCGGCGACGGTTAAAGCTGTTCGTCCGGCACTGAACTGTTCGGCAGGCCGCGCTCTCGATAGGGTGTGCGCGAATAATAGGCGCGATAGCATTTGGAAAAATGCGATGGTGAGGAAAACCCGCACGCCAGGGCCACATTGATCACCGACATGCTGGTTTGCAGCAGCAGGGAGCGGGCTTTCTTCAGGCGCAGCTCCAGATAATAGCGTTTTGGCGAGCGGTCCAGGTAGCGCCGGAACAGCCTTTCGAGTTGCCGTGTTGACAGGCCGGCCTGGCGCGCCAGCAGGCTGGGCGACAGCGGGTCTTCAAGATTGTTTTCCATCTGCTCGATGATACCGACCATCTTCGGGTGGCGTGCGCCGATGCGTGCCGGCAGTGACATGCGCTGATGCTCACCCGGCTGCCGGATCGGCGAATGCAGGATGTTTTCGGCAACACTGGATGCCAGCACCGCTCCGTGCTGGGCCGAAATCAGCGACAGGATCAGGTCGAGGGCCGCAGTCCCGCCGGCACCGGTAAACCGGTCACGGTCCACTTCGAACAGGCCGGAGGTTACATTTATGTCCGGAAACTCCTCGATGAACCCCGGTTGGTTCTCCCAGTGGATCGTGCAGGTATACCCGTCCAGCAATCCGGCCATCGCCAGCAATTGCGCGCCGGTACAGATGGCCCCGATATCGGTGCCGCGCCGGGCCTGCTTGCGCAGCCAGTTGAACAGTGTCTTTTCACCGTAGCGGTGAACGTTGGTGCCGCCACAGACAATGACGGTCGCATGTTCAGGTATGGTGTCCAGATTGCCGTCTGGAACCAGTGTGATGCCGCTTGATGAAGTGATGGGTGATCCGTCAGTTGAATGGATCGACCATTTGTACAGGTCCTTTTCGGACAGTCTGTTGGAAAGCCGCAACGGGTCAATTACCGAGGTCACCGGCAATAGCGTGAACTCCGGCACCAGGACCAGGGCGATCGGCATCGGCAAGTCTCTGGATTTGTCACCAAACATTGGCTTCAGACTTTCCTCAAGCTGCGGGTGAGAGCGGGAGGAGTTTCGCAAACCCCCCGCAATAGTCCCGAACCACTATTGGCGCCGGACGCCGACCACATTGTGTGGAAACGCGTCGCATCTGTCACTGCCAAGTCGCAAAAACCATGCCTGCCTGTAGACAAATAACGCATGATCTGCAGCTATCTGCTTATGAGGACTTCGTCAATGGGTATCGCATCAACAACTATTATTCCGGCTGCCGGCAACCAAACCGCAACCGCGGCGTTCCTGCAAAACATGACGCTGGAGATTACCCCGCGACAGGCAGAGAAACTGCCGTTGATTGCGCAGCATGTGGCACCGGGAACCCACATTTTCGTGGCCCTTGTCGATCCTTCACATCTTGAAGATCAGATTGCAGCAGTGGCGGAAATCAGGAAGCTGGGCCTTGAACCGGTGCCTCATGTTCCGGCCCGGTTCGTCCAGAACGAGGATGACCTGAAGCGCCGTGTCGAGCGGCTGGCCGCATCCGGTGGCGTCACGCGCTACCTGGTTCTCGGCGGCGGTGCGCCGGAACCGATAGGCGACTATCACTGCGCCCTGCAACTGATGGAAACCGGTGTGTTCGAAGCCAATGGCGCAAAGGCGCTTGGCGTGGCCGGCCACCCTGAAGGTAATGCCGACATCGCCAAGCTGCACGGTGACGCCATGCTGATGCAGGCTCTGAGTGAAAAACAGGCGTATATCCGTGACGCCGGCCTGGAAGGCTTTATCTCGACGCAATTCCTGTTTGAAGCAGCCCCGGTTGCGGGCTGGGCGAAGATGCTGCGTGAAAACGGCATCGATCTGCCTGCCTTCATCGGTATTCCCGGTCCTGCTTCCATCAAGACGCTTGCGAAATATGCAGCGGTTTGCGGTGTCGGCAATTCGGCCCGCTTCATTCGCAAGCAGGCGCTCAATATCACCAAGCTTTTGACTGTATCGACACCGGACAAGTTCATCGAGGACCTGGCAGCCATTCACGCCACAAACCCTGAACTCAAGGTCATGGGCCCGCACATGTATCCGTTCGGTGGTTTCGACAAGCTGTTCGACTGGCTGTCGACTTTGCCGCGCTAGAAAGTCGGCTTTTTGGTGTAGCCCGCATCAACTCAGAGTACGAAAACACCCCTGGCGAACAACCCGGCAAAGCGAGTTGGATTGTCAGTATTGCACCTGATACGTTTGCGGTCAGGACTGCGATACTGATTCCAGGGCACAGGACATATGGCGAATAGAAAACTAAAGGTGGGCATTCTGTTCGGCGGTAAATCCGCAGAGCATGAAGTGTCGCTTCAATCGGCCCAAAATGTAGCCGACGCAATCGACAGGAGCAAATACGATGTTGCTCTCATAGGCATTGACAAGTCCGGCGAATGGCTGCTGCCGGATCAATCCCGGTTTCTGCTCAATGCCGCTGATCCGAAACTGATAAAACTCAACAGCGAAAACCCTGAGAGTGTGGCGCTGGTGCCTCAAAGCGGCGGACAATTGAGCAATCTGTCCAGTGGCGGCGCTCACTCTTCAATCGATGTGGCCTTTCCTATTCTCCACGGCCCTTTTGGCGAAGACGGCACGGTGCAGGGGCTGTTGAAACTTGCCGGTGTGCCTTTCGTCGGTTCCGGGGTGATTGGCTCGGCCGCCGGCATGGACAAGGATGTCATGAAGCGTCTGCTGCGCGATGCGGGTATACCGATTGCCAGATCCCTGACCTTCAGGCACGGGGACATTCTGAGTTTCGAAGCCATCTCGGCGGAAATCGGCCTGCCGCTGTTCGTCAAACCGGCCAACATGGGATCGTCCGTCGGTGTTCACAAAGTCTCCGACCAGACTACGTTCGACGAGGCGGTTGCAGATGCCTTTGCCTACGACACGAAAATCCTGGTTGAGGAGTTCATCGATGGCCGGGAGCTTGAGTGTGCGGTGCTCGGCAACCTGCAACCGGAAGCCTCGGTTGTCGGTGAGATCAAGCCCAGCCACGACTTCTATTCCTACGAAGCCAAGTATCTGGATGAGCATGGCGCAGCCTTGGAAATTCCGGCCAACATACCCGACACCGTCAGCGGCACAATTCGTGACCTTGCCGTGAAAACATTTCAAACGCTTGAATGCGAAGGCCTCGGCAGGGTGGACTGTTTCCTCAAGAGTGACGGCGAGATAATCGTGAACGAGATAAACACCATGCCGGGCTTCACCAAAATCAGCATGTATCCGCGGCTGTGGGAGGCAAGTGGTATTTCCTACCCGGAACTGATCACCAGGCTGATCGAACTGGGCCTGGAACGCTTTGAGCGGGAACAGAAACTGAAGACGTCGTTTTAAGGTGGTTTGCCCCTATTCCGACCGTGCACCAAACAACCCGATGGTCGCAGCAGGCTTGGCCGTCGCCTCGATCCATTTCCACGTGTAGTCCGCAAAAGACCGGAAGACGTAGATGTCGATCGTGCACGGCTTGTCCGTTACGATGTGGGCAAGGGCGGCGATTTCAGCGAACACCAGTCGGCGCACCAGTCCGGTCTTGTAGTCCGGCAGTGTGAAGTCGATCGATGAGCCCTTCATCATGACTTCACGTGCATTGTCGCCTTCAAGCCGGATAATGGCGCGCGCGTCGCTTACGTCCACGACCAGCGAATGAAGTGTATCAAGGTTCTTGCGCAGCTTGTCGACCAGGCCGGCCGCCTTGTTGCGCGGGCAGCAGACCAGCCACTGGTCAACCGACAACCACAACACCGTCACGTCGCCTTTGACGGCTGTGCTGCGTGGTTTCAGCGGCAGGTCGATACCGAGAGCTGTCTTGGCGGCCTGACGGAACTTGACCGAACCGGCTTCACCCCTCAGGTCTATCATGCCGCGATCGGCAACCTCAGAGATGGAAATACTCAACTCCGCAGCGTCATGACTGCCGTCAAGATGTGCGAGCGGGCTTGTATGGACTGCTTCAGACATTCTGGCGTTTTCCTTCTGCATCGAGGAACACTGGAGACGCAATCACTGCCTCGACGGTCTTGCCGCCCTCCAGCGGAAATGAAACCGTTTCACCCATTTTGCCCTGGCCGCCTTCGATCAGGGCCATGGCGATGGAGCGTTGCAGTGTCGGGCTGAAATAGCTCGACGTCACATGCCCTATCATCTTCATCGGCGGTGCGGATTTGACGGCCTCAACGGCATAGGCACCGTCCGGCAGCACTTCCTGCGGGTCCGTGGTCAGCAACCCGACCAGTTGCTTGCGGCCTTCAGACGCCAGGAAAGCCTGCTCCAGCGAGCGCTTGCCAATGAAGTCATCCTTCTTTTTCGATACCGCCCAGCTCATGCCGACATCATGCGGCGTGACCGTGCCGTCGGTTTCATCACCGATAACGATAAAGCCCTTTTCAGCGCGCAGCACATGCAGTGCTTCTGTACCGTAGGCGGTGATGCCTTCGTTCTCGCCGGCCTGCATCAGCGCATCCCACAACCCGCGACCATATCCTGATGGCGTGGCGATTTCGTAGGACAGCTCACCGGAAAAACTGATCCGGAAAACCCGCACAGGGTATCCGGCCAGCGTGCCTTCGCGATAACTCATGAACTCGAACGCCTCGGGCGACAGGTCGATATCGCAGTCCAGCTTGTCGAGCACTGCGCGGGCCCTGGGTCCGGCAATGGCAAACTGTGACCATTGCTCGGTCACTGCGGTCACGAAGACCTTCAGTGATGTCCATTCCGTCTGCAGCCACTCTTCCAGCCACGCCACGATGTTGTCGGCACCGCCCGAGGTTGTGTGCATTAAGTAGTGATCATCGCCCAGGCGAACTGTCACACCGTCGTCCATCAGGAAGCCCATTTCACTCATCATCAGGCCGTAGCGTGCCTTGCCGACTTTGAGGGTCGAGAACATGTTGGTGTAGACGAGGTCGAGCAGTTTCGCGGCGTCCGGCCCCTTGATCTCGATCTTGCCGAGAGTGGAGGCATCAAGCAGGCCGACCTTTTCCCGAACCGCAAGTATCTCGCGGTTGATGGCATCCTGTTTGGTTTCGTCGTGTTGCGGATAGCAATAGGCCCGCCGCCATTGTCCAACCGGCTCCCAGGTTGCGCCGCGCTGTTTGTGCCAGTCATAGATGGCAGTACGGCGAACCGGCAGAAACAGCTCGCCTTTCTTGGTGCCGGCGATGGCGCCAAACGAGTAGGGCGTATAGGGCGGGCGGAAGGTGGTGGTGCCGATTTCGGGAATCCGCTTGCCGGTCGCATCGGAGATGATGCCGAGCCCGTTGATGTTGGAGGTCTTGCCCTGGTCGGTTGCCATGCCGAGGGTCGTGTAGCGCTTGGTGTGCTCGACAGACTCATAGCCTTCGCGCTGCGCAAGCTCCAGGTCGGCCGCCGTCACATCATTCTGGAAATCAATGAAGTGCTTGTTGCCTTCATTGTATTTGCCGGTGGCAGGCGCAAACCAGATTGGCTGGAGGGGGGCTGATTTTTGGGCTTTGACCAGCGGCTTCTTGGGGGCTTTTGGAGCTTTGCCGCCGAGCGCCCTGGAGGCTGCTTCACCACCGGCGAAGCCTTCCTCGACGCAGGCCTTCAGGTCAAACGAGCCATTGGCACTGCCAACCACCGTGATCGGGTCGCCATGCCGGTCGGGCCGGAAACTCTGGATGTCGTCATCGAAACTGAGTTTGCCGCCATTGTGGCACCACAGATGCACCACCGGATTATAGCCGCCGGATACGGCGACAAAATCACACTCGACCCGTTCTTCATTGACCACCCTGCCACGGCCGGCGGAGTAGGGCGCCACCTTGACCGCAGTGACCTGCTTGCCGCCGGACGTGGTTTCAACACCGGCGATGGCCGATCCGACCTGCACGTTGAGGCCCGCATCACGCGCGGCATCTGCCTTGGCAGAAGGTATGTCCTGGCGCACATCGATGATGCGGCTGACGCCGACACCGGCGTCATGCAGTTTCAGGGCGGTGAGATAACCATCGTCATTATTGGTGAAGATGACGCCGTTCATGCCGGGCGATGTCGCATAGCGTTCCACCATGGCACGCGCGGCTGACGCCATCATGATGCCCGGACGGTCATTGTTGGCAAAGGCAATCGGACGCTCCAGTGCGCCGGACGCCACGATGATCTGGCCGGCGCGGATTTTCCAGAGCCGGTGGCGCGGGGCGCCCTGGGCCAAAAGGTCAGGATTGTGGTCACACACCCGTTCTGCCGCCAGCACGTAATTGTGGTGATAATGCCCGACCACGGTAGTGCGTGTCAGCACATGGCAATTTCCGGATGCCTCAAACTCCGCCTGGCGTGCAGCAACCCAGTCGGTCTGGCTGGTGCCGTCAATGTCGCCGGCGGAGATGTCCGCCACACCGCCGAGCACCGGGTTCTCGTCTGCCAGCATGACCCGCTTGCCGGATGCAGCGGCTGCATAAGCTGCGGCAATGCCGGACACACCGCCACCGACGACCAGCACATCCACATGAACATGCATTTGCTCGTAAGTGTCGGGATCGTGCTCGCGCGCTGCTTCGCCGAGGCCGGCCGCATTGCGGATAAACGGTTCGTAGATCTTTTCCCAGAAACTGCGCGGCCACATGAAGGTCTTGTAGTAGAAACCGCCGGGCAGAAACCGGGAGAACTTGTTGTTGATGATGCCGATATCAAAATCCAGGCTTGGCCAGCGGTTCTGACTGGTCGCAGTCAGGCCGTCATAAAGCTCGACCTGGGTTGCCCTGAGGTTCGGTTCCCTGCGGCCGTCTTCGCCGACACCGATCAGCGCGTTCATCTCTTCCGAGCCCAGCCCGATCAGGCCGCGTGGACGATGGTACTTGAAGCTGCGGCCCATCACCTTGCGCCCGCTCGCCAGAACAGCAGACGCAACCGTGTCGCCGGCAAATCCGGTCATCCTGGCGCCGTCAAAGCTGAACGAGACTTGCTTTGAACGGTCAATGCGCGAGCCTTTGGCGGCGGTCTCGGGCAGTCTGTAGGGTTTGCCGGTCATGACTTCTTCGCCTTTGCTGTGACGGTTTTGCGCGCGGCAGGCTTTTTGGCAGTTTTCTTCGCAGCCGCCTTTTTGGCAGCAGGCTTGCTTGCCGTGGCCTGCCTGAAGAAGTCGGCCCACTGGCCGGTTGCCTGCTTCATCACGTCGGCGGGCGGCAGTTCGGTAATGCCGTAATAGGCCTTGAACTCCAGCGACATCGTATCGCGCGCGGCATGAAACCACTTGCCGCAGCCGCGGTCGCAGCGCCAGCGTTCAAAATGCAGGCCCTTGGGATTGAACCGCATGAACAGGTAATCGCGCTGTTCGCCGTCTGCGATGTTGTGGGGGTCGGACGTTGCCGGGCGTGCGATATGAGCCTGCCCGCCGCAGTGGAAGTCGGTCTCATCGCCTTCAGCCCCGCACACGGGGCACTGGATAATCAGCATGTCATCATTCCTAGTGCGCTACGGCCGCGGCGACGCTTTCATCGATGAAGCGGCCCTCGGTGAAGCGGTTGAGTCCAAATGGTTCGGCGATCGGATGCGGCCGGTCATTGGCGATGGTGTCTGCAAATACGAAACCGGAGCCGGGAATTGATTTCCAGCCGCCGGTTCCCCAGCCGCAGTTGACATACAACCCGCCGACATCGGTCATGCTGATGATCGGTGAACGATCTCCGGTCATGTCCACGATACCGCCCCACTGGCGCAACATGCGCAGGCGCGAGATGATCGGGAAGGTTTCCACCAGTGCCGACACGGTGTGTTCAACGGCTGGAAATGAGCCGCGCTGCGAATAATTGTTATAGGGGTCCGCACCGCCGCCGATCACCAGTTCGCCCTTGTCGGACTGGCTCATATAGCCGTGCACGGTATTGGCCATGACCACACAGTCGATCACCGGCTTGATCGGTTCAGACACCAGTGCCTGCAGGCAGACGCTTTCCACCGGCATGCGCACGCCGGCCATTTCCATGATATTCGATGTGTGGCCGGAGGTGACGACGGCAACCTTCTTGGCGCGGATGGTGCCGCGCTTGGTCGCAACGCCGGTAATCTTCCCGCCTGAGCGCAGCATGCCAGTCACTTCGCAGTTCTGGATCACGTCGACACCCATATCGTCGATGGCGCGTGCATATCCCCAGGCCAGCGCGTCATGGCGGCCGGTGCCGCCGCGTGGCTGGTAATAGGCGCCAAGGATCGGGTAGCGCGCATCCGGGCTGTCATTGATGATCGGCACGATGCGCTTGACTTCTGCTGCATCAACCATCCGGCAGTCGAGACCCGCCAACCGGTTGGCATGGGCGGTGCGCCGGAACGCCCTGAGTTCATGCTCGGTCTGGCACAGCATCAGAACCCCGCGCGGCGAGAACATCATGTTGTAGTTGAGTTCCTGGGACAGTGTCTCATACAGGGAACGCGCCAGTTCGTAGATGGCGATGGACGGGTCCCGCAGGTAATTGGACCGGATGATGGTGGTGTTGCGCCCGGTATTGCCGCCGCCAAGCCAGCCCTTTTCAATGATCGCCATGTTGGTGATGCCATGGTTTTTGGCAAGGTAGTAGGCCGTCGCCAGGCCATGGCCGCCGGCGCCCACGATCACCACATCGTACTCTTCCTTGGGGTCGGGGCTGCGCCATGCGCGTTCCCAGTCCTTGTGATAGTTCAGGGCGTTTTTGGCCAGCGAAAATATCGAATAACGTTTCATGGGCGGTCTTCCGAAGCGACTCTCAACATAGGGTGAGCCAGATTAACTTCGTGCAATCTAGCAAACCGCCTTAATTATCACCAAATGATTGCGACATTCAGACCGGGAAGTGCGACACTGGTGCATCACATGGCTGCGCTGGTGACGCTAAACTCGCTGTTTCGTGAGTTGTATTGCTCTTCGTGCGATTGCTAAGTGGTATTATGTTGTTATGGATTTCATTTGCCGTCTTGACGGCCCTGGTTTTGATAGCGCTGCTATCGCCATTGCGTCCACGTGCTACGAGCGGGGATGTTGAACGTGCCTCCTTTGATCTTGCCGTATACCGGGACCAGTTGGCCGAACTGGAACGCGACCAGAAAGCCGGCCTGATTCCGGATACGGAAGCCGATGCCGCGCGCAACGAAGTGTCGCGCCGTATTCTGGCTGCCCAGGCAGACCTAGCGTCGGAAACAAAGGCCGCCCGTCCGGTTCCGGCCTGGCTGTCGATCGCGACCGTTGTCGCTGTGCCGGTGATCGCGCTTGGCGCCTATTTGCAGATCGGCCGCCCGGACCTGCCGGCCCAGCCCCTGCAGGCCCGCATCGATGATGCGGTCAACAATCAGGACATGGCGGCGATGGTGCGCCAGGTGGAACAGCATCTGGAACAGAAACCCAATGACGCGCGCGGCTGGATGGTGCTGGCACCGGCCTACAAGCGTATCGGCAGGTATTATGACGCGGCCAACGCATACCGGAAAGCCCTGGCACTGTCCGGCCCGGATGCCGACGTGATGACCGACATGGGTGAAAGTCTGGTGCTGGCCAACAAAGGTCTGGTCTCCAAGGAAGCCCGGGAGGTTTTTGAAGCGGTTCAAACGGCCGCGCCAAAGCATATGAAGGCCCGTTTTTATATAGCGCTTGCCCACCGCCAGGAGGGCAGGACGGCTGACGCCATTGCCCGCTGGACCGCCATGCTGGCCGAAAGCGCGCCGGATGCGCCGTGGCGGACTGCCGTCGAACAGCAGATTTCGTCCGCCGGCGGTCAGGTTCCCAAAACGCCGGCTTTGGCCGCGGGACAGAAACCCGAAGCTCCGGCTGTAGCTGGAGGCCAGATGCCCAAGGGCCCGGTGCTTACCGAAGAGCAGATACGGGAGGGCCAGCAGATGGATGCCACCGATCGCACGGCAATGATCCGGTCCATGGTTGAAGGCCTCGACGAACGTCTGACCGAAGACGGTGCGGATATTGATGCCTGGTTGCGGCTTATTCGCGCGCGCATGGTGCTGGGCGAAAAGGACAAGGCAGCCGACGCTCTCAGCCGGGCGGCTGAAGCTCTCAAGGATAACCAGCAGGCTGTTGCCCGGCTGGAGGAAACCCGCAAGGCCCTCGGGCTTTGATGACAGGAATGATGTGATATGGCGATGACACGAAAACAGCAGCGCGGCGCACTGATCGGAGCAGGTCTCGGGGCTCTTGGTCTGGCAGCAGGGCTGGTGCTCTACGCCTTGTCCGACACGATTACGTTTTTCTACACCCCGAGCGATGTTGTCGAAAAGGGCGTGCAGCCCGGAACCCGGTTCCGGCTGGGCGGCCTGGTGGAAGACGGCTCGATTATTCGTGGCCAGGGTAAAACCGTATCGTTCAAGGTGACCGATACCGCCGGCACCTTGCCGGTGACCTATGTCGGCATCCTGCCGGACCTGTTCCGGGAAGGTCAGGGCGTCATTGCGGAAGGCATGCTGGACGCCGGCGGCAGTTTCAAGGCCGATACGGTCCTGGCCAAGCATGATGAAAATTACATGCCGCGCGAAGTAGCCGACGCGCTCAAGGAAAAAGGCATGTGGAAACATGGTGACGGCGCAGCAAAAGAAGGTACCCAATGATCCCCGAGATTGGCCAGTTCGCGCTTATCCTTGCATTTGTCACGGCGATTTATCAGTTCAGCGTTCCGATGTACGGCGCCTGGCGCGGTGACAGCCGCCTGATGGCGGTCGCCCCTCCCGCAGCTCTCCTGCAGTTCGGGTTGATTACGCTGTCGTTCACCTGCCTGACCATGTCCTATATCGCGTCGGATTTCTCGGTCCAGAATGTGTTTCAGAACTCGCATTCCGACAAGCCGCTGATCTACAAGATTTCCGGCGTGTGGGGAAACCATGAGGGATCCATGTTGTTATGGGTCATGGTGCTGGCCCTGTTCGGCTCCGCCGTTGCGGCCTTTGGCGGCAATCTGCCGCCCAGCCTGAAAGCCCGCGTGATTTCGGTCCAGGGCTCCATCTCGGTGGCATTCCTGTCCTTTATCCTGTTGACCTCCAATCCGTTCAACCGGCTCGATCCGGCACCGATCGAAGGGCAGGGGCTGAACCCGATCCTGCAAGACCCGGCGCTGGCCATCCATCCGCCGCTTCTGTATTGCGGCTATGTAGGCCTGTCCATCGCATTTTCGTTCGCGGTTGCAGCGCTTATCGAAGGCAAGGTCGACGCGGCCTGGGCCCGCTGGGTCCGGCCATGGACACTGGCTGCGTGGATGTTCCTGACTGCCGGCATCATGCTCGGGTCCTGGTGGGCCTATTATGAGCTTGGCTGGGGCGGATGGTGGTTCTGGGACCCGGTGGAAAATGCATCGTTCATGCCATGGCTGATTGCCACGGCCCTGCTGCACTCGGCCATTGTGGTGGAAAAGCGCAACGCCCTGAAAGTCTGGACGATCCTGTTGGCCATCCTGGCATTTTCGCTGTCGCTGGTCGGCACCTTCCTGGTGCGCTCCGGTGTGCTGACCTCGGTTCACGCCTTCGCCGTTGATCCGGCGCGTGGCGTGTATGTGCTGGGTATCCTGTGCGTCTTCATCGGCGGCGCGCTGGCGCTTTATGCCTGGCGTGCCCCGACTATCAAGACCGGTGGCCTGTTTGCACCGATCAGCCGTGAGGGCGCTCTGGTCGTGAACAATCTGCTGCTGACGGCGGCCTGCGCCGCGGTGTTTATCGGTACGCTTTATCCGCTGGTGCTGGAATCCATTACCGGCGACAAGATTTCAGTCGGCCCGCCATACTTCAACCTGACCTTCGGACCGCTGATCCTGCCGCTTCTGCTGCTGGTGCCGATAGGCCCGATAATGTCGTGGAAACGCGCCGACATGTGGGCCGCGACCCAACGCCTTTGGGCAGCAGCCGTGGTTGCGCTGGTGGTCGGAGTGGCCGCCATGGCCTGGCAGTGGCGCGGTCCCTGGCTGGCGCCGTTTGGCGCAGCGCTCGGGGGCTGGCTGATTGCCGCCAGCGTTCAGGAAATGGTGGCCCGCACCAAGTTTACATCGGTGCCGCTCAATGTTGCCTGGGCGCGCCTCAAGGGTCTGCCTGGTGCTGCCTGGGGCATGATGATTGCCCATGCTGGCGTCGGCGTCATGGTCATCGGCGTTGTTGCCATCACCTCATGGAAGCAGGAAATAGTCACGGTGATGAAGCCGGGCGAAGTCATGCAGGTCGGCAACAGAAGCGTGACGTTCCTTGGCGAAAGCCCCATCACGGGTCCGAACTACACAGCGGACCGCGGGCGTTTCTCGATTTCCTCCGGCGGTGTCGAAGTGTCTGAAATCTGGTCGGAAAAGCGTGTCTTCAAGCCGTCCAACCAACCCACTACCGAAGTGGGGATCGAACCGTTCATCGATGGTGATCTCTACGTTGTTCTGGGTGATCGGGCACCGGACAATGCGCGCACCATCCGGTTCTATTTTCATCCGCTGGTCTGGATGATCTGGCTTGGGACCGCATTGATGTTCCTCGGCGGATGCTGTTCGCTGTTCGACCGGCGCTACCGGGTCGGTGCGCCGAAAAAGGCCAAAACCCCAATCATTCAACCTGCGGAGTGACATAAAATGCTGCGTCGCCTGGCCCTTGCTCTTGTTTTCGTGCTGACCACGCTGCCTGCCGCGTTCGCGGTGCAACCGGACGAAGTGTTGAGTGATCCGGAACTTGAGGCGCGCGCGCGCGTACTGTCGGCGCAGATGCGCTGCCTGGTTTGCCAGAACCAGTCCATTGACGACAGCGATGCACCTCTGGCCAAGGATTTGCGGGTGCTGATCCGTGAACGCCTGGTCCAGGGCGAGAGCAATGCGCAGGTGGTTGACTACCTTGTATCGAGATATGGTGAGTTCGTGCTTTTGAAACCGCGCGTCAACTCGCGCACGCTGTTGTTGTGGGGTGGCCCGTTTGCAATCCTGCTGATCGGATCACTGGTAATCTTCATGCGCAGGCGCAAGGGCTCTGGCCTTGCTGTGCCGGAACAGGCCCTGTCTGCCGACGAGCAGGCCCGTCTGGATGACATTCTCAGGGACAAGACTCAATAATCAAGGGAGTAGCGGGATGGCAATCAAGTCCACGCGGATCGAATTTCCGGGTTCGCAAGGCGGCAAGCTTGCAGCCCGGCTGGACGCGCCGAGCGGTACCGTGCGCGGCTATGCGCTGTTTGCACACTGTTTCACATGTTCAAAGGATGTGTTTGCGGCCAGCCGGATAGCTTCGGCCCTGGCATCTCACGGCGTCGCCACCTTGCGGTTCGACTTTACCGGCCTCGGGGCCAGTGAGGGCGAATTTGCCAACACGAACTTCTCGTCGAACGTGGCTGACCTGATAGCCGCCGCTGACTGGTTGCGTGACAACCATGCAGCGCCTGAATTGCTGATCGGCCACAGCCTGGGTGGTGCGGCGGTGCTGGCCGGCGCCGGTCACATTGCGGAGCTGAAAGCGGTGGCCACTATTGGCGCACCTGCCGATGCGGATCATGTGGTGCATAATTTCCAGGCCAGTCTGGACACGATTGAGGCCGACGGCGAGGCTACCGTATCCCTGGCAGGCCGCGAGTTCACCATCAAGAAGCAATTTTTGGATGACGTGCGCGGCACCAGCCTGAAAGACCGCATTGCGGCGCTGAAGCCGGCTTTGATCGTGTTTCACGCCCCGCTTGACCAGACGGTTGGTATCGAAAACGCGTCGGCCATTTTCTCTGCCGCCAGGCACCCGAAGAGCTTTGTCTCGCTGGACGGCGCCGACCATTTGCTGTCGCGCCGCCAGGACGCCGTGTTCGTGGCTGATGTGCTGGCCGGGTGGGCCAACCGGTTTCTGCCATCTGTTGAACGGCCCAAGTCGGCACCGGCAGGCGTGGTCAGGGTGCGCGAGACGCGCCAGGGCAAGTTCCAGCAGGATGTGCTGGTCGATGACCATCACCTGCTGGCGGATGAGCCGTCCTCGGTGGGCGGTGACGGTACCGGACCGTCGCCCTACGACTATCTGTCGATTGCGCTGGGTACCTGTACCTCCATGACGCTGCGCATGTATGCGGACTTCAAGAAGCTGGAATTGGGCCGTGTGACGGTCGATGTTTCGCACGGCAAGGTTCACGCGGATGACTGCAAGGACTGTGGTGAAGGCAAAACCGGCAAGATTGACCGGTTCGAGCGCACGATATCAGTAGATGGCGAGGTTTCGCCTGAACTGCGCGGTAAACTGGAAGAAATCGCCGGTAAATGCCCGGTTCACCGCACGCTTGAGGCCGAAGCTGCAGTGGTGACCAAGGTTATCGAGTGAGTTTTGCTACATTAACGTGTTTTAACCTGCCGGACACGGTCGTGTAATGTGACATCCACTAAACCTCCATGCATCAGATTCCTCTGAATCCCTGCAACGGAGAGTTTACCTAAATGCCTACTCACTCAAAACCTGGTTCCATGAACCGCAAGGCTGTCTACGCCGTGATGATTGCCGGCTTGCTCGGCGCAACCGCCCTGACCGGTACGATCAGCCATGCCGGTACGCAAGCAACGAAAACCCAGATTTCCCTCAATACCGCGCCGGCATCGGGTTTTGCCGACCTGGTGGAAAACGTGATGCCGTCGGTTGTGTCGGTGCAGAGCAAGTATACTCCTGCTGCTTCTCGCGGCGAAGATGGTGCGCGCGGCCAGCGCCGGCAATTCCAGTTCGGCTTCCCGCAGGGTTCGCCGTTTGAGCGGTTTTTCCGCAATCAGCCCGGCCGCAACGGCGGAGCAATGCCCCAGCCGCATCGTCGCAACGGCACCTCGCAAGGCTCCGGTTTCATCATTTCCGAGGACGGTTTCGCGGTCACCAACAATCACGTGATCAAGGGCGCCAGTGAAGTTACGGTGAAATTCGCAGATGGCCGCGAACTGGACGCAAAGGTGATCGGAACCGATCCAAAGACCGATCTTGCCCTGTTAAAAATCGACAGCGGAGACAAGTTCACCCCGGTAAAGTTTGCCTCTGAAAAGCCGCGCGTCGGTGACTGGGTGGTTGCAGTCGGCAACCCGTTCGGCCTTGGTGGTACGGTTACGACCGGTATTATTTCGGCCGCCGGGCGCGATATCGGCGCCGGGCCCTATGACAACTTCCTGCAGATCGATGCACCGATCAATCGCGGTAATTCCGGCGGTCCGGCATTCAACCTGAAAGGTGAGGTCGTTGGCGTCAACACTGCCATCTTCTCACCGTCAGGCGGCAGCGTCGGCATAGGATTTGCCATTCCGGCATCAACTGCGGAAGACATTATTGCCGATCTGCAGGACGACGGTAACGTAACACGCGGCTGGCTCGGCGTTCAGATCCAGAAGGTGTCGGAAGATATTGCATCCAGCATCGGCCTGGACAAGCCGTCAGGCACATTGGTCGCTGCGGTAACCGACGGATCACCGGCTGAAAAGTCGGGCCTGCGCACCGGCGACACAATCTTGAAAGTGAACGGCGCAGACATAAAGGGTCCCAAGGAGTTGTCACGTGCCGTTGCCAGGCTCAAGCCCGGAACAGCTGTGGACATGACCGTTTTTCGCGATGGAAAACAGCGTGATATCAAGGTGTCGATTGGCGAAATGCCGGGAGAAAAACAGGCATCTCTCAACCCCGGACATGACAGTGGGCCCGCTGCAGATGAGAAGCTTGGTCTCGCGCTGGCGCCGGCAGAAGACGGTGATGGTGTCGTCGTTGCGGACGTCATGCCAGGTTCACCGGCTGCCGAACAGGGCATTCGTCGCGGCGATGTGATCCTTGAAGTCGACGGAGCATTTGTTGATCAACCGGAGGCCGCAGTGGCTGCAATTCGCCAGTCTTCCGCCAAGTCCGGCAAGTCCCCAGTGCTGTTGCTGGTAAAAAATGATCGTGGACAGCGTTTTGTTGCACTTAAAATTGCAAAAGGCTGATACTATATAGGAAGAACGGCGGCGTGACCTCTGCCCCCTCTGTACCAACGCCGCCATCGTGCCTCCGTGTGCCTCACAATGCTGTTTCGGGTAGACCTCCCGCCCCCCCTGCCAACGGTCTTCTGAAACACGAGGTGTACGGAGGCACACTTGCATTTTCCTCGTAAAATAGGCACCAACAACGGGTGATCAGGTTGTGGACTCAAATTGCATGAAAATTCTTGTCGTAGAAGATGACCGCGAAGCAGCCAGCTGGCTTGAAAAAGGCCTGGTCGAGGAAGGTCACGTGGTTGATCTTGCGGCCAACGGAACCGATGGCCTGGCGCTGGCCCGGGAACAGACCCATGATGTGATTATCATGGACCGGATGCTGCCGGGCATGGATGGCCTGGAAGTGGTCAAGACACTGCGCGGCGAAGACGTCAGCACGCCGGTGCTGATATTGTCGGCGCTCGGCGAAGTGGACGACAAGGTGCTGGGCTTGCGGGCCGGTGGTGATGATTATCTGGCAAAACCATATGCATTCACGGAACTGCTGGCGCGTGTGGAAACCTTGCGGCGGCGCCAGGACGCAACCCCGCACACAACCAAACTGAAGGTCGCAGACCTTGAAATTGACCTGCTGGCCCGCACGGCAACCCGGGCAGGCGAGGACATTCTGCTGCAACCGCGGGAATTCAAGCTGCTGGAGTACCTGATGCGCAATGCCGGCAGTGTGGTGACCCGCACCATGCTGCTGGAAAACGTGTGGAACTATCATTTTGATCCGCAGACCAATGTGATTGACGTCCACATTTCCAGATTGCGGGCCAAGGTAGACAAGGAATTCGGCGAACCGCTACTGCACACAGTTCGTGGCGCCGGATACAGTATTCGTGCGGGCCGCTCTTAAACTCCTGCAAACGTCCACCTTCCGGCTGGCGACTGTCTATCTGACTGTGTTTGCCATTTCGGTGGGGGCGATTCTCGCTTACATTTACTGGAACACCGCTATTTTGCTGGAACGCCAGACCGAAGACACGGTCGAGGCGGAAGTGCAGGGCCTGGCCGAGCAGTACAGAATTCGCGGGCCCCGCGGATTGCTTGAAATCATCAAGGCGCGCAGCGCGGAAGCTGACGGGGCGGTTTACATCCTGACCAATGCCGTGGGACGCAGGCTTGCCGGCAACCTGCAATCTCTGCCCGTCGAAGCGGTGGGTGAACGCGGCACCATAGATTTCAAGTTCCCCTATGAAACCGGTCGCGGGTTGGTTGACCACACGGCACGGGCGTTTTTCATTCGCCTGGAAGGCGGTTTTCAGCTTGTGGTCGGCCGGGATGTGGAGGAACGCCGCCAGTTCAACCGCATCATCAGGACATCTCTGTTCTGGGCACTGGGCCTGACATTGGTGCTCGGTGTTGGCGGCGGCCTGCTGATGAGTCGAAACTTCCTGCGCCGGGTCGACGAGATCAATGGCGCAAGTCGCGCCATCATGGCCGGTGATCTGGGTGAGCGCATGCCGGTATCCGGCACCGGTGACGAAATCGACCGCCTGTCGGAAAGCCTCAATGACATGCTGGACCAGATCAATCGCCTGATGACCGGCATGAAGGAGGTGTCTTCCAATGTCGCTCATGACTTGCGCACGCCGCTGACGCGGCTGCGCGCGCGCGCGGAAGATGCATTGCGCTCGAGCTCGGCAGAAGATCACAAGGCCGCGCTGGAAGCCAATATCGCAGAAGCAGACGGCCTGCTCACCACATTCAACGCCTTGCTGTCCATCGCACGTGCCGAGGCTGGCCAGATGCGCGAAGGGTTCCAGGATACCGATCTTGTGGCGTTGCTGGATGATCTGGTGGAGCTTTATGGTCCCATTGCGGAAGACGCCGGCGGCACGCTGGTTCTGGAGGCGCCGGAAACTGCGCTGGTCAGGGCCGACCGGCAGCTTGTGGCCCAGGCAATGACAAACCTGCTCGACAATGCGATCAAGTATGGCCGCGATGCAAAAACCGGGGTCCCGGCCATACAATTGCAGATTGCCCGCTCGAAAGGCGACGGCTGGACCGTCTGTGTCAGTGACACCGGGCCCGGTGTGGATGCAACCGACAGGGAGCGGGTCAAGGGCCGCTTTGTCAGGTTGGACAAAAGCCGCAGTGAACCGGGAAGTGGGCTGGGCCTGGCACTGGTTGACAGTGTCATGAAACTGCACGGAGGCGATTTCGAAATCGAAGGGGCTGATCCCGGGCTCACCGCCAGGCTGCATTTTCCGATCCGGGCATAAAACACAGCACAACACTTTTGCTAATCCCGTTCCAGAGGTTAGGTTCAGAGCATTGATTTGGTTGTTTTGCGGTTGGTATCCATGAACAAGGCTTTGGCTGAAGCACAAGTAACGTTGCCTGCGCAACCTGATGAACAGGAGTTGCGTGCCGCAATCTTGGAGCATGCAGGCGTGCTGCAGCCCTTGTGCGAGACCTCCCCGGCCGTTCGAGCACTCCTGGCTCACATAGCCGCCGGGTCTCCGTTTCTGTCCGGGCTGGTGCGGCGTTATCCGGAGTTCGCGGTCGAGGCGCTGGCCACGCCACCGGATCAGGTGTTCGCTACTCTTTGCACACGCCTTGAGGCGGAGACGACGGCTGCGCCGTCGCAAGCCGATCTGATGCGGCATCTGCGTGTCGCGAGAAACCATGTCGCGCTGCTGGTTGCGCTGGCGGATATTGCCGGGTGCTGGTCCTGCGAACAGGTCACGGATGCTCTGACCCGGTTTGCCGATGTGGCGGTGGCAGGCGCGGTGAACTGGTTACTGGACGAGGCCGTGGAAGCCGGCAAGCTGACGCCCGAAAACGGCCAGGCCCCATCAGACGGATATACGGTTCTGGCCATGGGAAAGCACGGCGCGGGCGAACTGAATTACTCGTCTGACATTGATCTGATCGTGCTCTATGATCCTGAAAAAATACCTTTGGAACAAAGAGATAATGCTGCACAGGTCTATGTTCGCATAACCCGGACACTGGCCAGCGTGCTGCAGGACCGTACCGAGGACGGCTATGTGTTCCGCATCGATCTGCGGCTGCGTCCGGACCCGCGGGCAACCCAGATCGCCATCGCCATCGGTGCGGCTGAAAACTACTATGCATCGATGGGTCAGAACTGGGAACGGGCCGCCATGATCAAGGCGCGGGCAGTGGCAGGTGACCTGGAACTGGGCGCGGCGTTTCTCAAAAGCCTGACGCCGTTTGTCTGGCGCAAGTACCTGGACTTTGCCGCCATCGCCGACGTCCAGTCGCTGAAACGGCAGATGCATGCCCACAAGGGTTATGATTCCATCGTGGTACTGGGCCATAACATCAAGCTGGGACGCGGCGGTATTCGCGAGATCGAGTTTTTCGTGCAGACCCAGCAGTTAATCGCAGGCGGCAAGAACCCGGAACTCAGGGACAACCGCACCCAGGTCATGCTGGACAAGCTGGTGCAGGCCGGCTGGATAGAGCAGGTAGCCAGTGATGAGCTCAATGAGGCATATGTGTTCTTGCGCACCATCGAACACCGGTTGCAGATGGTCGCCGACGAGCAGACCCAGATCTTGCCGGCAACCGACGAGGCATTTGCCGGGTTTGCCCGGTTTTGCGGGTATGACGACCCGGTTGTGCTGGCTGAACGGCTTACTGACACCTTCAAGACAGTGCAGGGGCACTATGCCGGCCTGTTCGAGGACGCGCCTGAACTCGGCAGTGAGCTGGGCAGCCTGGTGTTTACCGGCGGCGACGATGATCCTGAAACCCTTAACACGCTTGCCGGTATGGGATTTGCGCAGGCCTCTGAAGTATCCGCCACCATTCGCGGCTGGCACTTCGGGCGCTACCCGGCAATGCGATCCTCCACCGCGCGCGAACTGCTCACCGAACTGATGCCGGCTTTGCTGATGGCCCTGTCACGGTCCGGCCAGCCGGATCAGGCGCTTATCGCCTTCGACCGGTTCGTTGCCGGACTGCCGGCTGGTGTTCAGCTGTTTTCGATGTTCAAGGCCAACCCCTTCCTGCTCGAGCTGATGACGACGGTGTTGGGATCCGCACCGCGTCTGGCGCAAAGCCTGTCACGCCGCCCGCGCCAGCTTGAAGCGGTGCTGGATCCGGGATTTTTCGGCGCCATGCCCGATGAGGTCGAATTGGCTGATTGCTTCGCCGCCTTGCGCACGGCAGACGCCACCTACGAGGAGGTTTTGAGCACCACGCGCGTCACCGCCCATGAATTGTTGCTTCGCATAGGCATGCGTATTTTGTCTGAAACGGTCAGTGCGGAGCAGGCTGGCCTCGCTTATTCAAAACTCGCGGATGCTGTGACCGCCCATATGCTCCAGGTCACTACCGCCGATGTGAGTTTGCGGCACGGGCATATTCAGGACGGTGCAATGGTTGTTGTTGCCCTGGGCAAGCTGGGTGGCTGCGAAATGACGGCGGCATCTGACCTGGATTTGATCATGCTGTATGATTTTCCCGACGACGTCGATGCCTCCGACGGCGACCGGCCGCTGCCGGCATCACAGTATTTCTCCCGGCTGACGCGGCGCTTTACAACCTCGCTGACGTCCCAGACCGATGAAGGCGATCTCTATGAAGTGGACATGCGGTTGCGGCCGTCCGGCAACAAGGGGCCGGTTGCCAGTCATATCGAGTCGTTTGAAAACTATCAGGCAACCCAGGCCTGGACCTGGGAAAAGCTGGCGCTGACCCGGGCGCGTGTCGTGGCCGGCGACACAGGTCTGCAGCAGCGTGTGGAAAAAACTGTCCGAACGGTGCTGTGCGCCAGCCGTGACCGGGAGCAGACCCTGGTTGATGTGAAGGACATGCGGCAGCGAATGCTGCAGGGCGCCGACACTGCCAGCCACTGGGACATCAAGCATGTCCGTGGTGGTCTGGTCGAGGTTGAGTTCATCGCCCAGGCACTGCAATTGATCCATGCTCACGAAACGCCGGATGTGCTGCAACGCAATACGATTGCTGCCCTTCATGCCTTGCGTGATGCCGGTCATCTGGCAGCCGCAGACCATGATGCGCTGGTTGCAGCAGCGACACTGTATCAGGGCCTGACCCATATGCTGCGTCTGTGTTCTACCGGCAGGTTTGAGCTGGAAAGCACACCATCCGGCCTCATCGAACTATTGCTGCGGGCAAGTGCGGCGCCGGATGTTGCAACCATGGAGGCCATGTTGATTGACGCAAACCGGCAGGTTTCTGCGATTTTCGACCGCTTGATAGGCGTCCCGCAAGATCTGTAGAATTTTTTTCGGGCCGAGCGACGGATTACTTCCGGTGTTCTCGTCTTGTTCATGTGCGTTGGCCAACTCACTCCGTGGGACCGGAGGTTTGCAAGCCTGAGGTTCCGGCAACAAACACAGCTAAGGAGATTGATCCGTTATGAGCATTCATTTTTCAGCCGCCTTGTCTGCCGCGTTGGTCATCGCAGGCATGTCCGCAAGCAGCGCATTGGCCCGTGAACCAGGCATGCCGCGTGGCGAACGCACTTTTGAGCGCCTCGACAAGAACAAGGACGGCGCACTTGCAATAGAAGAACTGGAAGCAAAATCGGTTCGCCGGTTCATGCGGCTTGATGCCGACAAGAATGACAAGGTTACCAGGGTCGAGCTTGAAAACTGGCTCAACCGGCTGTCTCAACGCCGCATTGACCGCATTCTGAGACGCATGGATGCGGACAAGGATGCCGCGGTTACCCGCGCCGAACTGCGCGGTTACATTGGCGGACTTTTTGTGTTGGCTGACAGCGACAAGTCAGGCGGCGTGACTTTGCAGGAATCGCGTGCCTATCATGTGACCGCACGCAAGAAACGGACCGAGGCTCGCAAGGCAAGGTCACAGGCCCGGCAATAGGAGGGCTGATGAACTGGCAAGTAGCGCGTCCGGCTTGGGGAATGGCAGGATATAGTGAAAACACAGCAGACAGTTCGACTGCCGGAGATGCATCTCCGGCAGTCGATGCCGTGTTGCTTGAAGGGGTTGTTGCCGGTGATGAAAGCGCCTTTGCCACGCTGGTTGACCGGCACTATTCACTGGTCTTCAGGCTGTCCGCCCGGGTGTTGGGTAATGCCGCAGACGCTGAAGACGTGACCCAGGAGGCGTTCGTCAAACTGTGGCGTGATCCGCCGGTTTTACGCAATCAGGCGGCCTTGAAGGGATGGATTGTCAGAGTGGCGCGCAATCTTGCCATTGATCGGTTGCGACGCGCGCGCAACACGTCTGACAGTGAGCTGGAATTGCTGGTTGATCCGTCGACGGCGCCTGACGGGCACCTGCGCCACGGTCAGGCAGCAGACGAAGTGTCCGCCGCCATGGCGCAATTGCCCGAGCGCCAGCGCACGGCCCTGCAGTTGACCTATTTCGAAGCATTGGGCAATCAGGAGACTGCATCGATCATGGAGGTCAGCGTCGAGGCGGTGGAATCGCTGTTGTCGCGGGCCCGGCGGTCCTTGCGAACACTGCTCAACCCGGTGTGGACGGACCTGATTGATGAACTGGAGCAACTGAAATGACGGCACGCAACAATAACGGCAAGGAGCAGGGCGGCGCCGGCGATGCGCGCCTGGCTGAAGTGCTGGCGGCCTATGGCCGTAATCCGCTGCGCTGGCCTGAAGCTGACCGGGTGCGGTTTGCCAACCTGTTGCGTGAACCTGAGTTGCTGCCCGGCGACCTGAGCGCTGGCGCTGATCAGTTGGACAAGTTGCTGGATACCGCCACCGCGGTGGCCATTGCAGAACCCGAAGGTGCTCGTGATCGGCTGCTTTCAGCTGTTGCGGCGGAACCGGACGCATCCGGGACTGCCCTGATGCACGGTGGGAAGTCCCGCTGGCAGTCCGGTTTCCGGCCGCAGCAACTGCTGGTGGCCGGTACCCTGGCGGCAAGCGTCATGCTGGGCGTTTTTGTGGGAGCAGGGACGGATGTCGGCACAATTCTGGCCGACAGCCTGCAATTGCCGGCTGCAACAGATGATGTGCTGGACGTTGTGCTGCTCGACGACGGTGATGACGGGAGTTTGCTATGAGCGATGCGCAAACCCCCAAGGCTCGCCGCTGGTCGTGGTTGTGGATAGCCCTGATTGCGTCCCTGGCCATCAACCTGGCGGTGGTTGCAGCCATTGTTGCCCACAACGCCGTCGGCCCGCACCGGCATCGCTCCATTACCGGGCCCGGTTTCACCCAGATATTGCCGCGGGCGTTTTTCCGCGAGCTTGACCGTGACCGGCGCGATGAACTGGTCGGTGAACTGCGTGGGCATCGCAAGGGATTTCGCGCCCTGCGCAAGGCCTTGCGTGAAAAGGCACGAGATGTCGCCTCCGCCTTGCGTGCAGAGCCATATGACGAAGCTGAGGTTGCAAAAGCGCTGGCGGTTTACGAGACCGAGGCGCAAACCATGGTGGGCCGTGGCCGCAACATTGCCGAAAATTTCTTCAGGCGCCTGACACCGGACGAGCGCAAGCAGATCGCCGACCAGATCGAGCGCAAGACCATGTCGAAACGGCGCTGGAAACGCTGGAAGCACGAGCGTAAGGAATAGGCCGGGATACTGGCTTGCCGGCGGCACTTTTTCCACAATGCGATGACAATCGGTCGGGTTCGCTCATGTAGCAACAGTGAGACGATGGTCATGTAAGCGGTCATAGTGAGGCTTCATGCGCCGATGAACCTGTTGCACCCGTGGTGCAGCGTTTTCAATGGATACGTATTTGCGTTTTTGTGGTTTCAGTCCTGTGGAGTTTTTCAGGTTGGCATGAAATGAACCACCATCCCACCAGCTGTAGTCCCCCGTGTCGGCGCCGGGGTCCCATGTCAGCGCCTTCTCAATGAAGTCAATGCCCACGGCTTCGCAATAGGCCGCGGTCATGCTGTGAGGGTCTGCAAGCAGGTCGTCACTATCGATAACCACAGGTGATTTGCCATTCAGGGCGGTGAGCAAATCGAACAAGGCCCGCTGTTCCGGAAACCCGACTTCTGCAGCATCGAAGTCGGGCCATTTGTCGTACATGGAGGATATGGTCTTGGCCGGGTCACGTATCAGAAACGAATGGGTGAAATTGCTGAGAAACGCCTCATCCCACATGTGATTTATGTAGTGTGGAAAATCCTTGATGAAGACCGGCCCCTCTGTCGCACGGGCGCAAATGTCCGCCCATACGCTGTCAAGGGTTAGTCCCGGTGTTGTTTTCTGGTCTGGTGTAAATCTGGGCCAAAACGGCTCCTCGCCCTGATACCACGCTTCACCGAAAGGTTCATGCAGGCAATCAAGGTCGCCGCGTTGACGCATCATCCATTCAAAAGCGGTAGAAGTTGAACGTGGCACCGCCCACAATGCGACTATCTTGTGCATTACAATGACTCCAGCAACTGACCGTGCCGACCTTGAGGTTTAACAGACAGCGATTTGAACATTCTCCAGTACAATGCCGTGTCATGAGCAATGACAGGTTTTCCCAGCATGGTTTCAAGACGTGGAGTCTGATGCAGCATGCGCTCCGGCTGCCCGTTCTGCCCGGTGCGAAAATTGCACATTCCGTTGACAATGTAGGCATCTGCTGCTGGTGCCTTTTCAGCAACATACTGAAAGCTTTTGTCCGCCAGATCGCCGTCAAATATCCAGCGTTGCTCGTTTACGGCACTCTGGTCAGCAAACCAGCCCTGGTCGACGAAATTACCCGCCCACAAGACGTCGAAGCCTGCCTCTTCTAAAAACCCGGCTGTGCCTTGCCACCAGTCAGGCCAATGATAGACAGCATTCAGCGCAATTTTCTCGACATTCATGGCCCGCAGGGCTTCAACCATCGCATAGCCCGCCATGTGAAACGCTAGGCCATGCTCGTCGCTCAGTTTTTCGCAGAACTCTCGAATGCCGTCCACGCCGAGACCGGAGGCATGCACCCAGTTGGAGCCGACCTGGCCACACGCATCCACACCGTTTCTCCCCATACAATGAGCGAAATCCTTGAGCATGCCAAAATTTCGTTTTCGCTGGTCAAGACCATGTTGGTAGTCCGGCACATGCAACATCCACCCGTGTACACCCACCGTTGGGGGCGCAATGCGAAGGAAATCCGTCGGTGCTGCGTCAAAGTCAAATGGCGGGCAGGTAAAGCCAACCTGGTGTGGAAACAGTTTCTGCTCTGGTGTCCATTCTTGCGGCATTTCCAGGTTTTCAGGCATTTTCAATCAGCCTTCCTTCGAACGAGCTCATTGCTGATCCTTTGCTGTGCATGCGGGCGTTGTCAAATTGGACTCTGCGCGGCTGCCCGGTCAACACCTGATGATGTCCGGTTGAGGGTACGGCTCATTGCAGACCGGATTGATCGCAAGACGATGTTGAGGCGATTTTACGCCTGTGTACCTGTGGCAATCGGCTCAATGACCGCGTCGGATTCGACGATGCGCTTCGGCTGCTTGCCTTTCTGGGCGATTGGCAAGGTTATGGTCACTGTGGTGCCTTTGCCTTTCTCGCTGGCAATATGCAGCGAGCCGTCATTGAGCCGGATCAGCGAGTTTGAGATGGCAAGACCGAGGCCGGAGCCGGAACGGGTCTTGGTAAGCTGGTTTTCCACCTGTTCGAACGGACGCCCCAGCTTGGAGATCTGATCGGGTGGAATGCCGATACCGGTATCGGCAATGACGATTTCCGCCATTTTCTTGACCCGGCGCGCCGAAATGGTGAGGCTGCCGCTGTCAGGGGTGAATTTGACGCCATTGGCGATGACATTAATCAGCACCTGCTTGAGCGAACGCACGTCTGCCATGGCGTGCAGCGAGTCGGGCAGGTCCTTGCGCAGGGTGACGCCGCCTTCCTGGGCGCGTCCGGACACGATCCGCAATGCTTCTTCTATAACGGCCGGCACCGAGCATTTCTCGACTTCCAGGGTAATCCGGCCGGCCTCGATTTTCGACATGTCGAGGATGTCATTGATGACATCGAGCAGGTATTGCCCGGAACTGTGGATGTCATGGGCATAGTCCAGGTATTTCGGGATTTCGACCTTGCCGAACAATTGCTGCTCGATGACTTCCGAAAATCCGATGATTGCATTGAGCGGCGTGCGCAGTTCGTGGCTCATGTTTGCTAGGAATTCGGATTTTGACCGGTTGGCCGCTTCCGCACGGGTCTTTTCGCGGGAGTATTTCTCAGCCAGGTCGGCGAGCCGCTGCGACTGCTGTTCAAGCTCCATGCGGGATTTCTGCAGGTCACGCACCGTGTTCATCAGTTCGCGTTCTGACTCCAGCAGTTTTTCCTCATGCATTTTCAGGTTGGAGATATCAGTGCCAACCGACACGAAGCCACCGTCCTTGGTGCGCCGTTCGTTGATCTGCAGCCAGCGTCCGTCTTCCAGTTGCACTTCAAATGTGTTGCCGTCACTGCCTTCGGGAATACTGGTCGGCAGGGCGGTTTCGGTTGACGCCGCCGAGCGCTGCCGGATTACCGGTTCGCGCGCAACCCGGGTGACGTCCTCATATGACGAACCGGGCCTGCATACGCTGGCTGGAAGGTTGTGAAGCTGCTGGTACTTGGAATTGCACATAACCAGGTGATTGTCTGAGTCCCACAGCACGAATGCTTCCGATACGTTCTCGATGGCATCCTTGAGGCGCAGTTCCGCCTCCTGGTTCAGCTTGTCGAGCCGCTTCTGTTCGGTAATGTCGATGGCGATGCCAACCAGGTTCGGAGAATCCTGGCCCGGCGCTTCCGAAAGTTCTGCGCGTGCGCGCAGCCACACCCAGTGGCCGTCGCAATGCTTCATGCGGAATTCCTGGTCGATGGCGGGTCGTCCGCCGCGCAGCATGACATCGACAAGCTGGTCAATCGGATCGTCGTCCGGGTGCAGGCGCTCGGCAACCTCGCCATAGGACAGGAACTCGCCCTTGGTCTCCAGGCCCAAAATGTCATACATGGACTTCGACCAGAAAATCCTGCCGCGTGCGATATCCCAGTCCCACAACCCGCAATGTCCGCGATCCAGCGCCTTGTCCATGCGTTCGGTCGCGACGGCGAGCGTCTGGTCAGCTTCGGCGGCGCGTGATGCCTGCCAGTGGAAGGCTGTTCCCAGCAGCACCAGCACTCCCAGTGTGACGACGAACAGGGTTGCTATCTGGGTCACATCAGAACGCCAGTCCTGCAGCACCTGGGCTTTCGGGTGGATAACAACGATCTGGCCCAGATAGGGGCTGAGCGAGCGCAGGCCGATATAGACTTCCTCGTTGGCTGGCGTGATGGCAAGCACCGGCGCGCCGAGTTGCTGCGCGGCGCCAAGGATGCCTTCCTGGCCGAACACGGTTGAGAGGTTCGCGCCCTTCAGCCCCAGGTCTTCCGGGTAGCTGGTTTGCACATAACCCTTCTCGTCGGTTGCAATGAACAACCGGCCACGCACACCGGTATCTTGCGGCAACACTTCCGCCAGATCCTCAGGGATCAGTGCGCGCACTGTCCGGCCGCCGGCAAAGCCCGCGCCAAGGGTCGCGCTCAGGTCGCTGGCGGCAGCCCGCAGCACCAGTGCGGTATGCTTGGTTGAGGCAACGATGGAGCGCTCGCGACTGGCCGACAATTGCAGGAACAGGGCTGTCGCCAGCGTCATCAGGAACAAGAGGATCAGCCCGGTGATCAGGTTGCGCAGGATGCGTTCGGAGATTGCAATTGACGGTACACGTTTGGAGCCGACGCTGACCTTCAGCGCCCGCTCCTTGAAAAACAGTTCTCCAAGTTTTGCCTTGGACACGTAATCATCCCCATTGCGGCCAGCTGCCTAAATGCAGCGACCCGTACAGGCAACACCCTTCAAGACTGTGATGGTCTGCCGCCCCCTGACAGTACTCACGCTTGGGCTGATACACCGCCCCCCAACCCTGTCGAATCAGTTCAGGCCATTGATTCGAAATGCACCTGATTTGGCAAGCTTGAAGGATACTTCCGGACCCGAAACGGCTTTAAAATACAGCAATTTCAAATGAATTGGGACAAAATTCTTACGTTGCGCGATGGAGTCCCGTCTGGTGGGCCAAATACCTGCCGTTTTGCGCTCGCCGCGAGGAAGTGAAGCGCAGGGCTGTGAAAGTAATGTTTCGCATCCGAAACAACAGGAGAACTGGTAGGCTTCAAGCGGGCAGGGTGAACCTGCCTACGGCTTGTTCTAGTCCAGCATTCTCGACACCATTTCCAGCGTATCGGCAGACAGGTTCTGCTTGTCGCGGATTAAGCCGAGTGCCGTTCGAGCCTTGTCCTGCCGGACCCGGTCCATCAATTGATAGGACCTGAACGCCGAGACCATGCGCGCTGCAACCTGCGGGTTGCGTTCATCCAGTGCCATGACCACTTCTGCCAGAACGTCATAGCCGTCGCCGGACGCGCTGTTGAAACCGGTCTGGTTCATGCCGGCAAACGTGCCGATCAGCGCCCGGACCCGGTTCGGCCGCGTGATGCTGAAGTCATCATGCTGCATCAGCGCGCGTATATGAGCGGCAGCGTCGGGGCCTTTACGCATGGCATGCAGGGAGAACCATTTGTCGACAATCAGGTGGTCGTCGGTGAACCTCTGGTGAAACATGTCGAGCGCCTGGTCCCGTTCTGCAACATCAAGACCGGCGAGCATGTTCAGAGGTCCCATCATGTCGGACATGTGCCGGGCGGCTTCGAACCGGCTCAGCGCTGCGGCTGCCGTCTTGGCCGGTTCCGCTGCGCCCAGCAGTGAAAGTGCCGCATAAGCCAGGGCCCGTTGCCCGGCAGCTGTCGCACTTGGCGAGTAATCGCCGGCAGGCAGGTCGCCAGCCAGGCTTTCCAGCTGCTCCGCCAGCCTGCCGCCGACCGCCTTGCGGACTTGATCGCGCGCTGATTGAATCAGGTCCGGATTGACATTGCGTCCCTGCATGTTGGCGATATCAGCCTCGCTTGGCAGCGCAAGCATCTGGGCCTTGAAGGCTGGTTCGAGTTCCTGCGAGGCCAATACACTGGCCAGTGCATCGGCATAGTCATCGATCACATCGGGCTCATCGCCGTCCTTTATTGCCTGCATGGCGGACATGATGATCGAACGCGACAGGGTCTGACCGGCTTCCCAGCGATTGAATGCGTCATGGTCGTTTGCCATAAGGAACAGCAGGTCTTCGTCGCGTTGTCCGGTGGTCAGGTTGACCGGGGAGGAAAATCCACGGTTGATGGACAGCACCGGACGATCCGTAATGCCGGAGAAGGTCCAGCTCTGCTTCGCCGAGCGCAATTCCAGAATACCGCTGTCGATACGCTGCCCGTCACTGAGAACCAGCTCCATGTCGGCGCCGTCCGGCCCGATCAGCCCGGTTGCAAGCGGAATGTGCATGTCCGGCTTTTCCGACTGGCCGGGGGTTGCAGACAGTGATTGGCTGACGGTGAGCGTGGCGGTAGCCGCCGCCTGGTCCCAGTCGAGCCGGGTATTCACTGACGGCGTGCCGGCATGATTGTACCAGTTGAAAAACTGCGCGAGATCACGCCCGGAGGCCTCTTCCATGCAGGTGACGAAATCTTCCACCGTGGCCGCATCGCCGTCATGCCTGTCAAAGTAGATATTCAGCGCTTTTGCAAACTTTTCCGCACCCAGCAAAGTCTTGAACATGCGCACGACTTCAGCGCCTTTTTCATACACCGTGGCAGTATAGAAATTGTTGATCTCGATGTAGGACTGGGGCCTGACCGGATGTGCCAGTGGCCCGGCATCTTCCGGAAACTGATGTGATCTCAACGTACGCACGTCCTGGATGCGTTTGACGGCGCGCGAGCGCATGTCCGAGGTGAACTCCTGGTCTCGGAATACCGTCAGGCCTTCCTTGAGGCACAGCTGAAACCAGTCGCGGCAGGTGATCCGGTTGCCTGTCCAGTTGTGAAAATACTCGTGCGCGATAATCGCCTCGATATTCACGTAATCCTGGTCGGTGGCCGTGTCGGCGCGCGCCAGTATGTACTTGTCGTTGAAAACATTGAGGCCCTTGTTCTCCATGGCGCCCATATTGAAGTCGGACACGGCGACGATCATGAAAATATCAAGGTCATATTCGCGGCCGAACGCCGTTTCGTCCCAGGCCATCGACGCCTTGAGACTCTGCATTGCCCAGTCGCAGCGGTCCTGCTTGCCCTGTTCGACATAAATCCTCAGTTCCACCTTGCGTCCTGACACGGTGGTGAAATGATCCGTGACGCAAGCCAGGTCGCCTGCCACCAGGGCAAACAGGTAGGAAGGTTTCGGCCACGGGTCCTGCCAGACCGCAAAATGGCGGCCATCGGCCAGTTCACCTGTTTCGACCGGATTGCCATTGGCCAGCAGCACCGGAACGGTGTCCCGGTCAGCTTCGACACGAACCTGATAGGTAGCCAGCACATCCGGCCGGTCGAGGAAATAGGTGATGCGGCGAAAACCTTCCGCCTCACACTGGGTACAGTACACGTCATTGGAGCGGTACAGACCCGACAGTGCCGTATTTGCATCCGGATTGCATTGCGTTTCGATGGTCAGTTCGAACTGGCCTTCCGGTACATCGTCGATGATCAGCTGGTTTTCCGTTAAAGTGTACCGGTTGTCGCCGATTGTCTCGCCATTGATGGCGACGGATTTGAGTTCCAGCGCCTCTCCATCCAGGCGAACCGGCGCGTTGACGGTCCTGGAGGCCGGATTGGGCCGCATCTTCAGGATCGAGACTACGCCGGTTGCCGTCGGCTGCAGGGCAACGTCCAGAGACACATGGTCAATCAGGTAGTCAGAGGGCTTGTAGTCTTTCAGGCGAATGGTCGGTGGGGTTTCGGTGCGCATCGTGGGTCCTGGGCGTGGCTACATGGGCCTGTTGATATGGAAGGGGGCAGGGTCGGTATTGCTGTTACGTGCGGTCATCATGTCGGCGATCATCCGGCCCGTCGTCGGGCCCCAGCTCAGCCCCATATGGCCATGGCCGAATCCATACCACACATTGACAAGGTTTGGAGACGGCGAAATCACCGGCAATGAATCCGGTGTGCTCGGCCTGCGCCCCATCCATTTCGTTTCGGATCCGTTCATATCCCGCAATTCCGGCAATATACGCTTTCCATAGACGTACATCTGGTCGGCACGGCGCCAGTCCGCAGGCGCATCGTTCGCGGCAATCTCGTCGGAACCGGCGATCTTGACGCCGTCATGATGCGGGGTCACGGCCCCGGGTTGCGCTGCGTGGGTTACAGCCCTGCCAAGCCCGACACCGGGATCCTTCATGATCACATGGTAGCCGCGCTCTGCCTGCAGCAACACTTTCGACCCCAGCATGCGGGCCAGTTCGTGTGACCAGGCTCCGGCACAGATGCACAGGTTCTGCACCGTCTGTTCCCCGCCTTTCATCAGGTGCAGCCGGGTGGCGCGGGACCCGTCCTGGTCTATGGTTATGACTTCGTCCTGCACGATGCTGCCGCCGTCGCGAACAACTTGCTCGGCCAGTTTCTGCACCATCGCATACGGATCGACAATCCGGTGCCAGCCGTCCCAGAACACCGCCTTGTAGATGTCGGGCGTAAGGTCAGGCTCAATCTCACGGGCCTCATCACCACTGAGTTCCTGGCCGGCAAACCCGTATTCGGCCCGCCTGGTGCGCCAGCCGGCATCGTCATCATACTGTTTGCGGGTGCTGTACAGATGCAGTCCGTCTTCCATCGCCAGCAGGTCGGACGCCCCGGCGTGGGAAAGAATGGAGCGATGATCCTGCAATGCCCGCATGCCGAGTTGCGCGCGTGCGTCAGTGATCTTCCGCACCTTGTCCGGCATTGCGTTCCGGGCAACAGCCAGCAGCCATGGCATCGCGACAGGCAAATGACGCCAGTGTACGGTGACCGGGCCTTTCGGATCGAGCAGCCAGCCGGGTACTTTCAGCAGCATGCCCGGATGAATGGGCGGCACGATATTGGATACCACAACACCGCCGGCATTGCCGAAAGATGCGCCTTCACCAGGCGGTACCTTGTCGATCACGGTGACTTTATAGCCGTCGCGCTGCAGGAACAGCGCAGCGGACATTCCGATGATGCCTGCGCCGATAATGGTGACGTGGGGCGGGGATGTTTTCAGCTTCGTCACAGTATTCTTTCTGCTTCGGCAAAACCTGCTTGTGGAACGCCTCGTTTGTGGAATTAATACACCGAAAGACGAACCAGGAGAACCAGCCAATGCCAGTGCACCAGCGCATCAGACCATTCAACACCAAGGATACGTATCCCGAGCAGAACTTGTCCAACGATCTGTCGCAGGGCGTCGTGGCCCGCGGCACCACGGTGTTTCTGCGTGGCCAGGTGGCCCAGGACCTGGACAGTCGCGAGAGCCTGCATGCCGGAGACGCCGGCAAGCAGACGGCAAAAGCCATGGAAAATATCAAGATGCTGCTCGAAGAGGCTGGTTCCGAGCTCGCGCATATCTGCCGGATTGTCGTTTATGTGACAGACATCCGTTATCGCGAGGCCGTATATCAGGAAATGGGCAAGTGGCTGGCGGGCGTGTTTCCCTGCTCCACCGGTCTGGTGGTGCCTGCACTGGCACGGCCTGAATGGGTAGTTGAAATCGAGGTAACGGCAGTCATTCCGGATTGATGGAAGGATGTTCAGATGGCTCTTCACGACGCACTTGGGAAGCTGCAGGACACAGCGGCAAGCCCGCTTGACGAGGCATACAGCTCACCGCCGGAGATTTACACCAACCCGGACATGTTAGAGCTTGAACGGTGTGAAATCTTCGAACGCGAATGGCACTGCCCGGGACTGGCTGCGGATATAGCCGAACCCGGCGACTATGTGACCTTCTCCATTGGCGATCAGCCGGTGTTCTGCATTCGCCAGAAAGACGGATCGATCCGGTCTTTTTCCAATGTGTGCCGGCACCGGATGATGCAGCTGCTGGAAGGCTCCGGCAGCACCAGAACCATTGTCTGCCCCTATCACGCCTGGACCTATGGCCATGACGGCTCGTTGCGCGGCGCATCGCAGATGGAAAAGTCGAAAACCTTCAAAAAGAAGGATTTCTGCCTCCCTGAAATCCGTACCGAGCTCTGGAACGGCTGGATTTACATCACGCTGAACCAGGATGCGACACCGGTGGCGGAACTGCTGGCGCCGATGAATGACCTGGTCGCGCAATACCGCATGGACAGGTATATTCCGTGCGAGACCCAGGATCATGTCTGGCAGACCAACTGGAAGCTGCTGGCCGAAAATTTCATGGAAGGCTATCATCTGCCGGTTGCGCACAAGGCGACCGTTGGCCAGTGGATCGGACTGGATGACACTGTGTTTCCAGACGAGACTAGCCCGCATTTCACCTGGCAGACCTTCACCAAGAGCGAAACCGCAACCTATGGACGCGCAGCACACGGCAATGATTATCTCGAAGGCCGCTGGCGTTACACGACCATCATGCCGACCGTGTTTCCGGCCCATATGTACATTCTCGCGCCCGACCATGTCTGGTATCTGTCACTGCGTCCCAAAGGTGTTGGCGAAGTGCATGTCCGTTTTGGCGTTGCACTGGCTCCGGAACGACTGGCGGCATTCCCCAGCAAGCAAGCAGCTCTGAAGGACCTCGTGTCGTTTTTTGACCATGTCAACGAGGAAGACCGTTTCGTGGTGGAGGGCATTTTCAAGGGCGCCCACGGTGCGCTGGCGAAAGCCGGTCCGCTGAGCTATCTGGAGCGGGAAATCCATGACTTCCAGAAATACCTGGCGGCGAAGCTGTGTCCAGGCAATGCCGGCGCCGCGAAAGTGGCGGCAGAGTAGGGGCCGGCCTGCGGATGCCGGCTGCCCGTCGGACTTTAGTTGAATGTCACTCCGGCTCCCCGATTTCCGAGCGCAATTCGCTCATCAGGCGGGCGTTCTCGATTGCTATGACGCTCTGATCCGCGAACATCCGCGCCAGCTGCACGGTTTTTTCATCGAACGGCCGCAATTGCTGGCGGTAAATCGTGAAGGCGCCAATGAGGCGTTTTCCCGCCAGCATCGGAATTGCCGTAAATGACCGTGCGCCCCCCAGGGTTGCTGTTGCATATCGCAATGGATCATCTGTCTGAAAAATCTCTTCGGCACGAATATCGATAATGTTTACAACGTCGTGGCCGGCCTCGAGGCGGCCGATCGCAGTTTGCGGGCTGGGTTGATAATCACCCTTCTCGACCCACCATTCGTGAAAGGCCCGGGGGATGCCCTTGGTGTATGAGGCACTAAAGCCTTTTTGTGGCTTGTACTCCAGCAGGAGCCCGAATTCTGCATCACACAGCTCCAGCGCGTAACCAAGCAGCGCCGCGATAACCTCATTGATCTGGCCCTCGGACCCGCTGATAATCCGCAGGATCTCACTCAGCGCCCGCTCCCGGCTGATGGCCTCTTCCAGGCTCAATGCGAGTTCTGAAATGATTTCCGACTGCTCGGACTGGCTCTTGCGGTGCCGGGCAGCGCCGTCCAGCATCCTGTGCAGTTCGAGTTTCGAGGACACCTCAAGTTTCCGGTAGATCGCCGCGAGATGGGTACGCACCGTGGATGGCGCGATGCATAACCGTTCGGCAATACGATGATAGGTATCTCCGAGCGCATAGGCTCTGGCAATTTCGAGCTCCCGGGGACTTAGGCGATCCTCGTGCAACGCCGGTTCCTTTCAAAGCGGTCTTTCCGGTCATGTTGAGCCTGTTGCCTGCCGGGGCAGGCGTCAATACTGCAAGTGCAGTAGGACACCTGCGGCAGGCCGCACAAAAAATACTGCATATGCCTGATACCTCTTCGCTCATTTATGGGCGACACTTGCTTCTCGGATCAAGGCGCAAACATCTTGGCCGACAAGTGGAGGATGAAACAATGACAGCTTACGAAACCGCGAGAGATTTCTTTGAAGCCTGTGAAACGGGCAAGGGCTGGGATGCATGCAAGGCATGGTGTGATGACGCAGCGACCTTCTCCTGCCAGTCTGACGCACTGGCAGAGGTGACCAGTCTGGAAGCCTATACGGACTGGATGAAGGGGCTTCTGGGTCCGATCCCCGATGGCCGCTATGAACTGAAGGCTTTTGCGATCGACGAGGATCGCGCCACGGTGATCGCGGCCGCCGTGTTTCACGGCACCCACACTGGCGAAGGCGGTCCGCTGCCGCCAACCGGCAAGACCGTTGCGGCGGACTATGCCTATATCATGCAGTTCAACGGCCCCAGGATCGCTCACATGACCAAAATCTGGAATGCCGATCATTCGCTCAAGGCACTCGGTTGGGCGTGATCTGAACTCCAAAGGCTGCTTTCGAACTCATGCTGCCCACAGATTATCACGTCCGCCGCCTGGGATAGAGAGACAGTTCATGGAACACCACGCCTCCAATCGCTGGTTTGTGCTTGCCGTACTGTTTGCGGCACGTGTGACAATGGCATTCCAGTTCCAGGCCGTCGCGGCCCTGTCTCCGGTCTACATGACGGTGTTCGGGGTTGAGCTGTCGGATATCGGCTTCCTGATCGGACTGTACCTGGCGCCAGGGTTGGTGTTTGCGCTGCCCGGTGGCGCCATAGGGCGCCGTTTCGGCGACCGGCGGGTCATCGCATTCGGAATGGTCCTGATGCTGGCTGGGGCCGCGATCATGTTTGCCGCACAGAGCTGGGAAGGCCAGATCGCTGGCCGGTTGATCGCGGGCGTCGGCGGGATATTGCTCAATGTCTTGATGTCCAAGGTGGTCACAGATCATTTTGCCGGGCGCGAAATCGCCACGGCGATGGGGATTTTCATCAACTCCTGGCCGGTTGGTATCGCAGCCGCGCTCTTGATCCTGCCCGTCGTCGCAGGCGCCGGTAGCCTGCCAATGGCACTGGCCGCCGTCGCGGTCGCCACGGCGTGCGGCTTGCTGCTTTTTGTAGTCGGTACCCGCGGAAGTGCTGCGCAAACTCCCGAAACCGCTGCCTCGGAGCGGCTGCTGGGGGTCAGGTTCGTCGCAATCGTGATTGCCGGTGGTATCTGGGGCACCTACAACGGCGCGCTTGCAATGGTGTTTGGCTTTGGCCCGGCCATGCTGGTCGAGCGTGGCTGGTCGTTGGCGGCGGCGAGTTCGACAACCAGCGTCACACTTTGGCTCGTGGCAGTGTCCGTGCCGTTGGGCGGTTATCTGGCAGATCGTCTGGGTCACCGGGATATCGTGATGCTGGCTGGATTTGTAGCCTTTGGGTTATTGCTGATGGTCGCTCCGGGTGCCGGCAATGTGTATCTCGTGTTCATCCTGCTCGGCTTATGTGCGGGATTGCCGGCTGGCCCGATCATGGCCTTGCCATCGGTGGTTCTCGGCGCTGGAACGCGGGCGGTCGGTATGGGCATCTTCTTCACGCTGTTCTATGCCGGTGTGGTGTTTGCACCTGTAATCGCAGGTCGCCTCGCCGACCAAAGCGGCACGGCAAGTGTGGCGTTTCATATGGGTGCTGCATTGTTGACGATCTGTTTTGCGGCAGTTTTCGTGTTCAGGGCGTTGCCCAAACCCTCCAGTTGACAAACATTGCGTCCTGCCCGCAAACCGCTGGTGTTTTCCGACACTGTTGATCAGACTTGATCTGCTGAAAGTTCTCTCCAACGAGGTTTGACCGAAGATGCAGATGTTCGCCCCCGTCGACAAACCCCCATCGCTTTGGGCCGCAACAGCGCCTGAAGCCAAGCTTCATCCGCGTCTGGAGGCAGACATTGAAGCCGACGTCACCATAATCGGCGCCGGGTTTACCGGCTTGCGCACGGCGTTGAAATTGTCCGAAGCAGGCGTCAGCGCCATTGTGCTGGATGCCGGTGATGTCGGCTATGGCGCGTCCGGCCGCACTGGCGGCCAGGTCAACCCGATGTTGCCCTTCAACACGCCTGAACGGCTCAGGAAATTGTTGGGACAGACTTATTTTGAACGCCTGACCGAAACGTCGCTTGGCTCGGCCGATGAGCTGTTTTCGCTCATCAACAGCTACCAGATTGACTGCCAGGCCCGGCAGAACGGCTGGCTGCGCGTCTGTCACAGCAAACGCGCATTGAGCGCGGCCAGAAAAAGTGTCGAGGAATGGAACATCCACGGCGCCGGGATGGTGGTGGTGGAGGGTGAAGAGCTTCACAGGCTTGCAGGGACGAAAGCCTATGGAGCCGGGATCATGACGCCCAAAGGCGGCGCGGTTCAGCCCATGTCTCTGGCGCGCGGTGTCGCGAAAGCCGCGGTGCAGCGCGGGGCCGCCATTCACGGGAACAGTGCGGTCATCGACCTGGAAAAAGACGGGCAGAAGTGGGTTGCAAAGACGGCGCACGGCAGCGTGAGGTCTGACTGGGTCGTTGTGGCGACCAACGGATACACTGGCGATCTTGTTCCCAAACTGTCCAGGACCATTCTCCCGCTCACCCCCATTCAAATGGCGACCGATCCGCTTCCAGGCGACGTGATAGACAGCATTCTGCCTGCAGGGCACACCATTTCGGACAGCCGCCGGATTATCATGTATTCGCGCAAGGAACCCGACAACCGCATGGTGTATGGCGGTCTCGGCAAGCCAGAGCGCTCCGGCGAGATCGGCGGTTTCGACTGGCTTCGCAAGGATGCAGAGCGCGTCTTTCCCCAACTCAAGGGGGTAAGCTGGACTTATAAATGGGGCGGGCGTGTCGCGCTTACAGATGATCATCTTCCGCATCTGCATGAGCCGCAACCGGGCATTCTGGTGGGGCTCGGCTACAATGGCCGCGGCGTTGCCATGTCGAACGTGATGGGCCGTGTCATGGCTGAACGTATTTTGGGTTCACAAGCCGATGCCTTGCCGTTTCCCACCTCGCCGATCAAGGTCATTCCGTTCCGGCCGGCCAAGATGCAGGGCCTTGGCACGGCGATCTGGCTCATGAGGTTTCTCGACTATCTGGAAACCCGGTGATCGCTGCACAAAGTCACTTGCCGGCGGAATTCACCAAAGACCTTGCTGCCGCGCCCGCCGCCTCGATGTAGTCCGGATCCCGGTGCACCAGCACGGTGGAGAAGGCACCGTCCATCAGCAGAACGACATGCCTGGCAAGCTGTGCATGGCTTGCAAACCCCGCATCCTGAAACCGTTCTGAGAGCCATTGCTCGAACTTCTTCTTGTGATCAGCACCGACTTTCATCGCCGGATGTCCCGGCATGTTGGCAAGTTCTGCCGCTGTCCTGAGAAAGCCGCATCCTTTCCACTTGGGATGCCGGGCAGCGTCTGCCACTTTCAGGAATATGGCCTCCACCTTATCGGCAACTGATCCGCCGGCCTCTTCAAACCATTTCTGATAGAGTGCCAGATTGGGTTGGTCGCGAGACTCAAGATAGGCCTCGATCAGGTCGTCCTTGCTCTTGAAGTGGTAGTACAGCGTCTTTTTGGTGAGGCCTGCCTTTTCGGCGATCGCGTCAACGCTAACCGCCCGAATGCCCTCGGCGTAGAACAACCGGTTGGCAGCATCGATGATGCGTTCTTTTGCTGGAGAGTCATGCGCCATTCACCAAGTATACTATCTAGTGAGTATACGTCAATTGCGAGCTGCAGTAACGTCTCCGGACCGAACCTGGAGAGACCAATGCCTGAATTGATTACATATGAAAAACACGACGCCATTGCCCTGTTGACGCTGAACCGGCCGCAAAAGCTGAATGCGTTGAATTACGCAACGAACGACCTTTTGCTGGCCCTGCTGGATGACGTTGAAAACGATCCGGCCGTCCGGGCCGTCATCCTGACAGGTGCGGGAGAGCGGGCGTTCTCAGCCGGTGCGGACATTCATGAATTCGCCGAAAGCATCAACGCCGGTGTCGAGGTGGCGGTAAGGGAGTTTTGCACGCGGGGTCAAACCATGACAGCCCGGCTCGAAGCATTCCCCAAGCCCGTCATCGCCGCAGTCAACGGTATCGCCTTTGGCGGTGGCTGTGAGATTACCGAAGCCGTCCATCTTGCCATTGCCAGCGACAAGGCGAGTTTTGCCAAGCCCGAAATCAACATCGCGATCCCGCCGACCTTTGGCGGGACCCAGCGCCTGGCCAGGCTGGCAGGGCGCAAGCGGGCACTGGAACTGCTCCTGACCGGCGACACGTTCTCCCCCGAACACGCCTGCGCGACGGGCGTGGTCAACAAGGTGGTCCCGCATAATGAGCTGTTGCCCGCCGCGGTTGAGCTTGCACAGCGCATCCTTCGCCATTCGTCACTGGCAGCGTCCCGCATCATCAGCGCCGTTACCCGCGGCATCAACACCACCATTGAGGAAGGCCTGCTGATCGAGCGCGAGCAGTTTGCCCGCATGGCGGCCACGCGGGACGTGAAGGAGGGTTTGAGTGCCTGGATAGAGCGCCGGACACCGAACTATGAAGGGCATTGAAGTGAAAGAATCTGGAGGCAAGCATGATCGCGGTAATTTTTGAATCCTGGCCGAAGCCCGGACTGGGTAAGGACTACATCGACTATGGACAGAAAATGGCTCACCTGGTTGAAGGGCGCGACGGGTTCATCTCGATCGAGAGGTTCGAGAGTGTTTCCGAACCGGGCAAGTTCGTCGCCTTGTCGTTCTGGCGTGACGAGGCGGCGGTCGATGCCTTCAGGCAGCACCCGGTTCATCGAAACATCCAGTCAAAGTCCCGCAAGGACGTGTTCATCGATTATCGTTTGCGCGTTGCCGATGTCATGCGCGATTACACCAGCACTGACCGGACCCAGGCGCCGCAAGACAGCCAGATAGACGATACATGAAATCATCACACCGGATTAATTCAGGCCATAAGGAGACATTGATGTTCACGAGCTTCAGCAAGGAGACCTGGCAGGCTTTCAAGGAGGCCGATCGTGCCGGGCCGATCCACATGCTCAATCTTGTCAAACTGCGAGAAAAGGCAGAATACGCAGACGGACATGAAGCGACCGGTGCAGAGGCCTATCAGCGCTACGGCGAGATCAGCGCGCCGGTCCTGCAAAAGCTTGGCGGTAAAATTGTCTGGCGTGGCGGGTTCGAACTGATGATGGTCGGACCGCAGGACGTAACCTGGGACATCGCCTTCATTGCCGAATATCCGGGCGTCGGTGCTTTTGTCGAGATGATGAGAGATGCCACATACCGTGAGGCGATGGTGCATCGCCAGGCAGGCGTTCTCGACAGCCGGCTTGTGAGGTTTAACGCACAGTCGCCGGGCGCCGGTTTTGCCGGCTAGGCCAGTGGCACCTGACGCGCCTGATGCATGCCAGCCTGTTCACCCGAATGAATGCGGCGCCGGCTCCGGATTTCGTAAGCAATGCCGATGCCGGCATTCGTTAGGTGACATGTTTGTCCAGAGTTCCGTGAAACCAGCGGATGGCGTCTTCTGCTCCAACTCCGTTGGATAAAGGTCCGTGGGTATAGGCTGGCGATTCCAGACCGCGTTGGATTTTTTCACAAATCCATACGTCTTCAGTTTGAAAGTCACCGGTCTCCAGAGGGTGCGTTTTCCAGTTGTCGGATGAAATAATGCCGGTGGATTTGTCGAAACCGGGAATATGTTTCCGCTCATCTTTCGACTGCCTCGGCCCGACCCAATGGCGAACTGTCATTCGACAACGTCCTGCAGCTGTGGGGTGTAGCGCCGAGATGGAGATACCGTACGGAGTTGGAACGATGATGGTTGTCGGGAAAAGGAAATAGACCCCTCCGTAACCCGTTTTGGACGCACTTTCTATGGTGCCAGAGTTGCCGGCCTCCTCTCTCACTTTCATGGGGAGGCGATGGCGTACACCTTCCTCGGTGGCGTGCCAGATCATGTGATCGCCGACAGGCTCCCACTCGTTCAAACCGGGTAATGGGCCACCGAGTGTGTTTTCATGCAGGTAGGCAAGATGATATCCATCAAGCGCATTTTCGACGAAAACCTTCCAGTCGCATTTCAGATCATAAGCCAACGGTATCGCTTCCTTGACGTCTGCGGCAGTCAGATCATGCGGCCAATGCTTGCCCTGGAGCGGGGCAATCCAGCTCTCGAAATCAGCATCTGCTTCAGGATTGACGAAAACCAGATCTCTGAATACGCCAACTGAAGCAGGATGCAAGCCGTATCCGGACCGGTCCAGATCCGGAAAGCATTCCACTTTGTTGGGCACTCCGCGAAGCGAACCGTCATGAGCATAGGTCCAGCGGTGATAGGGACAAACGATTGTCTTGCCGCAATTACCGGTCGACCCTTCCAACAGCTCCGCCCCGCGATGCCGGCACACATTGTGAAGGGCATTCAGGTTTCCGTCTTCATCGCGGACAATAGAAAGAAGGGCGTTTCCGCATGTTGCGGTGCGGTAATCCCCGGTCTGCTGGAAGTCATGGACAGTTCCGACAAAGATCCATGCATTTGCAAAGAGGGTGTTCGTTTCGTTCCTGAACCAAACGGCATCGGTGTAGGCTTCTTTGGGAGGACGGCTGGTCATTGGCTGGTCTCCAAAGACTCCAGCAAGATGATGGCGGCACGCTTTGAAGCAGCAACCAGAACATCCGTATCGCCCAGCGGATAAAGCGCCTCGATATTGAAATAGATACCGGTAATGCCTGCAGTTGCAGCTGCTACTTTCTCAGGATCGGCATCTGGAAATTCATCTGCGAGCAACTCATCGAGCCTTGTGATGAAATCATTGAGCCACACCAGCATTCTTGCTGCCACGGACGGATTTTCACAGGATGCGGCAATAAGGGCATTTGAAACCCGCACCAGTTGCGGATCGGAAAATTTCGGATCGAAAAGCCAGTCTATGGCCGTTTTTGCTTTGTTTTCAGCCGGTAGAGCAGAGATCATCGTCGCCATGCTGTTGCGGGTTCTTTCCAGGAATCGGTCAACCAGCGCTTCCAGCAACTCATCCCGATTGCCTACATTGTGACGAACAAGCGGACGGGCCAGTCCCGCCATTTCGGCAGTTTTGGCCAACGTAGCCCCTTCAACGCCGTAGCGCGAAACACAGGATTCAAAGGCATCCAATATCTGTTCTCGACGTTCAGTCTTGATGTCTGGTCTGGCCATTTTGCTCAATTCAATTGATTGTCTGTATTGACAAACAATTTAGTTGATGTCATTTGATTGTCAATATTGATAATTTTGGAATCTCTCATGGACTGGCTTCTTTCTCCAATCAGCACAGGCTATATCGAATGGCTCGAAAAGTTCGTCGACGACTGGTTCTTCGTTTTCGCACTGGCCTTTCTGGCATTCGAGTTCACCAGATATGCCATCTACAAGAAACTCTCGTGGGCATTGGTCGGTGATACGATCACCAACTACATCACACTCGCCTTTTTCATCGGACTGACAATCCTGTTTCTCGGCGCGTTTTATGTCTCGACGTTTTACTATGCGTTCCAGTTTGCCGTCTTTGACATCGAGATAAACTGGGTCACGGTCACAATTTGCGTGGTGCTGGCAGATCTCGCCTATTATTGGGAACACCGGTTTATGCACCGGGTGAATCTCGCCTGGGCAACCCATACGGTCCATCACTCGTCACCGTTTTTCAACATCTCCGTAGCCTATCGCTTCGGCCCGATGGATTCGTTCTGGCCGGTCTTCTTCCATGTTCCACTGGTGCTGCTCGGCTTCAATCCGATTGTCGTACTGTTCGCTGAAGTGGTCGTTCAGCTCTACCAGACCATCCTGCATACGGAGAGTATCAGAAAGCTCCCGCGTCCAGTCGAATGGATCATGAACACACCTTCGCATCATCGTGTGCATCACGGTTCAAACCCGAAATACCTCGACAAAAACTATGCCGGTATTTTCATTGTCTGGGATCGGATGTTCGGAACCTTCGAGGAAGAACGCGAGCAGGTTGTCTACGGTCTCGTGAAACCCATCGACAGCACCAATCCGATTGTTGCATTTCTGCACGGCTTCTACCGGCTTGCAAAAAGCGCCTGGGCCATGAGAGGTTTTCGAAACAAGCTTGGTGTAGTTCTTGGCCCGCCCGGGTGGAAACCAAAGGACAAGGCACTCCGGTCCGAAGCAGCGGAATAGGCACGCCTTATGCCCACCAATACCCAAAGACTGGTCGGCGCTCTTGCCACGATAAGCATTACCTTTGTTGGCGCCTGGCTTGCCAGCAATGTCCATTCCACGTACGGCGCTGCGAGCGCTGCAACATCCTTTCCGTCCGGGTTGACTGTCACTCTGGAGGGTGTTCGTGGGGCAACCGGCAAGGTTGTAGTGATTGTCTTTTCCAACAGAAACGCCTTTCGGGCGTATGATGTTGCAGGGGCGGCCGGTTACAAGGAGACGCCATCAAAGGCTGGAACCGTGGTTGTCAGCTTTCCTGATCTGAAAGATGGTCCCTATGCGGTAGCAGCTTTTCATGATGAGGACGAAAACCGGGACCTGAACATGAAGGGGCAATTGCCAACTGAAGGTTATGCCACCAGCGGTGCTGTGGATGCTTACGACACTCCGACCTTCAGAACCGCTGCAATAGTCCGTGGCAAAGTGACGATCAAAATGCACTACCCGGACTAGGCGTCCGGCGCTTCGGCACAGGCATTGCTTTACAGACGTGAGCCCAGCAATGTGCCTTCCTCGATGGCGCGCTGGGCGTCCAGTTCACCGGCAAAACTGGCCCCGCCAATGATATGAACCTGGCGGTCGGCGGCTTTCAGGTCATCAGCCAGTCCGTCGACCGACAACTGGCCGGCACACAGCACGATACTGTCGCATTTTACCAGCCTGTCCTGGTTGCCGACCGAGATGTGCAGGCCTTCGTCATCAATCTGCCGGTAACTGACATCGCCGATCATTTCGACGTTGGCGCGCAGTAATACCAGGCGGTGCACCCATCCGGTTGTCTTGCCGGGGCCTGAGCCCATTTTCCCGGTAGAGCGCTGCATCAGTACCACATCATGCGATGGCACATGATCGCCCGGTTCCTGGCCAACTCCCCATGTTGAGCGGAATTCGGTCGGGTCCAGGTGGCTTTTGAGTCCGCGCTCGACCAGGTGCACCGCGACATCGACCCCGACACCGCCGGCACCGATCACCGCGACCCGCCTGCCGGGTTGTCGCGCACCGGACAGCAATTCTTCGTAGGTCATGACGCTCGGGTGGTCGACGCCGGCAATGTCCGGCACACGCGGCGTCACCCCGGTTGCCATGACCACTTCATCGAATCCGGCCAGCGTGGCCGCATCGGCACGGGTGTTGAGTTTCAGCGATACGCCAAATGCTTCGGCCCGGTTGCGGTAGTAGCGCAGGGTCTCGTTGAATTCCTCCTTGCCCGGGATATGGCGGGCCAGCAGGAACTGCCCGCCGACCTGGCCGGCTGCCTCGAACAGGGTCACGTCGTGGCCGCGTTCTGCCGCTGTTACAGCACACGACAACCCGGCAACCCCGGCACCGACGACGGCGACCTTGCGCGTTGTTTGCGCCGGTTTCCAGGTCAGCATGGTTTCGCGGCAGGCCCTTGGGTTGACCAGGCAGGTGGCGTCCTTGCCCTTGAAATAGTGATCAAGGCAGGCCTGGTTGCAGGCGATGCAGGTGTTGATTTCCTCCGGCCTTCCACGGGCAGCCTTGTCTGCGAAGTCTGCATCGGCGAGGAACGGCCGGGCCATCGACACCATGTCGGCATGGCCGTCTGCGATTACCTGGTCGGCCTTTTCCGGTGTGTTGATGCGATTGGTGGCGATAAGCGGTATGGACACCTTGCCCATCAGCCGTCGCGTCGCCCATGTCCATGCGCCCCTGGGCACCGCCTGGGCAATGGTCGGGATGCGGGCTTCATGCCACCCGATGCCTGAATTGAGGATGTCGGCGCCGGAGGCCTCAGCCAGCCTGGCAAGTTCGGCGACCTCTTCGAATGGGCTGCCGTCTTCGACGATGTCGAGCACGGAAAGCCGGTACATGATGATAAACTGCGGGTCGGTTGCCGCCCGCACCGCCTTGATCACCTGGACCGGGAGCCGGGCGCGGTTTTCAAACGAACCGCCCCACCTGTCGGTACGCTTGTTGGTGCGCGGCGCGGTAAACTGGTTGATCAGGTAACCTTCCGATCCCATCAGTTCGACACCGTCATAGCCGGCTGCCTGGGCAATCTGCGCGGCGCGGGCATAGTCGGCGATGGTACGCTGGATGTCGTCGTCATCCATTTCGCGCGGTGTGGTCTTGTTGATCGGCGAGCGAATGGGCGACGGTGCTACGATGTCGGGCTGATAGCCATAGCGGCCCGCGTGCAACAGTTGCAGCAATATGCGCGAGCCGTGCGCGTGTACGGCATCGGTTACCTGCTGGTGATGCTCGGCATCGGCGTCAACCAGAAATCCGCCCTCTGTGCCCAGCCTGCCTTCTGCATTGGGTGAGAACCCGCCGGTTACCATCAGGGAACATCCGCCGCGGGCGCGTTCTGCGTAGAACGCGGCCAAACGGGCCAGGCCTTCCTCGCCCTGTTCTTCAAGGCCGGTGTGCATCGATCCCATCAATATGCGGTTGGGCAGTGTTTGCCGGCCAACTTTCAACGGGGTGAACAAATGCGGGAAGGGGGAGCTACTTGCTGTCACGGGGTAATCAGATCCGGTTGGTTGTTTCTCGCCAGTCTACCTTGAGTTGAGACTGTGTGAAGAGGGTGTGTCACACAGGTGGCACAGGTTGCAAGTTTGCGTCATGGGGCCTGCTTGCGATACAAAACATCAAGGCAGGGTCCGGCAATGTTTGACGGATCAGGCTGATGAAGGGGGCGATTGTGATGAACTGCAGTCTCTGGGGCGTCTGATGCAGGCACGTAACGCACTCGACAAGCGACTGCGCGCAGCCATTGAGGTGTTTGAGGCCGGCCAGCTCGACCGCGCCCGCAAGATGGTTGAGCAGTTATGCCGAAGCCACCGCGAGTTTGCCATCGTTCACAATGTCCACGGTGTCATCGCCGCCAAACAGGGGGCTTTCCAGGTTGCCATTGACAGCTATCAAAGGGCAATCGAACTGGATCCGGACAATTGCGATGTCCATTTCAATCTCGGCAATGTGTTGCGTGACGCCGGCGACCTGAAAACTGCGCTGACCAGTTACCGTGCGGCCCTGCAGATCAAGCCGGACGACCCGGACGTGATGTTCAACATGGCTGCCGTTCTGTGCGGGCTTGGAAAATTGAGCGCAGCCGAAAAGCTGTTTCAGCAACTGGTTGAAGTCTCCCCCAAGGATCACACGGCACACAGCAGTCTCGGCGGCGTGCTGTTCCGGCGGGGCCAGACTGAAGAAGCCATAGATTGTTTCCGCCGGGCGTTGAAGCTGCAGCCCGGCTTTGTCGAGGCGCATGACAGTCTGTGTGAGGTGCTGGAACAGACAAACCAGATCGGCGAACTCAGGAAGGCTGTTGCGCAGGCGCGCACCGTATGCCGGCCGGACGATATCAGGATCTCTATCCGCCAGGCGCAGCTGTTGCGCCGCGACAATGACCTGGATGGTGCGCGCCAGGCATTGTCCGGTGTTGAGAAATTCCATCCCGAGCAGGCACAGCTGAATTCGGCGTACTGGTATTTGCTGGGCGACATATGTGACCGCCTTGAAGATGTGCGCGCTGCCTATGATGCCTTTGTCAATGCCAACACCTGGGCTGCGAAGGCGGCGGGCGGGCGCGGTCTGGAGCCGGATGATTTCATTCGGAAACTGGAAGACCTGCAAGCCGCCTACAAGTTGGTGAGCCGCACGGCTCCCGCAGAACCGGACGCACAACCGGCTGCGCCACAACTGGTGTTTCTCGTTGGATTTCCCCGGTCCGGCGCGACGTTGCTTGACACGGTCCTGCTGAAGCACAGCCGGATCTCGGTGGTCGACGGAAAGCCGATGGTGCAGGACATGGTCCGGATGGCAAGCGACTGGCAGACGGGCGAATTGCCGGACCATGAAGGTTTGACGGATAAGCAGGTAACGCAATTGCGCGACGCCTACATGAAAAATCTCAATCAGCACCTGCCTGAAGAGGCTGCAGCCGGTGACGTGGTGATTGACAAGCTGCCGCTCAACATTGTCGAGGCCGGATTGATCAGCAGGGTTTTCCCCCACGCCAGGTTTCTGCTGGTGTTACGCCACCCTTGCGACTGTGTGCTGAGTTGTTTCATGCAGGACTTCAGGCTCAACGCTGCCACGGTGAATTTTCTGGACCTGAAAAGCACGGCACAGTGTTATGACGAGGTCATGTCACTTTGGGCAATGTATGCGAGTGCGCTGCAATTGCCGGTACACGCCGTAAAATACGAACAGATTGTGGGCGACCTGGAAGAGACCGCTCGTCAGGTGTTGAGTTTTCTGGAGCTGGACTGGGAAGACGCCGGGGCGGACAGCAAGGACGCGACACCTGATCGCCGGCAAACCGGCACAGCCGGCCATGACACGGTCATCCAGCCCGTTAACAGTCGTGCAAAAGGCCGGTGGCGGCGCTATCGTGCGCATATGGTGCCGCTATTGCCAACGCTGCTCAAATGGGCGGAAAGACATGGCTACTCCGACGATCCGGGGAACAGGTAGTCCGCAACCCTTTGGCCCGTCCCGCCATTCAGGGCAGGCTGGAAGGGGCCAGGTCAAGTCAGATCAACCCTCCTGCCGTCTCGGGCGGACGCCTTGATGGCTTCGACTACCCTCAGCGATTTCAGTCCTTCCAGGCCTGAAACGGCAGGCTGCTCTGCGCCTGCAATCACTCTGCAGAAATGATCGATCTGTTCGTCCAGCGGATCACGCGAAGCAGTCTCATAGACGGCCTGATTGATCGGTTGCCACCAGCTGCGTTCGCCACCTTGCGACCACACCTTGCCTTTGGGGATTTCAAGCGAACCGCGGGTGCCGCCGATGAAATAGCAGGTCTCCCCGGTTTCCGGATAGGCGGGATTTTCAGCCGCCGTCAGTTCCCAGCTCCACGGCGCGACGACACTGTCGGTCACGCTGATGGTACCCAGGGCACCATTGGCAAAGCTGATGATGATGGCGGCGGTGTCCTCGACGTCGTGGTTGCGGGCATGGGACGATTCAGCCGCCTGCACTGAAACCACCTCACCAACCAGATGGCGCAAGAGGTCAATGTCATGGATCAGGTTGATGAACACCGGCCCGGCACCTGGCTGGGTGCGCCAGGTCACATTGAAGTAGTCATCCGGCTTGTAGAGCCAGCAGGCGGCATGCACCGCGACGATGTCGCCAATGGCGCCGCTGCTGATTTTCTGCCGGGCAGCGCCAATCAGCGGATTGTGCCGCCTGTGGTGCCCGACAAGCACCGGTACCTTCAATTCGGCAGCAACGTCCACAAGCCGCGCGGCAGCGCGGGCACTGTCGGCAATCGGCTTTTCGACCAGGACAGGAACCCCTGCGCGAACGCACTCCAGTCCATTGTCGACATGCATCTGGTTGGGGGTAGCAATAATGACGCCGTCTGGTGAGCCGGCGCCGAGCATTTCCGCAACCGATGCATACCAGTCACAGCCGATGCTGCCGGCGAAATCTTTGGCGGCGGGGGCAGGGTCGACAATTGCCGATACGACGGTCGCGTCGCAACGATCCACAGCCTCGACATGACGCTTGCCTATAAGACCAGCGCCGGCGACAGCGATGCGAAATGGTTTATCAGGTTCAGAACTCACCAACCTACTCCGGAAAACGAATGCGGTTAGTGAGTTCTGGCCTTAAGATTGTCAACCCGGCAAGCTGGTTTTCCCGACAACCGGACTCAGCGCGGCATCAGTCGCCCAGTGGCTCCACGTTGATGATCTCGCCGGATGCACGGCTGACCTGGATGCGCCACGGCTCCCGCCCCCGGACCGCGTCATAGACATAGTCGCCATTTCGGCAGGTGACGACTTCAATATGCCGGAAACCGGCATCTTTCAGGTCCCCAACCGCCTGCAGGCAGGACAGCCTGCCATTGTAAGTGCCATTGCCATTACCATAATCATCACGATGGCGCGGGCGGCGATGCTTGTATTCGGGTTCGCGCTGATACACAGAGTGTCTGGGTTCATAAACCCGATCGTTTTGCCAGTCTCGGCGATACTCTTCGCTGTAGCGCTCATCATAGGATGGTGCAGCGGCGTTATCATAAAACCAGTGTGGATCGGCAGCCTGCGATTGCTGGCCGGAAAACGCAGTCAGTATTAGCGCGGCGGTGAGGGCCGCAATAGGGGTACGCAACATGACTAACCTCCCTTTCGGGCAGTTGATAAAGCCGTCTTGGAAACAAGCGTCCCCCCAGAATGTGAAAATTGCAGGGAGATAATGCGGCGGTAATCCGGCGTAACGGGTCTGATTCACCTATGTGTTTCAATATGATACACAAATTTAAGGTTTTCGAAACGATACCGTTCCAGATCAGGTTCCGGTCAGATCTTCCAGCAGTTTTTCCAGCATCCTGTCACACGCCGCCATTTCGGTTTCCGCTATGTATTCATCCGGCTTGTGGGCAACGCCGATGGAGCCTGGACCGCATACGACAGTCGGAATGCCGAGCCGGGTCTGAAACAGCCCGCCTTCGGTGCCGAAGGCGATCTTGCCGGTGGAGTTTCCGCCAGTCAGTGATTTCACGTAATTGACCACTTCTGCATCCGGCGCGGTGTCCAGTGCGGGATAGGCTGTGCCGGGGGCAAAGCTGATGTCGGCGCCGGGGAACACCTTGCGTGCTTCGCTGACAAGCTCATCGGCCTTCGCGTGAATGCGGTCTATCAGGGTTTGCGGGTCATCGGCCGGCAGGTGGCGGATTTCATACTCGAACTTCGCCAGGTTGGGCACGATATTGAGGGTTTCGCCACCGTGCAGGTTGCCGGCGTGAAGGGTGGTGTAGGCAACGTCATAGTCGCCATCCCTGGTGCCGGTCTCGGCAATCTCCGCCTGCAGCCGCCTGATTTCATTGATCAGGTCAATGGCCAGGTGAACGGCATTGATAGCAGTCGGTGCCAGGCTCGAGTGAGCTTCAAGGCCGGTACAGCTGACCCGCTCGCCGGCCTTGCCCTTGTGGGCGGTGACCACCTGCATCAGCGTCGGTTCACCGATTATGCAGCACCGTGGTTTTGGTGATACCGGCTCCAGCATGTCGATCAGGCGGCGCACGCCGACACAGCCGATTTCCTCGTCATAGGAAAATGCAAAATGTATCGGCGCCGACAGTTTGTCCTTGAGTTGGGCAGCGCGCGGCGCCATGGCGATGCAGCATGCAATGAAACCTTTCATGTCGGCTGTGCCGCGGCCATACAGCATGCCCTTGTCCGAGCGCATGACAAACGGGTCGGATGACCAGGCCTGGCCTTCCACCGGCACCACGTCCGTGTGACCGGACAGAACAACCCCGGACACGTCCTCAGGGCCGATCGAGGCATAAAGGTTTGCTTTCCGGCCGTCTTCCGACGGGGCCAGCTGGATACGAAACCCTAAAGGCTGCAGCAGTTCGCTGACATGGTCGATCAGTGCCAGGTTGGAGTCCCGGCTGACAGTGTTGAAGGAGACGAGTTTTTCAAGGTGGGTAATGCTTTGTGTCATGGTCAGCATTGCTAGCATGGGGCCGATCATCGGCAAAGAGGATCATCACACATTACTGATCGCCTGACGCATGGAGGCAGGTGGTCGTTTGTGTTAGGACGGATTTCCATCCTTTGGCGCCAATTTCATCAGATTGACAATTCATGACATCGCACCTGTTCAGCCCGTTCACCCTGCGCGGGCAGACCTTCAAGAACCGCGTCGCCATCTCACCGATGAGCCAGTACCGTTCGAAAGACGGTTTCGCAAATGACTGGCACATGGTGCATCTGGGCCGGTTTGCGCTGGGTGGAGCAGGACTGGTGTTCTGCGAAGCAACGGCGGTTGAGGCACGCGGCAGGCGCACACCCGGCGATCTGGGCTTGTGGGATGATGCGCAGATTACCGAGCTTACCCGTATCAACAGGTTTCTGGAGGCGGAAGGGGCCGTGCCGGGTATCCAGCTTGCCCATGCCGGCAGAAAGGCATCGGAGCGACGCCCGTGGCATGGCGAAACACCGGTCATGGACGAAGACATATCTTTGCGCGATGAGGCGCCCTGGTCAGCGATTGCTCCGTCGCCTCTTGTTTACGCGGACGGCTGGCCGGTGCCGGAAGAAATGTCGGTAGCCGACATAGCAGATGTGGTGGCGGCTTTCGGAACCGCGGCAGGGCGGTCCGTTACGGCCGGATTCAAGGTGATCGAAGTCTATGCCGCGCATGGGTTCCTGGTGCACCAGTTCTATTCGCCGGTCTCCAATCAGCGCAGCGACGGATATGGCGGGTCGCGCAGCAACAGGATGCGGTTTGCCACCGAAGTTGCACAATCCATCCGGGCAAACCTGCCGGATGACCTGCCGCTGATATTCCGCTTGTCATGCACCGACTGGGTGGATGGCGGCTGGGAGGCTGAAGATACGGTGGAATTGGCCAAGGCATTGAAATCCTGTGGTGTCGACATGATCGATTGTTCCAGTGGTGGCATTGGCGGTCGCGAGCGGCCCCGCCGCATGCAGCTCGGCGAAGCGTTTCAGACACCGTTTGCCGCTCGGATCAGGACTGAAGCGGACATGGCCGCAATGGCTGTCGGTTTCATCTGGAACCCTGAGACGGCGGAGCGGATCGTTGCGGAGGGTTCAGCCGACATGGTCGCCCTGGCACGTGAAGTGCTGGCTGATCCCAACTGGCCGTTGCGGGCCAGGGCAACGCTTGAGACAGATGCCGGCTACCAGCATTGGCCGGTGGAGGCCGGCTGGTGGCTTGAGCGCCGCGATCGGCTGTTAGGCAAACTTGGCCTGCGATGACCGGTCAGGCAGCGGCCCGCTCGGCCGCCACGGCCTCATCGCGCAGCGGGCTCTTGGTGCCGGCTTGCACGGTGGCTTCGGCATAAGGGTGGCGGGCGAACACTTCCCTGATCATGGGCTCGAAGAACTCCAGCGGCAGTGTGTCATAGTCAGGATCAAAGCTTGATTGATCCCAGAACTCACAGAAATCAACACATGACTGGAAATAGGGTTCACCGGCGAACTTGTCCCGCTCAAACTGGTTCCAATCATAGTGGTGCGCGTAGTACACCATCTGGAACGCCCCGTGATGATGCACGCACCAGGTCACTTCCTCCCTGAGGAACGGGCGCACGATTGCTGCGGCGAACTCGTCATGGTTTTGCGGCGCCAGCCCGTCGCCGATGTCGTGCAGGACAGCGCCTACGACCCAGTCAATGTCGGCGCCGTCGCGCCATGCCCGCGTGGCAGACTGCAGGCCATGTTCAAGCCGGGTGATCTTGTAGCCCTCAATGGTCTCGTCTTCCTGATCGCGCAGGGCTTTCAAAATGCGGTCAGGCGTCAGTTTTACGTGCGCCTGTTCCTTTTCCCGCAGCATCAGATATTCATCGCGGGTGCCGTGCTTCATTTCCGTGAATTTTACGGTTGGTGTCTGTTCATTCATGACAATCTACATCCTGTCTGCTGTATCGGCATACAGGCCGACCTGCTGTGCCGCGCCTTGCGCAAGTGCAACCGACTGATCGCGGCGAATTCGTGAATAGAGCGCCATCGCATCATCGCCAAATGGCTCAGACGGTGCTGCGACATTGATCCAGTTGCGCTCGGTATCGCAACCGCGCACCAGCATGGCATAGTCTCTTTCCGCCACCAGTTGTTTCACGCCAGGAGTTACATACCGGATAGCGCATCCGATGCGCCTGTCATCAGAGCTGTTCGGGCCTGATGCGTGAAACATGCGGCCATGGTGCAGGGACATCTGGCCGGGCTGCAGGACAATGTTGGTCGCCGACGCTTCGTCGACCTCCACCGCGATTTCCTGGCCGCGCGACAAAAGATTGTCTTCGTGAAACGTGTCGCGGTGCTCCACGATGCGGTTGTTGTGTGAACCGGCCACGAATTTCATGCAGCCGGACTGGGGTGTTGCCGGCGACAGGGCGATCCAGGCGGTCAATTGATCATCGGTTTCGCCCATCCCCCAGTAAGTGAGATCCTGATGCCAGGATACGACTTTGCTGGTGTTTGGCTCCTTGATGAACAGCTCGCAGGACCAGACAAGCAGGTCAGGCCCCAGGATCGATTCGACAGCGTCCAGCACGGCCGGGGTCTTTGCAATCTCGGCCATGAGCGGAACCACTACGTGTGCGCCGACGCGAAAGTACTGTGAGATCGGCTGCGGCAGTGCCCCATCCGGATAAGTCGTCTCCAGGGTTTCAATGTCAGATCGAAAAACCCCGGCTTTACTCGCCGGCATGACATCGACGGGAAACAGAAAACCATCACTGTGGTAGGTGGCGATTTGTGATGAAGACAAGCTGGCTGGCATGGCAAACCTCCGGCGAATGGCAACATGCGGAATTCAGGGTGTTCACGGGTCACTTGTCAAGTGGATTTGAGAGGCCGCGAATTGTGCTAGACATTGACTTGTCCGGCGCTGCCAATCTAGAAGTTGTATGTTGTTGCAGACGGGGGGAGCGCGGGGAGAGGCTTGATGTCTGAGCTGGGCACGTCTGATGGCTTCGCGCAATGGGTGGCGCGGATTTCTGATCCTGCAGGCGGTAAAGTGATCTGGAAGCGTCGGAAAACCGGTCAGTGCATCATTACGGTCGCGACTGGTTACCCGGCTAATTTATTGAAACCTCTGGTTGAATCACTGCGTGAGCATTCTGACGCTCACCTTGTTATTGCCGCTCATGCCGACAGTGGCTTCGAACAGATTTTTGCGGATCAGAACGTCACCGTCTATCCGGTAAGCGAAACCACCGGTTACCGGCCCTATCCGGCACTGGCCAGGCTCGAATACTATCTTGAGATCCTGAAAGATCTTCCGCAGGGTATCGATCAGCTACTACTTGTGGACAGCCGTGATGTGGTGTTTCAGGCTGATCCGTTTGACGGACTGTCGCAAAACGACCTGACCGTTTTCGCCGAAAACAACGACACCTCTAGCTGGACCCTGGCCAACACCAACGGCCGATGGGCCTGGGCCATGTTGCCCGGAACCTTGCGGCAGAGCCTGAAAGGCAAGCCGATCGTGAACGGCGGGGTGATTGCAGGAACACCTGCGGGCATTGAACGAATGTGCCGGGCCAAGTTGAATATCGCGCTTACCACCCATGAATGGACCAAGCACACAACCGGCCTCGACAATATCTCGACCAACCTGATTGCCCATTCGCGCATGGCAGGGCTTTGCAAGGTGGTGCCGAACCATGAGTTCGTGGCCAATGTCTACCGGGAGACGGACATGGTGATCGATCCGGACGGAAAAATCAGGATGCGAGACGGTAAACCGTGTCCCGTTGTGCACATGTATGATCGCCAGGCGGAATTGCTGGATCATGTCCACAAACGCTACAATGTACTTGCCGATACCTCAATGGTGGTCAGCCAGGACCGCTCGGTCGGAAAATCGCAGCCATTTGCAGGCCTGATCCACTGGTTGAAACTGGCGCGCATTTACATGGTCGGACACGCATAGGACAGGCCTGCTCCATGGCTGCGACATGGCTGCAACCGCCCCAGCGCGCTGGCGGTTCGTGCAGGAAATTGCATGACAGCAATGAAGCCTGGGGGCTTGTAAGCCTGCACCTGCACAGCTAATTGTGTGGCATGGTGAATTCCTGATGCATTCAACAACGCTCAAGAGGTAAGTTTCAAATGCTTCGCAAGACAGATTTCTATATTGACGGAAAATGGGTTGCCCCTGCCAAGGCGCAGGATCTGGAAGTGATCAACCCGGCAGACGAGACCGCATTTGCAACGATCTCGCTGGGTTCCGCTGCAGATGTTGATGCAGCTGTTGCCGCTGCCCGCACAGCGTTCAAGACCTGGAGCAGGACCAGCCGCGAAGAACGCCTGGAGTATCTGGAAAAACTGCTGGCGGTTTACGAAAAGCGGTCCGGTGATATGGCCAAGATTATTTCCAGCGAGGTGGGTGCCCCGATCACCATGTCCACGCAGCAACAGGCAGGCGCCGGCTGGGGGCATATCAAGTCATTTATCCGCACGCTCAAGAATTTCGAGTTTGACGCGCCGTTGAGTGAAAAAGTGCCGACCGAGCACATTGCCCATGAGCCGATTGGCGTGTGTGGCCTGATCACGCCGTGGAACTGGCCGATGAACCAGATCTGCCTCAAAGTGGTTCCCGCTGTCGCCGCCGGTTGCACGGTCATCCTGAAACCTTCTGAAATTTCGCCCATGTCCGGCATCATATTTGCCGAAATCATGCATGAGGCAGGCTTCCCGGCAGGTGTCTTCAACCTGGTCAATGGTGACGGGCCGACCGTGGGTGAAGCCATGTCGCGCCATCCCGATATCGACATGATGTCGTTTACCGGCTCTACGCGCGCCGGCATCGCCGTGCAAAAGGCGGCTGCTGAAACCGTCAAGCGGGTAACCCTGGAACTCGGCGGAAAGTCACCCAATATCGTTTTTGCCGACGCAGATATCCCGAAGGCCGTCAAACGCGGAACCTTGCACTGCTTCAACAACACCGGCCAGTCGTGCAATGCCCCGACCCGCATGCTGGTGGAGCGTTCGGTTTATGACAGTGCCGTGGAAATTGCCGCTGAAACTGCGAAAAACTGCAAGGTCGGCGATCCGGCGGAAGAGGGCAATCATATCGGCCCGCTGATTTCGCAAATGCAGTTCGACAAGGTGCAGACGCTGATCCAGAAAGGCATCGACGAAGGCGCCAAACTGGTGGCCGGCGGCACGGGCCGCCCGGACGGCTTCAACCGTGGTTACTTCGTGCGCCCGACCGTGTTTGCCGACGTCAACAATGACATGGCAATCGCCCGGGAAGAGATTTTCGGTCCGGTTCTGACCATGATCCCGTTTGAAACCGAAGCGGAAGCTGTCGAGATTGCCAACGACACCCAGTATGGCCTGGCGGCCTACGTGCAGTCCGGTGATCAGGCGCGGGCTCAGAAAGTGGCCCGCGAACTGCGTGCAGGCATGGTGTTGCTGAACGGCGCCCAGCGCCCCGGCGGCAGCCCGTTCGGCGGCTACAAAATGTCGGGCAATGGCCGTGAAGGCGGCGATTGGGGCCTGGAAGACTTCCTCGAAGTCAAGGCCATCAGCGGCTGGGACGAAAGCGCCGCTTAGCCCAGCGCCGTCACGGATTTGTCCGCCGATAACATCCAGCCGCCGCCATACGGCGTCTGGGTGACCCAGGCGTCGCGCACGCCGGCATGATCGAGCACGGCACGAATAACCCCTGCGTGGGTGACAACCAGGGTAGCCGTGTCGGCCCGCCAGGCGCCATGGGCCTCCAACACCGCCAGCGCGCGCTGCTGCATCTGGTGCACGCTTTCCCCGCCGTGGGGCCGGGCATGCAGCAGGTCGTTGGCCCACTGGTTCAACTCGTCGATCGGCACATTGTCCCAGCGCAATCCCTCCCATACCCCGAAATCCATCTCTTTCAGGCCATCATGAAATGACGGTTGAGTACTGTGCGAGGTGCTTATGCGGTCGGCCAGTTGGGCGCATCGGACAAGCGGGCTGGACAGGATCTGATCGGCTTTCCATGGCAGAGCCTGCAGGACGGCTTCGGCTTCCATGGCGAAATTGGCACCCGGCTTCAGGTCGGTGGAGCCGTAGCAGGTACCGTCTGCAATGTCCGGTTTGGTATGGCGCAGCAAAACTAGACCCATGCTGCAAGTCCCAGGTAAAAACCAAGCTCGCCGGCCTGCTGTACCGCACCGAGACAGTCGCCCGTATACCCGCCAAGTTTGCGCATGAAGACTTGCCGCATGGCGAGTGCGAGAATTGCGGCTCCGGCGAACGCACTCAGGGTTGCGCCGAACGGCATGATGAGCAGGCAGGCAACGACAACCAGCACCAGCGTCACGCCGGTGACGGCCCAGCTTTCCAGCGCCGGTTTTGTTGCGACGGTGCTGGCCGTGCCGCCTTCTGCCCGCGCATAGTGCGCTGTAGCCAGGATACCGAGAATGGCTGCACGGCTTGTCGCATGGGCACCCACAAGGGCCGCTACGGCCATCCCGGCAGGCAGACTGGACAGCGCGATGACCTTGGCGCCCACAAATACCATCAGGCCAAGCGTGCCATAGGCTCCGATGCGGCTGTCCTTCATGATCGCCAGGGCCTTGTCGCGGGTCTGCCCGCCGCCAATGCCGTCGCAGATATCCGCCAGTCCGTCTTCATGCAGCGCGCCGGTGATCATGATGGCGGCGGCAACTGCAAACAGGCTGGCGAGCAGCGGCGGCAACAACTGGCTGGCCGGCCAGTACACAAGTGCGGCAATAATCCCGACAACGACGCCGGATGCCGCATAATATCCGACCGAGGCGCGCTCGCGATCCCTGGTCCAGCCGGTTGCGCCGAGCCCGGGCAGGCGCGTCATGAACTGCAGCGCGATCGCGAAAGTCGAGAGCTGGTTGCGGAAACTGTCGTTCATGCCTTACCGGATACTCCGGCGCTTTCGAAACTGGCCATATCGCACAACATGGCGGCAGCACATCTGAGCAGGGGCCATGCGAGCAATGCCCCGGTGCCTTCACCCAGGCGCAAATCCAGGTCGAGCAGCGGCCGCACATCGAGGGCGGCGATCATGGCGCTGTGTCCTGCGTCGCCTGAGGCATGGGAAAACACCAGGTAATCGCGCACCTCCGGCTTGAGGTGCACCGCGGCCATAGCGGCGGCTGTCGCAATGGTGCCGTCCACGACGACGACGCGCCCGGTCGCGGCTGCACCCAGCATGGCGCCGGCCAACATGTCAATTTCAAAACCGCCATATTCCGCCATCACGTCAGTGGCGCACAGATTGTCCGGCGTGCGCGCTGAGGCTGCCGCCAGAATTTCCAGCTTGCGGTTAAGCCCGGCATCATCAACGCCTGTCCCGCGGCCCACGAAATCCGCAACCGGTTTGCCGCTGAGTTTGTGGGCCAGCATGGCTGCCGCTGATGTGTTGGCAATGCCCATCTCTCCAAATGCGACCGCGTCGCCCGCCGCGGATTGACCCAGTTCCACGCCGTGCTCGAGGCATTCAGCCAACTGTTCGTTTGTCATGGCTGGGCCATCTAGAAAACTGGCTGTTCCGGGTGCGACGCACCGTGAAACCAGCTTGTCATGCGACAGTGGTTCGCCGGCGAGCCCTGCGTCTACCACCCGCACACCAATGGCTTGCGTGTTGGCAAACACGTTGGCAGCGGCCCCGCCGGCCAGAAAGTTCAGCACCATCTGGCGCGACACTTCCTGCGGAAATGCCGATACGCCTGCCTTCGCGATACCATGATCGGCTGCGAATATGGTCAGCGAACAAGTGTCCATGACCGGGGTGAGGGTCTGCTGGACCCGGGCAATTTGCGCAGCCAGCACCTCGATGCGTCCAAGGGAGCCGGGCGGTTTGGTCTTGCTGTCGATGGCATGGGCAATCTGGCCGTCAAGTTGGGCACCGGGCGGCTTGATCTGGGGCAGGTTGAAGGAATTTAAAACGCTAGCTTGTGACATGCGCCAGACGCTAACCCAGTACACCTGCCGCTGACAATGCGGTGACGCACGCGTTCATCACGTTTATGACATGTTTCTGGTCGTCATCCTTGATTCAGCGTATATCGTATATGACATAGTTTGACAGGTGAACAACGGAAACCCGGCTGCCAATACGTCACAACAAAAACGAAAGTGCTGTGCGCATAATGTCGATTGTGAAGCAAATACTGGTCTTGATGGTGCTGAGCGCTGTCGCCTATGGCGGCTATGCGGGCTACGGCCAGTGGAAAGCCGGTATTGCGGCAACTTCGCCCGAGGCAGGCAAACAGGCAGGCGGCAAGCCGGCTGCCGGCAGAAGCCGCCGTGGCGGGCGGCAGACGTCCGTTGAAACAACAAAGGCAGAAGTGCGCACTCTTGCCCGCACCGTGGAAGCGGTCGGAAACACCCGGGCGGTGCGCTATGTCGACATCAAGTCAAAGGCGGACGGCACCATTACCGAGATTCGCTACAACCCCGGCAGCCGGGTTGCAAAGGGTGCGGTGCTGTTTACCCTCGACGATGCCATAGAGAAGGCTGATCTGGCGCAGGCCGAGGCGGAATTCCTCAAGGCTAATCTGGCCCTGAAACGTGGCGACAAGCTGAGCCAGTCGCGTATTACCGCGCGTGCGTCGGTTGATGAACTGCAGGCGGCAATGTCGGCAGCGTCAGCTCAGGTCGATAGGGCGAGGTCCCGGCTGGCGGATCGCACCATTCTGGCTCCGTTCGGCGGCACGCCGAGTTTTCATACGGTGGATGCCGGTGCGCGGGTTACCAAGGATACGGTGCTGACCCGGCTGGATGACCTGTCTTCGGTGTTGCTGGAGTTTGCCGTGCCGGAAGAGTATTTCGCCATTGCCAGGGTCGGACTGCACGCCAAGGCGACAACTGCTGCTTATCCCGACCGGGTGTTTGATGCGAAAATCACCCAGGTCGACACGACGGTCGATCCGATCAACCGGTCGTTCAGGGTGCGGGCTGAAATCGACAATTCCGATGGTGCGTTGCCATCCGGCATGTTCATGCAACTGACGCTTGAACTGGACAGCCAGGCCATGGTGATGGTGCCGGAGGCAGCCATAACCGTGGAAGGTCCAAACACGCATGTGTTCGTGATCGCCGATGGCAAAGCCAGGAAGCAAACAGTCACGATCGGCGCGCGTGAACCAGGGTTCGTCCAGATTGTGACCGGGCTTGCCGAAGGCGATGAAGTGGTAACCCACGGCACCTCCAAAGTGCGTCCCGGCTCTGCCGTCAAGGTTGTGAATGCCGAGACCGGGGGCAGTACCCAATGACATTATCGGAGCTGTCCATCCGCCGGCCTGTTCTGGCTGCGGTTGTATCGCTGCTGATCATCGTGGCCGGACTGGCATCGCTCAACGCCATTTCGGTGCGTGAACTGCCGGATGTCGACTCCTCCATCGTGTCGGTTACCACCACCTACGTAGGTGCTGCGCCGGAAGTCGTGGATACTGATATTACCGAAATCATCGACAGCGCCGTAGCGGGGATTTCCGGGGTCAAGACCATCACCTCGACCAGTCAGAGAGGGCGCTCAAGGACCACTATTGAGTTTGAGCTGGGCCGTGACATTGACCAGGCGGCCAATGATGTGCGCGATGCGGTCGGCAGGGTGCGGGGTCAACTGCCGGATGAAGTTGACGAGCCGCAGGTGGTCAAAAGCGATTCCGATGCCGATCCGGTCATGCGCCTTGCGGTATATTCCGACCGGCAGAGCCCGGAACAGGTAACCGACTATCTGGAGCGCTTCATCAAGGATCGCATCACCACCATTGATGGAGTGGCAGACGTCCGCATTTACGGCCAGCGCCGTGCCGCCATTCGCATCTGGCTGGACCGGCGTGCCCTGGCGGCGCGCAATCTCACGGTGGCGGATGTCGAGGACGCGCTGCGCCAGAACAATGTGGAACTGCCGGCGGGCGAGATTGAATCGACCACGCGACTGTTCACCGTACGCCTGGATTCACGGCTGACCGATCCACAGCAGTTCCGCGACATCGTGGTCACGGAAGCAGGCGGCGTGCCGATCAGGCTGGGTACGGTTGCACGCGTTGAAAGAGGCGTCGAGGACGACAGTACCATTGTGCGCTCCAACGGCCTGAATGCCATCGGCATCGCGGTTCTGCGCCAGTCGCAATCCAACACCATTGCGATTTCAAATGCAGTGCGCAAGCAACTCGCCGTGTTGAATACCCAACTGCCCGAAGGCATGCAGATTTTTGTCGGTTCCGATGATGCGGTTTTCGTCAGTGCCTCGATCAAGGAAGTGCTGATCGCGCTGGGTCTCTCGCTGGTGCTGGTGGTACTGGTGATCCTGCTGTTCCTGCGCTCGGTGCGCGCCACCCTGATCCCGGCCATAACCATCCCGGTGTCGCTTGTCGGCTGTTTCTTCCTGATTTACCTGCTCGGATTTTCGCTCAATGTGCTGACATTGCTGGCCTTGCTGCTGGCCATCGGGCTGGTGGTCGATGACGCCATCGTCATGCTGGAAAACATTGAACGCCGTCTGGCCAAAGGCGAGACAAAACTGCAGGCTGCCGTGCATGGGTCGCGCCAGGTGACATTTGCCATTCTGGCAACCTCGGTGACGCTGATCGCCGTTTTCATTCCCATTTCATTCCTGCAGGGAGCCGCGGGAAAACTGTTCACCGAATTCGGCTTCGTGCTGGCAAGTGCGGTCATCATATCGACCTTCGTGGCGCTGAGTGCATGTCCGGCTCTGGCGTCAAAAATCCTGAAGGCGCGCGAGGGTGTGACCGCCGATGAACTGAAGCAGCCGGAAGGCTTTGTCTACCGCTGGTATCGCAAGGCGGTCACGGCATCCATCAACGCGCCGGTTATTGTCATTGCGGCGTGCCTGGCGTTTTCCGGGGCCAGCTATATCGCGATGCAGAATACCCAGCGCGAACTGACGCCGACCGAAGACAGAAGCCTCATATTTGTTCCCATGACCGCACCGCAGGGCTCCACCCTGGCTTTCACCGATGCGCAGGTCAAAAAACTGGAAGACCAGCTCGTCAAGGTCAAGGACAAGCTCGACATCAAGATCATCTACTCGTTCACCGGCTTCAGGAGCAGGCCATACCGCTCGTTCATGGTGGTCCGGTTCGAGCCGTGGGATGAACGCGATATCTCGGTGGTTGAAGCCCGCCGCTCGATTATCCCGATGGTCGCCGGCATCACCGGCGCGCGCGGCTTTCCGGTAATGCCGTCCGGCCTGGGTTTGCGTGGCAGTTCCACCCCGTTGCGGGCAGTCATTGGCGGGCCTGACTATGAAAGCGTGAAGGTCTGGGCAGAAGAGCTGAAGCAGAAGGCACGCGACAATCCCGGCCTTGCCAATGTGGATATAGATTTCGAGCAGAACCAGCCGCAGTTCCGGTTGACCGTGGACAGAAAGCGCGCCGATGATCTGGGCATTTCGGTGCGCACCATCGCCTCCACCCTGCAGACCATGCTGGCCTCGCGCGAGATCACCAGTTACATCGACCGGGGCCGCGAATATCCGGTGATCGTGCAGGCTGAAGATCGTGACCGGCAGTCGCCTGATGATATCTCGAAACTGTTCATCCGCACCGATGACGGCCAGTCCGTTGTGCCGCTTTCGTCTGTCGTCAAGCTGGTGGAAACCTCCGAGGCGCCCGCCCTGAGACGTTACAACCGGTTGCCGTCGATCACCCTGTCAGCGGCCCTGAACGAAGGTTACGCGCTTGGCAATGCCATTGATTTCATCCGCGAGGAGGCCGCCAAGACGCTGCCGCCGGAAGCCAGTCTGAGTTTTTCGGGCCAGTCTCAGCAATATCTGGAAACATCGTCGGGCGTCGCGATAACCTTCGCGCTGGCCATCCTGATCGTATTCCTGGTTCTCGCCGGCCAGTTTGAGAGCTTCGTGCACCCGTTCATCATCATGCTGTCGGTGCCATTGGCGGTGGCCGGGGCGCTGTATGCCCTGTGGGGGGCAGGCCTGAGCCTCAATATCTACTCGCAGATCGGCATCATCCTGCTGATTGGGCTGATGGCCAAGAACGGCATCCTGATCGTCGAGTTCGCCAACCAGTTGCGCGATGACGGAATGGCCGTACGCGAGGCGGTTGTAGAGGCATCGGTGCTGCGCCTGCGCCCGATCGTCATGACGGTGATATCGACCGTCCTGGGCGCAGTGCCTCTGGTGCTGGCGTCTGGTGCCGGCGCCGAAAGCCGAATTGCAATCGGTACCGTGGTGATCGGTGGGCTGCTGTGTGCCGGTGTTCTGACCCTGTTCCTGACGCCGGTTCTGTATGACCTGCTGGCCAGGTTTACCCGGCCGCGCGGATTTGTAGAAAAACGGCTGGCCGAGGAGCTTGACGCCGCCAAGCCCGGTGAAGCAGTGCCGCAACCCGGCGAGTAACTGTTTGTCGCCAGCTGATTTTAGTCGGGGCGCATGGCGCCGATAACCCGGCGCATGTAATCAAGAAATTCAAGCTGTTCCTCGTCGGACAGGCCGGACATTGATTGGGCGTTCTGCTCCACGGCCGCCTGGTGCGCTTTTTCGCGAATGTCCCTGGCCTTTGGGGTCAGCCAGATCTGTTGCGAACGCGCATCAACCGGATGCCGGGTTCGTTTGATCAACCCGTTGCGCTCCATGCGTGTCAGCGTGTTGGCCAGTGTTGCCTGTTCGATATCGAGCTTTGCCAGCAATTCACTTTGCGTAGGGCCGTCGGTTTCCCACAATTCCAGCAGGATCGGAAACTGCCCGGTGACGATGCCCAAAGGCGCGATGCGTTGCTGCAGGCCTTTCGCAAACAGACGTGCCATGTGGTTGGTCAGGTATCCGGCAGAGTTTTCTTTTTCAAAGGCCATGGCTGTGAATTAACACTTGCATAGCATGCTATGCAATAGTACATAGCATGCTATGTATATAATTGAACACGTACCGAAAGGAACCGGCAATGCTGAAAATTGAAGAACTCGATACAGTTGTAACTCTCGCAGACCAGATGAAATCCGAAGACGGGCCAATTGTCCTGATCAACCTGTTCACGGTTGATCCGGCAGACGAAGCTGCGCTTCTCAAAGCCTGGGCACACGACGCGGACTTCATGAAGGCCCGGCCGGGCTACATTTCAACGCAGCTGCACGCTGGGATCGCGGGCAGTTCCACATTTATGAATCACGCCATCTGGCAGGACGTTGCGAGCTTCCGTGCCGCCTTCACCGACCCGGAGTTCCTGAAACGCCTGGCTGATTATCCAGACAGTGCCGTTGCCAGGCCGCACCTGTTCAGGAAGCTGGCCGTTGAAAATCACTGCACCGCCTGATCAATGGAAGGGCCAGTTCAATGAAACGCAAATTACACGCTGCTGCCGGCCTGATCGGGTTTCTTGCCATTGCCACCTTCTGGACGTCGACGGCGGTCAGTGAACTGTTCGGTTCCCAGGAGATGGTCATCGCGGTGAAAACCATGATTCTCAACGGCATGTGGGTACTGATCCCCGCCATGATGATTGTCGGCGCGTCCGGCATGGTCATGGGCAAGCGGCGTCGCGACGTTCCTGCCGTGGCCAAGAAAAAGCGAATGCCGGTTATCGCCCTGAACGGATTGCTGATCCTTTTGCCGGCCGCCTTCTATCTCCAGTCGAAGGCTGCAGCAGGCAGCTTCGACACGCCGTTTTATCTCGTGCAGGCGCTGGAACTGGTCGCAGGCGGGCTGAACCTGAGACTGATGGGGCTCAACATCCGCGATGGCCTGAAAATGACCGGACGACTGCGCCGGCAATAGGGGCAGGGCGCTTGCCGACACCTCTCCCGGCGTGCAGCCGGGAGAGACAGATCGGAGAAGCCTGCAGGGTCTAGACCATCCACCAGCGTTCCATGATCCGGCGGCCGTCAAAGGCGCGGCCCCAGGAAATATCGCCGTGGGCAATCTTCTTGTTGCGGGCAGATACACCGTTGGCGAACATCGGCACGATGACACCTCCGTCGTCGCGCAGCATCCTCTGCATGTCGTGGTACATGGTCTTGCGCTTTTCGGAGTCCAGTTCGGCCCTGGCAGACACCAGCAGGGAGTTGAACTTTTCATCCTTCCAGCGCGTCTCGTTCCACGCAGCATCCGGTGCGTAACCGGTCGTGAACATGGTGTCCTCGGTTGCATAGCCGCCCCAGTAACTGGTGCACCATGGTTTCTTCAGCCACACGTTTGACCAGTAACCGTCATTGGGTTCACGAACCACATTGATGTTTATGCCGGTGTTCTTGGCAGACGCCGAAAACAGCTGGGCGGCGTCAAGCGCGCCCGAGAACGCGGCATCAGAGGCACTCAGGTCGAGAGTTATGTCTCCCAGGCCCGACTTCTGCATGTGGAATTTGGCCTTGTCCGGGTCGTAGGTGGTCTGCTCGAGGTCCGCGGCAAAATACCGGTATGATGGTCCAATCGGGTTGTCGTTGCCGACCCTGCCGTGGCCGTTGAGTACTTTCTTGACCATTTCCTCCCGGTCGATGGCATGTTTCAGCGCCTTGCGCAGGTGCAGGTTGTCAAACGGCGCCACGTCTATCTGCATGGGCATGACATAGTGCAGTGGTCCGACGCCTTCCTCCACGACGATGGCCGGGTTGCGCGACATCAGGGCGACCGTTTTCAGATCGACCTGATCGATGGCGTCAACTGCGCCGGTGAGCAGCGCATTGTTTCTCGCCGTGGAATCGATGATGGACAGCAGCTCGACACTGTCTGCATGGGCCGCGCCGTCCTTCCAGTAGTTCGGGTTGCGCTCGAAATCGACCCTGACACCGGGATCATTGTTCTTGATGATGTAGCCGCCCGATCCGCCGGCCTGCCAGTCGATCTTACCATCCTTGGCCGGGTAGATGCCGAACGTTGCCTCGTTGAAGCTGAACGGGAAGTCGGCATTTCCGCCGGAAAGCTCGAACACAACCGTATCCGGCCCGTCGGCGCGGATATCGGTAACCGGCGCAAGAATGGGCTTGCCGACGGATTTGGTGTCCTTGCCGCGATGATGGTTCATGGAGGCAATCACGTCATCGGCAGTCATGGTCTTGCCGTTATGGAATTCCACGCCCTTGCGCAGTTTGAATGTCCAGACCTTGGCATCCGGGCTTGCCGACCATTCGGTTGCCAGTGCAGGCAGCAGGTCACCATTGGGTGCCAGCTCGGTCAGGGTGTTGGCCACGGCATAGGCCACGACCCACTGCAGCCCATTTTCAATGACGGCAGGGTCCTGGGTGTCGGTGGTGGCACCGTGCCCCATGGCAAGCCGCATATGGCCCCCCTTCTTCGGTGTAGCCGCAAGGGCGCTTTCGATCATGCTTGTTCCAAGTGTGGCCGCAATGCCCAGTGCGCCGGCCTTGCCGAGAAACTCCCGCCGCGAGAGGCGGCCTTTCTGCATCTGGCCGATCAGCCATTGTGCGTGCCGTTCATTATCGAATGTCATGGTTTTCTCCCTTTGGTTTATCCGTAATTTCCGTCGTGCAGTCGCTGCCCGGTTGCTCATCCGTGGTCTCTGGGGATCTCTTCATCCCATTTCTTCTCAAACAGCAGCTGGTCGCCCTCAAATGCCCGTAAGTACCCTTTCAGCCGGAAGCTGGCAGCGGTGCTGGTCATGCGCGTCAGCGTCTCGGTGCGCACCTGCCAGTCTCCGCGCTGGAATTCGAACGTCCAGGCGCCTTCCGTGCGCGCGGAAAGCGGGTCGTCGGGCCTGATCCAGTAGGAATGCCGGGCCTGGCTGTCGCTTTGCAGGCCATTGCCATCATCAAGCTGGCGGCCGAGATCGTCACGGATCTCCATGAAAACCTCACCGGTCTGGTCATCACGCTCCCACACCCGCTCATTGCCGGCAGGCCGCAGGATTGTGAATCCGTTGTCAGGCAGTGCCGGTGTCTGCTGCATGGTGATCTCGCTGGCAGATGATTGCCTGACCGGCAGAGTCAAACCGCTGCCGGCAAAGCGCAAGGTCAGCGTCGCTGTTTCGGGTGCCGGCCACAGTGCCGGCCAGTACGTCGATGACAACGCAAGCCGGATGCGGTGTCCTTTGGGGAAGACATAACCTGCGGCACACAGTCGGAACTTCACCTTGTAGAACTTGCCGGGTTGCAGGGGCTCGGGCGTCTCATGGGAGTTTCGGTGCGTGAGGTTGAGTGGATTGTGCGACACCCGCGTGCTGGCGCCATCCGGCGCAACATCGCACAGGCGCGCCGCGACAAACCCGACCGGTCTGTCGCAGGCAACCTCAAGTTCCAGTTCCGGAAACCCCAGAATGGCCAAAGGCTCATCAAGCGGTGCCGTCTCGAACAGCACCGATTTCGCATCGTCATCGCGCTGGTCGCCCGGCAGTTCGTCATCGACCCGCATGCCGGGGCAGAAATTGCCGAATGCTAGGCCGGTATCCTGCGGTGTCGAGATGGTGACCTCGCTGTCGTCACCCGGATTGGCGTCAAGACCGCCGTTTTCTGTCGGATGCAACTCAACCGGCCTTATGGACGGGGCGGGCCAGACCTCTTCCTTGATCCAGTGGCCGTGCCGGAACCCGTTCTTCACCGACGGTGCGGCCGCTTCCAGGAGATAGGCACGCAAGGCCGGGTCCCGGTCTGCGCCATTGTCGACGCCCTTTAGCCAGAAGTCCCACCAGCGAACCGCCTCGTCGAGAAAGTCGAAGCCCGGCGTTACCCGTGCCAGGTGCGGATAGGCGTGCTCCCACGGGCCGATGATCCCCTTTGCAGGTGACGTAAGCCCTGCCAGCAGGCGGGGGATGGCGTTGGTGTAGCAGTCGTGCCAGCCACCCACCGCCAGCACGGCGGCCTTGATGTCAGAGTAATCCTCGCAGACCGAACCGTGTTTCCAGAACTCGTCACGGCGTTGATGGCGCAGCCAGTTGGCGGCCAGCATCGGCATGTTATCCAGCCGCTGCAGCCACTTGCTGCGCCAATCATCTCCGACAATGGCCGGGTCAGGCGGGCGGGATGAATAGGCCAGCATCTGCTGTGACCAGGTCGTGTTGTCGTTGTTCAGGCATCCGCCCATATAGTGAATGTCATCGTTGTAGCGGTCATCGGTCGAGCATGATGTGATGACCGCCTTCAGCGCCGGTGGTTGCAGTGCAGCGACTTGCAGGCCGTTGAAACCTCCCCATGAATGGCCGATCATGCCGACATTGCCGTCGCACCAGTCCTGTCCGGCAATCCAGGCGATGAGGTGTTTGCCGTCATCCAGCTCCCGGACGGTATATTCGTCCTCCATCAGGCCGTCGGACTCGCCATTGCCGCGAATGTCCACCCGGATGCCGGCATAGCCGGCGCGGGCGAAATGATCGAAGGTGATGTTGTCGCGGGCGCCGGTGCCGCCGCGTTTGCGATAGGGCAGATACTCCAGAATGGCGGGAACCGGCTGGCTGTGGCACTCGTCGGGTATCCAGATGCGTGCGGCAAGACGGCAGCCGTCAGGCATGGCGATCCATTCGTTCTCTATAATCGTGTAGCCGTAATTGCGGACATCCATGTAAAGCGCCTCTGCCGATCGATCAGACAGCCTGATGATCGGGGCAAGAGAGGAACTGGCGCAATTTCGCGGCTTCACACTACCTGACGCGTTTTTATGCTACTGGCGCAATAATTCGCTTAAGATTTAGACGAGTGTGCGCTAGCCTTCCAGTCAAATTGTAAATAGTCGATGGGTCGGATCAGCATGGATATTGCCCAGAATCTGAAATTGCTGTGCAGTTTCGAGAAATCCATATCTCAGGTATGCCGCGCAATCGGCATCAATCGGCAGCAATTCAGCAAGTATCTGTCCGGTGCATCGCAACCTTCCGCCTACAACCTGAACCAGATTTGTGATCATTTCTCCATCCGCCCGGCTGACCTGTTCCTGCCGGCAGATGAATTTGCAGACCGCATGGAATATCGTGCGGGCAAGGTCAGCCGCGACAGCGGCCCGGTATCAGATCAGTTGTTCCGGCGGGCGTTTCCCGGTGACCGCAAGGCGCTCAGCCGCTATCTCGGATACTACATTACGCACTGCCATTCATTCAGTTGGGACGGGTATGTGCTGCGGGCCATCACCCACCTTTATGAGCGTGATGGCCTGGTCTGCTCAAAGACCATCGAGCGCACTCATGACCCGGAAGAGGGCGCTCTTTACCTGTCCAAGTATGACGGGCAGGTATCCCTGCTGGGGAACCGGATTTTCCTCATGGAGTACCAGAGCCTTGCAGATGACGCCATTGTGGAAACGGTCCTGTATCCATCTCCCCGCAGTCAGGTAACCCTGTTGCGCGGCGTGACATTCGGGCTGTCCAGCAAGCAGCGCCATCCTTACGTTTCGCGCTGCGTCTGGAAGTATATCGGTAGCAATATCGACATCAGGACCGCGCTGAACTCGACCGGGTTGTTCTCTGTGGACAGTGGACGTATTGACCCGAAGGTACTGCGCATTCTGGGTGACCGGCCGTTTCCCAACGAACTTTTGCACTATGACCTGGAACCGCATCATTGAAGTGCAGTGCCGGGTCTGCCGTGAAGGTTACTCAATGGCGACGGCTTCTATCTCCAGCAGCCAGGCTTCGTCGAAAATGCCGGTGATGATAACCGTAAGGGCCGGCTCCAGGTCTCCCAGCACCTTGCGGCGCACTTGCGAGTTCTGTGCCCGGTAACGCCGGTCTGCGAGAAACGTGGTGTGCTTGGCGATATTGCTTAAATCCATGCCGGCCGCCTTGAGCTGCGCCTCGACATTGGCCCACGCCTGTTCAGCCTGTTCGGTAAAACTTTCCGGCACGGTTCCGTCCGGCCGGACCGGTATCTGTCCGCTTACATAGACGCTCCGGCTGGCTTGGGAAACTGCCACCGCCTGGGAATATCCTGTCTTCAGGTTATGGGCATCCGGCGCATTTATGTGTTGCATGTTCATGGTGCATTTCTTTCAAATTGATTGATTTGGTTCGGTTGACCAGACAATATGCTGATTAAAAGTCGGATGAAATCGGGAATCGGCGAATGATTGAAAATACGAATACAGTTCAGCACAAGGCCTCATCAACGGCAGGGCTGGATACATTTGACCGAAAAATATTAGGCGCGCTGGTCGCCGATTCCGGTTGCTCTTACGCCAGGTTGGGTGAAATCGTCGGGCTTTCCGCTCCCGCGGTACACGAGCGGGTCAAGCGGCTGCGAAAGTCAGGTGTCATTCTGCAGTCGACCGTCAGGCTGGACGGGCCTGCCATCGGCAAGCCGCTGCTGACCTTTGTTCACGTGGAGTTCGAAGGCTGGGGCAAGAGCAAGCGGCTGATGCAGATTGCCGAATTTCCCGAAGTCGAGGAAATGCACTCGGTGGCCGGGGACAGCGGCATGATCATAAAGGTGCGCACGGCAGATGCCCATGCCCTGGAGCTGCTGTTGTCGCAGCTTTATCAACTCGCCGGTGTTCGCACCACCAGGAGCTATATTACGCTTTCGACGTTTCTCGAAAGACCGGTGCAGGCGGCGGTAACTGATGAATGGCCGGATCTCTCGATGCCTGATGAGTGATGTCTGGAGTGGCGGCAGGTCTTGCCTGACGAATTTGATCAACTACGCTCAGGATGCCAGTCGTCGTGTTGTCTGACGCAGGAGATGCAAAAATGCCGTGCCCGCCATTCAAGATCCAGCAGCTTGGTGAAATCGCCATCCGCTGTTCCGACATGGACACCATGTTCGAGTTCTACCGGGACATAGTCGGTCTCGACGTGCTGAGCGATACCCGCGATCAGGGCATTGCGTTCTTCAGGATCTGCGCCGGGTTTGGCGGTCACACGACCGTGCTGGCCCTGTTTCACAATACCGCCGGCCGACCGCATCTGCATCCCAGCGGAGCGGATGCGCCCGAGACCGGAGCCAAGTCCTCATTGCATCATCTGGCGCTGACAGTTGCCTATGAGGAGCAGGGGGCGATCAGAAAGTGGCTTGAAGACAATGCCATCGACTACAAGGTGCAGGTGTTCGACTGGATAGGCTGGCAGGGCATTTTCATCCAGGATCCGGAAGGCAATACGGTGGAGTTCGTGGCGGCGGACAAGTCACTGTTGGCCGAGAAATGATCACGGCATCAGAGGCTTTATCAAGCGCCCGGCGTTGTCATTCCACAATGATCACCTGCCCGGTCAGCGCCCCCTCGACACTCTTTGCATAGGCAAGGCCGACCCGGCGCGACGATACCGGCTCATGGCCTGGAAAGAAGCTGCCATAGCGCGAAACGGATACGTCCAGCAGGCCCGGGCTGACGACATTGATCCGCATACCCCTTGGCATTTCGATGGCTGCTCCTTTGACGAAACCGCCCAGCGCCCCGTTTGCAGTGGCCGCACCCGTTCCCTGCCTGATCGGATCGCGGTCCAGAACGCCGCTGGTCAGGGTAAACGACCCGCCGTCACTGACTGTGTTCAGACCGCCCAGCACGACGTTGATCTGCCCCATGACCTTGTTGGTTAGGCCCAGCATGAACTGGTCTTCGGTGAAGTCTGACAAGGCACCGAAGTGAACGTCGCCGAGGGTTGCGACAACCGCATCAACCTTGCCGGTTTTCCGATACATCTCATCGATGGACGCCCTGTCGGTGATGTCAACCTGGATATCGCCGCTGCTGCGTCCGGCTGTGATGACTTCGTGCCGGTCCGCCAGTTCGGCACATGCAGCACGCCCGATATCGCCTTGCGCCCCGATTGCAATTACTCTCATTTCATCCCTCCCGGTCTTCGTAGATTGCCAGCTTGTAGGCGAGCATCTCTTCACAACGGTCAAGATCAGCTCTTCGTTTTTTCAGGTGCTCCGCATGCGCCAGCAGAACCTGTTTGCGGTCGGGAATGGTGTGATCGCCGGCCTGATACAGGCTGGCAAACCGGTACATGGTCTTCATCGGCATGCCGGTTTCGCGCAGCCAGAACAGCAGGGTGAGCCAGTCGATGTTCTCCGCCGAAAAGCGGCGCTGCCCGTCCTGTCCCCGGTGAATCTCGGGCAGGATGCCGGATTTCTCGTAATACCTGATTGTCTCCACGCTCAGACCACTTCTGAGCGCAGCTTCCGCGATGCGCATCTTGTTGTTCCTTGCTCGGCAGTTTCAGCACACCTACCAAGCTGGAGTAACTCCAGGTCAAGGACTGTTTTTCAGTTTTTGCGAATTGCCGGTGCGCAATCAGTTCAGGCGGCTTCACGGCGCAGCGGCTGGCACATGCAGTGAACCCCGCCGCCGGCCCAGGTGAACATGGTCATGTCGGGATCGTAGACCTCGAACCCTGCTGCGCGCATTTTCGCGTTCAAGTCGCTGGCGCCCAGGGTGGACAATACTTTATCTCCACCCAGTGCCACGACATTGCAGCCCAGCGCCATGGTTTCCTTGAAGGTGGCGGGGATGATCTCGATTTTCTTTTCCTTCAGCCAGGCAACGATGTCATCCGGTGTCGTGTCGAGACAGACGGCCGCGCAGTTGTCGTTGAGCATGCACACCATCAGGTCGATGTGGACATAGAACTGGTCTATGGGCGCATATTTGATTTCCCAGCCCTCGGCCTTGAACCAGTTCGCCACCTGGTTTGCGGCAACCTCTTCGGAGCGATGGTCCGTATAGCCGACAAGGGCCACGCCGTGGCGGATGATGTTGAAATCGCCGCCCTCGAAATTGCCCGCCGATACCATGTCGTAGATCGGGATGTTGTTCTCCAGGTAAAAGCGCAGCACGGGCGCGTATTCGCCGCGCCGGCGCGGACTGGCCAGCTGGCAGATCACGGCGCCATAAGGGGACATGAAGGACGAATCCCGGGCGTAGATCTGGTAAGGCGTCTGTTCATCGGCCGGCAGGAAGTGGCAGGTGACCCCGGCACTTTCGTAAGCATCGACCATTTCACGGTGCTGGCGCATGGCCAACTGCTTGTCGAACCTCAGGCCGCGCCGCAGCGTGTCGCGAACCAGCGACGACCAGGCGGCGTTTTCCAGCCCCAGCCAGCGGAAGGTTTCAGCCGGACCAAGAAGAACATCACGCAATACACCGGTTTCAGATTTCAGGTACCAATCCGACATCTCCGGTGTGCCGCCACCTTCAACACGGGCCCGCAAGGGGTGGGTGTCTTTGCTCATTTCAGCGCTCCTTCAGGTCGGGTGTCATGGATGGAGCGCAGCATGATGTGACAAAAATTCTCATACAAGTGAATTTTTGCGTTGAATAATTGACAAAAATTACCCAATACGCATAGCGGGGATGATTGGTCTGGTCCCGGAAAAGCCTTCTATTTGGCCGAAATTGCCGATCCGTCTGCCAGCAATGATGCAATTTCCGCGTCAGAGAACCCGGCCTCGCCCAGCACTTGCGACGTGTGCTGGCCAAGCCGCGGTCCGCCCATGCGGTATTCAGCCGGCGTGCCGTCAAAACGCGCCGGTGTCCTGGTCTGCCGAAGCGGTCCTGCCTCGGGGTGCTGATGTTCGACAATAAGCTTGTTGGCCTGGATCTGCGGATGCCGGATCATTTCACTGCGCGTCATGACCGGGGCGTGGGGCACATCATACTCGTTCAGCCGGTCAATCCATTCCTGGCTGGTTCGCTGCTTGAGGGCGTCCTGTGTCATGGTCAGTCGCTCGTTCTTGAACTCTTCCAGCCCGGCAGACGTGAGGAAGCGCTCATCGGTTTTCCAGTCCGGACGCTCACAGGCGTCGGCCAGCTTTTCCCAGTCGACCCGCCGGAACGCCGCGACAGAAATGTAGCCGTCTGACGTTTCATAGATCAGGTCGATAAAGCTCTGGGCAGTCTCCGCCTCCAGCTCATCACCGATAAAGGTGTGCCCCCCCATGTCGGAAGACCACAGGAAATGCACCACGGTGTCCAGCATGGAGAGCTGGATGTGTTGGCCCGTGCCGGTGCGCTCGCGCGCAAAAAGTGCTGCACATATGGCTTGTGCAACGGTAAAACTGGTGAGCTTGTCGGGAACAATGGTGCGCACCAGGGCAGGGCGCACGTCATCGGAACCCGCCTGCACGGTGGTCAGCCCCGACAGCGATTGCACCAGCGGATCAAAAACCGGTTTATGGGCATAAGGCCCGTCTTCACCGAAACCGCTGATCGAAGCGTAGATGATGTCGGATTTCAGGGCCCTGGCATCTTCATAGCCGATGCCGAGACGGTCCACGACACCGGGGCGGAAATTCTGCAGCACCACGTCGGCGGTTGAGATCAGCCGTTTCAGGGCGTCCTTGCCATTCGGCTTTTTCAGGTCCAGGACAACGGATCGCTTGTTGCGGTTGTTGTTCAGGAAAGATGCGGAAAACCCGCCCCTGCGGGTGGCCACGGCGCGCGTGGCATCGCCTGACGGGCTTTCGACCTTGATAACGTCGGCCCCCTGGTCGGCAAGTATCATTCCACCAAGCGGCCCGGAAACCATGTTGCTCAGGTCCAGAATACGAACACCGTCCAGCGGTCCGGCCATGGAGATCTCCCTGTTGAACTCAAAGTGAATGTGCGAACGCCGCGACCTTTAGCACGAAGTTCGCCGGGTTCGTAGATCACAACCCGTTGAGGTATGTCAGGGCAGGCTCAACTGGCTCATGCGGCCGCCGTCCACCGTCCACACCTGGCCGGTAACGAAACCTGCATCCGGCGACGCCAGCCAGGTCACAAGGGTTGCAACCTCCTTCGGTTCACCGGTCCTGCCGACCGGATGGATGGTTCCGATTTTTGCGCGAAACTCGTCCGGTTCGCCCAGGCTGTCGATGAAGTCGAGGTTCAGATCCGTGTCGATCCACCCGGGTGCCACCGCGTTGCAGCGCACCCCGTCCGGCCCGTGATCAACGGCGACGGCCCGCGTCAGGCCATGCAGGCCTGCTTTCGAAGCGCAATAGGCCGGATGGCGCGGATTGGACCCCAGCCCTTCGATTGACCCGATGTTGACGATGTTCCCCTTGCTGGAGATCAGGTGGGCAAGCGCATGCCTTATGCACAGGAAGGGCGCGGTCAGATTGACCTGAAGTGTGTCAGCCCAGTCGTCAAGCGATGTTTCCCTTACGGTTCCCTCGCGCATCAGGCCCGCATTGTTGACCAGCACATCCAGGCGTCCGTGCCGGGCGATGACAGTCTGGATTACTGTTTCAGGCGCATCCGCATCGGCAAAATCGGCCTTGATGCAGTCGAAGCTTTTGTCCTCGCCGCGTTGCGCCGTCACCACTCGGGCTCCTTCGTCCGCAAACGCCTGTGCGCAGGCTTTGCCAATGCCGCTGCGACCGCCGGTGACCAGGACAACCTTATCCCTGAAACGTCTCATTGGACCTGTTTCCCGCCATTGACCTCGATCAGGGACCCACAAATGTAACGCGCCTGGTCTGACGCGAGAAACACTACGACATCGGCGATGTCTTCCGGTTCGGCGATACGGCCCAGCGGCACGGATGCATTCAGTTGTTTCACTGCGGTATCCGGATCGAGGCCGCGTTGGGTAAAGCCGGTGCGGATCATCGGCGTGTTCACTTCGTTCGGGCATACCGCATTGACGCGAATGTTCTGGTGTGCGTGATCCATGCCGAGGCACTGGGTAAGCGAGGCGACTGCTGCCTTGGACATCACATACAATGGATGATTGGGGCCAGGATGCACGCCCCAGCACGAGGATGTGTTGACAATCGCGCCACCGCCGGCAGCCGTCATTATCGGAATTGCAGCCCGGCACAGCCGAAACGGGGCTTCGACATTGATGGCCATTGTGCGCTGGTAGTCTTCATCGCTTGCCGCCGTAACGGGGCCGCGGGTTATGATGCCGGCATTGTTGATCACGATATCAAGACCGCCCATCGCCTCAAAAGCCCTGCCGGGCAAGGCATCGCAAAACTCTGCTTTCATCAGGTCGCCGTCGAAACTGAAATCCGTTGCGCAAGGCTGCCTGTCGGTGCCGGCAACAATGACCCCTTCGGTTTTCAGGCGCGCGACGATCGCCTGTCCAATGCCGCCGGCGGCACCTGTAACCAGTGCTCTCCTGCCTTTCAGGCTTGCCATATCTGCTGTCCCTTTCCTGTGGCCCGGGCAATCCTCATGTGCGGTGCGAATTGACAGCGGGGCCGGAATTTCATTGGCTCCACAAATGGAATATTGATATCTGTATACAATTTGTATATTAATCTTCTCACCAGAGGAAGACCGATATGAAAATCAACAAGAAGCAGGTATGCCAGGCTGACTTGAGGCAACGTATTTTGACGCTGGATATCGAGCCGGGCTCGGTGCTGGATGAAACCGTGCTATCCCAGCAGTACGAACTGTCCAGAACACCCTTGCGTGAAGTGTTCCAGCGTCTGGCAGGGGAAGGCTATCTCACACTGGAGGAAAATCGTGGCGCCAAGGTCTCGTCAATGGATATCGCCAGCATGCGCAATTTCTTCCAGTCGGCGCCGCTGATTTATGCCGCTGTCGGAAGGCTGGCCGCCGAAAATGCGCTACCCCATCAGGTTACCGCGCTCAAGAGCGCCCAGCGGTCCTTCCGCCAGGCCGGCGAAAGCGGCGATGTGTTCGGCATGGCAATGTTCAACCATTCCTTCCATCACATCGTCGGCGAAATGGCCGGCAATGCCTATCTGACCCCGAGCCTCAATCGCCTGCTGATCGACCACACCAGAATGGGTCAGCTGTTTTACAACCCGAAGAATGACCGCGAGCAGCAATTGATCTGGACCGCGTGCGATCAGCATGACCGGATGATCGAGGCAATCGAGAAGGGTGAACCCGCGATAGTTGTTGATCTGACCCTGGAGCATTGGGCCCTGTCGCGTGACAGGATGGAGAAATACGTCAAGCCTGATCCATTGCCTACGGATCTGGACATGGACTTGTCCGAGGGCAAGAAACATGCGCTTTGAAGGTATCTACACGCCGCTTGTCACGCCATACAATGCCGATTTTTCAATCAACACGGAGGCGTTCGGCGAGGCTATAGAGCATCTCATTGGTTGCGGTGTTCACGGCATTATCGTCGCCGGCACAACCGGAGAATACTACGCGCAATCAACCGAAGAGCGCATCGAGCTCATGGGACTGGCCCGGCAGATCATCGGCAAGCGCCTGCCATTGATCGTCGGCACAGGCGCTATTCGAACCGAAGACAGCATTGCGTTTGCCGAGGCCGCCAAAAAAGTCAGCGCCGACGCCCTGCTTATCGCGACGCCGCCTTATGCCTATCCGACCGGGCGGGAAATCGCCTTGCACGCACTGGCCATCGACCGGGCCGCAAACCTGCCGGCCATGTTGTACAATTATCCCGGCCGCATGTCGGTCAACATGGATGAGGAAACCCTTGACCGGCTTGGCCGTTCACCGAATTTCTGCGCCATCAAGGAAAGCTCCGGCGACCCCGACAGGCTGCACATGCTGGCGCGAGATTATCCGCATATCCAGCTGTCCTGCGGCATGGATGACCAGGCGCTGGAGTTCTTTGCCTGGGGAGCACGGTCCTGGGTCTGCGCCGGATCAAACTTTGCCCCGGAAGCCCATCTGGCCCTGTACAGGGCGTGCGCCATCGACGGGAATTTCACCAAAGGCCGCGCCATCATGTCCGCCATGCTGCCGCTGATGCGGGTGCTGGAGCAGGGCGGCAAGTTCGTCCAGTGCATCAAGCACGGGCTCACCCTGCGCGGCATCGACTGCGGTCCGCCGCGGCGGCCTCTGCAACCCTTGAACAAGGATGACAAGCGCGAACTGGCTGAAGTGATCGGCACCATGAACACCGCCATTGCGGCGATTGAGAAGGAAGCGTGAGATGAGCGATCTCCTGACCCGTGCGGAGTATGCTGCCATTGCTCAGGCGATGGATTTCCCCAAGGCAGCCTTCATTGACGGCAAATACCGCGCCGGGCGGGGTGCAAGACTCAACACCCACAACCCGGCCACCGGCAAGCTGATCTGCGAGATTGCCGCCTGCAATGCATCAGACGTTGATCTTGCCGTGTCGAAGGCCCGTGAAGCCTTCGACCAGGGCCACTGGGCAAGACTGCACCCGTCTGAGCGCAAGGATGTCCTGATCCGTCTGTGCAAGCTGATTACCCGCAACCGCCGTGAACTGGCGGTCATGGAGAGCCTCGACAGCGGCAAGCCGATCCGCGACTGTGAACTGATTGATATTCCTGAGACCATCCACACCATCAAGTGGCATGCCGAGGCCGCCGACAAACTTTATGACCAGACGGCGCCGGGCGGTGACGATGCAATTGCCATGATTGTGCGCGAGCCGGTCGGCGTGGTTGCGGCAGTCCTGCCGTGGAATTTTCCGCTGCTGATGCTGGCCTGGAAGATCGGGCCTGCTCTTGCTGCCGGCAATTCGGTGATCGTCAAACCGGCGGAACAGACCTCGCTGACCGCGCTTCGCGTGGCGGAGCTGGCTGCCGAGGCCGGGGTTCCGCGCGGCGTGCTGCAGGTGCTGCCGGGCGACGGTCCCGCCGTCGGTGAGCCGCTGGGGCTGCATGAGCGTGTCGACATGGTCAGCTTCACCGGCTCAACCGAGACCGGCAAGCGTTTCCTGCGTTATTCTGCCGACAGCAACCTGAAGAAGGTGGTGCTGGAATGTGGCGGCAAGAACCCGGCAATTGTGCTCGAAGATGCTGAAAATCTCGATCTGGTGGCGGAACATATTGTCAATGCCGCGTTCTGGAACATGGGCGAGAACTGCTCGGCCAACTCACGCCTGATCGTGCATGAGGCGGTCAGGAAACCACTGCTGAAGCGTATATTGGCCAGGGTGCGCGACTGGAAAACCGGCGATCCGCTTGATCCGCAAAACTATCTCGGCGCCCTGATCGACAAGGATCACTGCAAGAAGGTCGCAAGCTATCTGAAGTCCAGCAAGGCCAAGCTGCTTGCCGGGGGCAAGATAGACGGCAGCTTCGCGGCACCGACGATCTTCGACGACGTCAAGCGCGGCGACAAGCTGGCGCGTGAGGAAATATTCGGCCCCGTGCTGTCGGTCATTTCGGTTCGTTCGTTCGATGAAGCCGTCGAGATTGCCAACGATACCGACTATGGCCTTACCGCAAGTGTATTTACCGCCAACGGCAGGACGGCGTTACGCGCCGCCCGGGCCATCAGGGCCGGCACCGTGACGGTCAACTGTTATGGTGAAGGTGACATCTCGACACCGTTCGGTGGCTACAGGCAGTCAGGTTTTGGTGGCCGCGACAACGGTATTCATGCCCATGACCAGTACACTGAAATCAAGACCATATGGATTGATCTCGGTGACCCGGCAGCGGGAGACAATGTGGAATGAACACGGTGGATGAGGCTCCGCGCACCCGCCGTGGCGGGCGAGGGTCAAGGCGTGAACTGAGGAGCGCGATCGACACGACCATGCTGCCCGCCCTGAAGCGGAAGCTGCCGCTTGTCGAGCCGATGGATGCAGCCCAGATCGAGCAGATTGACCGGGCGTCGATGGACATTCTGGAAGACGTAGGCGTCATTTTCCGGGACCCGCAGGCCATTGCCGACTGGAAATCCGTGGGCGCGGATGTGCGCGATGACGACAGGGTTCACCTGGATCGCGGCCTGGTCAGGGAGCTGATAAAATCAATTCCGGAGAGTTTCACTTATCACGCCCGCAACCCGGCCAATAACCTGCCGTTCGGCAACGACTATTCCATCTTTGTGCCGATGACTGGCGCGCCATACCTGCGCGACCTGGAAGACCGTCGGCGCGGCCCGACGCTGGATGACCTGGCCAGTTTCCACAAGCTGTCACACATGCTGCCGGCAATCCATTCCTCGGCGCATCATATTGTGGAGCCGATGGATCACGTGGTGGCGCACCGGCATTTGCGTATTACCTACTCATCGATGAAGCATTCCGACAAGACCTTCATGGGCATGACGACCAGCCCGAAGAATGCCGAGGACGTGATGGACATGTGCGCCATCCTGTTCGGTGACGAGTTCATGGAAACCCATGCTGTCGTCACCGGCAACTGCAACGGCAATTCACCGCTGGTCTGGGATGAAACCATGCTTGGCGCGCTGCGCGCCTTCTGCAGGCGCAACCAGCCGATACTGTGTTCGCCGTTCGTGTTGGGCGGCGCCAACACTCCGGCCTCCACCGCTGCATCGGTTGCGCAACTCAATGCTGAAGCGCTTTCGGCCCTTGCCTATACACAGGTGGTTCGAAAGGGCTGCCCGGCGATCTATGGTCACTATCTGTCCACGGTGTCCATGAGGTCGGGTGCCCCCATGGCGGGCACGCCGGAAATCAGTCTGATGAACTTCATGATCGGGCAGATGGCGAGATACTACGGCGTACCATGGCGCACTTCGAACACGCTGGGCGGAGCCAAGACGTTTGACGCCCAGGCAGGCTATGAAAGTGCGTCCACGATGATGGCGGTCCTGATGGCCGGCGCCAACTATGTCTGGCATTCGGCCGGCTGGAATGAGGCCGGCATGCACTGTTCGATGGCCAAGTTCGTTGTCGACGCCGAACAGTGTGCCATGGGCTACCGGATGGCTGAGGGTGTGAAGTGGGGTGATTTCAATGAGGCGCTTGCCGCAGTGCGCGACATCGGTCCCGGCGGACACTATCTGGGCCATCCGCATACCCAGGCCAACTTCCAGGAAGCGTTCTTCATGCCTGAACTGTTCGACAATAATTCCATCGAGCAGTGGATTGCCGACGGATCACAGGAGATAACCGAGCGCGCCTTGAAGCACGTGAACAGGCTGCTGGCGTCCTATGAAGAACCGAAGCTGGACGATGCAGTGGACGAGGCGTTGTGTGATTACATTGCCAGGCGTGAACGCGAAATTCCGGCAGTTGACGCCCTCAACAACGAGCATTAGGCGGTGATGGCTAGCATTGGAGTGACCCATCAGGCACGCGATCCCGGTCCACCTGCCTGGAACAGCATTCTGCCGGCGGCTCCCGCCTATCCGGCGCTGCAACAGCATGTCATGGCCGACTGGCTGGTGATCGGTGCCGGGTTTGCGGGTCTGGCGGCGGCACGGCGGTTGCGGCAACTTCATCCCAAGGCCACGATTGTCGTGCTTGAAGCCCGCCGGATTGCCGAGGGTCCTGCCGGCCGCAATTCCGGCTTCATGATCGACCTGCCACACAATCTTGCCTCCGATGATTATGCCGGCACGCTGGACGCTGACCGCATTCAGACGGAAATGAACCGGTCTGCCATCAGCTTCGCCCGGCAAGCTGCCAGTGAATACGACATGGATGACGAGGCATTTGTCGTCAGCGGCAAGACCAATGCAGCCGCCTCGGCAAAGGGCATGAAGCACAACCTTGCCTATGCCATGCACCTGGCCGCACTGGGCGAGGAGCACGAACTTCTGGATGGTCGCCAGATGCAGGATATGTGCGGTTCGACTTATTATCGCAGCGGACTTTACACGCCCGGCACAGCCATGTTGCAGCCCGCAATGTTTGTGCGTGGCATGGCTGCCGGGCTCAGCGCGCAAGGGGTGAGGGTTTTTGAGAATTCACCCGTTGTGGAACTGCAGCGGGAAGCGGGTGCCTGGACCGCGAAAGCCGGTACCGGGTCTGTCCAGTCGCCCAAAGTCATTCTGGCAGTGAACGGCCACGTGGAAAGCTTCGGGTTTTTCAAGCAGCGGCTGATGCACGTCTGTCTGTATGCATCAATGACGAGGCCGCTGAGCGAGGATGAGCAGCGCAAGCTGGGGGGCGAGCGCATGTGGGCATTCACGCCTGCCGATCCGATGGGCACCACGGTCAGAAAAGTTGCAGGCACCGGCGGCACTCGCATTGTCGTGCGCAACCGTTTTACCTGGAACCCGAACCGGTCTGTGGACGAGGCGAGACTGAAAAGGTTTGGTGAGGCGCATGAGAAAACCTTCAGCGCCCGTTTTGCCATGCTTGGCGATGTGGAGATGGAGCACTGCTGGGGCGGGCTTTTGTGCCTCAGCCGGAACAATGTTTCTGCATTCGGCGAAGTGGACGAGGGGTTGTTCTCTGCCTGCTGCCAGAACGGACTTGGAGCTGCCAGGGGTACATTGTCCGGCATGCTCGCGGCGGAACTGGCAAGCGGCCATGAGACTGATCATCTGCGCTACATGCTGGCCCAGCCCGAACCCAGCCGGCTGCCGCCGGAGCCGTTTGCCTCGATTGGCGCCAACGCCGTTTTGCGGTGGGGAGAATTCAAGGCAGGCGCGGAACTGTAACCGGGCCCTTGCCGCTCACTCAGGCTGAACCAATCCACTTGTTTCAGCAATAGCGGCACCTGAGGGTGCATTATCGTCGAAAACCCGCAAAAAACATTCACAATCGCGGTTTCGTGCCATTGTGTTCTGTATACAATTTGTATTAGTGTGCCGGACCCCATGAGCCAGGACAACGGGAAAAAAATCCGCAACGGATCAGGGATTGAATGAAAAACACAGAAACGAAAACGGGTGGAAATTAAGATGGACGACAAAACACTGTTGAGCAGGATCCTCGGCGAAAGCCGCACGACCAGACGGGAGTTCATGGTTGGTGCAACGGCTATGGGCCTGACGGTTGCTGCTGCCTCCAACATGTGGAGCGAAGCGCGCGCGGCCGAGCCGAAACGCGGCGGTCACATGAAGGCCGGATTGAACGACAGCAACACAACCGATTCACTTGATCCGGCAAGCTTCAACGCTACCGGCATGATCTGCATCAGCCGGGCCTTTCGCGACAGCCTGGTAGAAGTCGGACAGGATAACTCTGCTGCTCCCGGCTTGGCCGAGAGCTGGGAGTCCTCAGCTGACGCCAAGATCTGGCGCTTCAAGCTGCGCAGCGGCGTCACCTTCTCCGATGGCAAGTCCCTGACTACCGAAGATGTAATCAACTCGATCAATGTGCATCGCGGTGACGATTCAAAATCAGGCGCCAAGGGCGTGTTTGCCGGCATCACCGATGTAAAGGCTGACGGCAAGGACGTGGTCGTGGTGACACTGGCCGAGGCCAATGCTGCCTTCCCATACCTGATGACTGACTATCACATGAACGTGGTGCCGACCAAGGACGGCAAGGCAGACGTAACCTCGACTGCTGGTACCGGTTGTTATCTTCTGAAAGAGTTCGACCCTGGTGTTCGGGCCACGTTTGAGAAGAACCCCAACGCCTGGCAGGGATCTGACTTCGGCTATGTCGACAGTGCCGAAATCACCACCATTCTGGATGACACAGCCCGCCAGACTGCCCTGAGCACGCAGAATGTGGACATTATCAACCGGCCCGCCCTGAAGACCGTCGGGCTTCTTAAGCGACTGCCCCATGTCAATGTCATCGCGGTGAAGTCGAACCTGGCGTTTACCCATCCCATGCGCATGGATGTGAAGCCGTTTGACAACATTGATTTCCGCATGGCGCTGAAGCACGCTCTGCCGAGGCAGGAGTTCGTTGACAAGATCCTGTTCGGCTACGGTTCGGTCGGCAATGATCAGCCGCTCGGCCCTGCCTTTGCGTCCTATGATGGCGAGTTGCAGACCGAGTACGATCTCGACAAGGCCAAGTCACTGCTCAAGAAAGCCGGCATGGAAGGCATGAAGATCGACATGCACTCGGCTGAAACCGCCTATGGCGGCGCGCTTGATGCAGCCCAGCTGTTTGCCGAGCACTTTGCCAAGATCGGCGTCGAGCTGAATGTTATCCGTGAAGCCAAGGACGGCTACTGGAACAACATCTGGAACAACAAGCCGTTCTGCTCGTGCTACTGGGGTGCGCGGCCGGTCGAGGACATGATCCTGTCGATCGCCTATCTCAGCGATGCGCCGTGGAACGACACCGTCATCAAGATGGACAAGGTCGACCAGCTTGTGAAAGCAGCCCGCGGTGAACTGGATGATGCCAAGCGCAACGCCATGTACAAGGATGTGCAGATGCTGATTTCCAAGAACGGCGGCACGCTGATACCGGCATTCGGCCAGGATGTTGCAGCAACCAACAAGAAGGTCGGCATTGGCCCGAACATCGGCGGTGGCTGGGAAATGGACGGCGGCCACTTCGTCAAGCGCTGGTGGCTGAACGCCTGATTGCTGATAAGGCTTTCAAGCAATCTGACAATAATTGGAGCGGTCCCCTCGGGGGCCGCTTTTTTGACAGGTCGATGAATTTGACGTGTCGACAGAGGCTGTCTTACAAGACCGGCCGGCCTAAACTGAGCAATTGAAGCATTTTTGCCTTTCAGGGAGTTCGCACGTGAAAATCACCCGCATTTCAATCTACCAGGTCGACCTGCCCATGAAGGAAGGCTCGTACAGCTGGTCGACCCAGTCGTTTTCAGCGTTTGACAGCACTGTCATTGCCATTGAAACCGATGAAGGCATTACCGGCTATGGCGAAACCTGTCCGCTTGGCCCGTCCTATCTGGCGGCGTATGCAGAAGGTGCGCGCGCCGGCATCGCCAAAATCGCGCCCGACCTGATCGGTGAAGACCCGACAGAACTTGATTGCATCAATGACTGCCTGGACCTGCTGTTGAAAGGCCATCCTTATGTCAAATCGGCTATCGACATGGCGTGCTGGGATATTCTGGGCAAGTCGGTCGGCAAGCCGGTCTATTCGCTGCTCGGGGGTAAACGCCAGGATCAGGTCAAGCTGTTCAAGGTGATTTCCCGAACCGATCCGGATGTCATGGCGGCACGTGTCGGTGAATATCGCGAGCTGGGGTTCAGCCAGTTTCAGATGAAAGTGGGCGAAGACCCGACGACCGACATCGAGCGTTTCAAAAAGGTTGCCGCGGCCATGCAGCCCGGCGAAGTGATGGATGCCGATGCCAATACCGGCTGGCGCCAGCACGATGCCATCCGGGTTGTCGATGCGGTTCGCTCTCTGGCCAGCGAACACGACATTCGCCTGTACATAGAGCAACCCTGCCTGACCTATGAAGAATGCCTTGTGGTGCGCCAGCACACGGACCTGCCGATGATCCTTGATGAATGCATGGAAAGCCTCGGCGTCCTGCTCAGGGGCTACAATGACCGCGCCATGGACCTGATCAACCTGAAGATCAACCGCATGGGCGGGCTGACCCGCGCCCGCCAGGTGCGTGACCTGTGCATTTCGCTGGGCATCGTGATGACCATCGAGGACAGCTGGGGCGGGGAGATTGCCACGTCGGCCATTGCCCATCTCGCCCAGTCAACGCCTGCAGGTTTCCACTTCCAGTCATCGGCATTCCATGACTATCACACGGTGGCCATCGCCACCGGCGGACCCGTTGTTACCGGCGGTTTCATGCACGCGCCTGACGCACCTGGTTTGGGTGTGGAGCCGGTCATGGATGTTCTGGGCGAGCCGCTGTTCGTTACATGAGTAGTGTATCGATACCATAACCTGCATTGACATTAATTGAACCCGGGAGTTTTTGAAGTTTGGCAACTCGTATGTGAGAAGATTTATGGCTCAGTGTGATCTGGAACGCATTTATCAGGATGTATTGAAGGACTTCGTTCAGAAGTCGTTGGTTCAGAAGAAGAGTGTTTTCCTCTCAGCATCGGCGTTGCCGTCTGCCCCGGAGACACTCGCAACTGACCAATTGATCTGCCTCAAAGGTCAGGCAGTCGGTCCTGGTGTTCCGCAGGACATAGTCCAGTTGTTCGCAAAACCAATGACATTTCAGTTGATGGGACTTTGGATACTTTCCGCAATCTTTCATGAACATCCTCACAGGACCACGCTGGAACTTCGCCATGAGGGCAGCGAAATTGTGAGGATAACAACTGACTACAAATATGACGGAAACTACTGGCGTCAGGACATGCTGGGATATTCGGCAACTCCTGCATCGTTCGACTATCGCCCGCAACGATTGGAACGCTATCCATGGACGAAAGAGAAGGTTCCAGATACGGAGCTGCCAATTCTTCTCCTAACCAATCAACAAGAAATGGTATTCACTCTCGAAGAGGCCGCCAACAGGGATACCATAATTGGATTTGGTTGTGACCGGGCTGCCGTCCGTTTCGCCAAGCTTTGCTTAGACTTGGGTCATGAGGAAAATACGGAGACTGAGGTGACGTTGGAAATTGGCCGGGGTGTTGATCATCGCAGTTCCAATGTTCAACTGATTACCCCCCAGACGCAACGGTGGGGGCGCATCGGATCTGACTATCCGAATTTCGGAACTTAGAAAACCTGGCCACGATGCCGAAAGACGTGCGTTTTGAACGGAGCAGATCCGGATTTCAGATGCACTATACTCCTGCCCTGGAGACATGCGTTGAAGCAACACCGGTCATATGAACCCGTGTTGCTCCAATTTGTTCAAATAAAACAGGAATCCGCCCTAGCTTTGGACGCCGGCGACGTACCAGTCCATCTTGAGCATTTCCTCGTCGGTTGCCGTGGCACCGGTTGCGTATTTCTCCATGCCCTTCTGATCGTTGATCGGGCCGGTGAACGGATGCAGCGTACCGGCAATGATGCCTTTGCGCACCGCTTCTGCCGCATCCACGACATCTGCCGGGATCACCTTGTTGTACTCGGAAAGCGCAACCTCGCCTTCCTTGAAACCGCCCCAGAATGACGCCGACGCCCAGGTGCCGTCCATAACGTCCTTGGCACGCTTGATGTAGTACGGCCCCCAGTTGTCGAGGATCGAGGTCAGGTGCGCCTTCGGTGCGAACTTCGACATGTCCGACGCCTGTCCGAACGCATAGATGCCACGCTGTTCCGCAGCCTGTAGCGCTGCCGGTGAATCGGTATGCTGGGTGATGATGTCACAACCCTGGTCCATCAGGGCCTTGGCGGCATCGGATTCCTTCGGCGGGTCATACCAGCTTGATACCCACAGTACCTTGGTCTTGAAGTCCGGGTTCACCTTCTGGGCAGCCAGTGTGAAGGCGTTGATGCCCATGACCACTTCGGGGATCGGGAACGAGGCAATGTAGCCGGCGATGCCGGTCTTCGACATATGGCCTGCAATGGTGCCGATGACCGCACGGCCTTCATAGAAGCGTGCATTGTAGATCGACATGTTGGCGGACTGCTTGAAGCCGGTGGCGTGTTCGAATTTCACGTCCGGGAACTGCTTGGCGACCTTCAGGGTCGGATCCATGTAACCGAACGACGTGGTGAAGATCAGCTTGTTGCCGTCCTGTGCGAGCTGGCGGATGACGCGCTCGGCATCCGGGCCTTCCTTGACGCTTTCAACGAACGAGGTCTTCACCTTGTCGCCGAGTTCCTTCTCGATCATCAGGCGGCCCTGATCATGCGCATAGGTCCAACCATGGTCACCGACCGGGCCGACATAGACGAAGCCGATTTTCAGCGGCTCGTCGGCAAAAGCGGCAGCATCAAGCATTGCCAGCGCGGCAGCCGAAGCGCCGGTCAGTTTCACAAAATCACGTCTGTTGAATTTACTCATTGGATCCTCCCGGAAAACGTCCCTGTACCTGCGACAGGATATGACGCGCACGTTAGCACGCAAGTTGAATGTGGCAACTGTCCACGCCGGATTTCAGGCGTTTTTGCGCGAATATGCCTGTCTATTAGGCAAGTTTTGTGCGCAAGGCCACCAGATCCGCAAAATAAGGTAACCGCTGGCGGGCTGCTGCCACGCGGCAGGCCTCCAGGCTCGCCGTGATCAGTTGTGGACGGTCGCCTGCGCGCGCTATGTCGCGGCCGTCAGGTCCGACAACGCAGCTGGCGCCTGCATAGGTGATGTCCCCTTCGCTGCCGGCATGATTGGCATACAGCGCATAACAGCCGTTTTCGAAGGCACGGGCCGGCACGACCCTGTGGGCAACCTGGTCCCACTGGGCGCCGAGTGCTGTCGGGATGATGACGATTTCGGCTCCGGCCATGCAGGCAGCACGTACGACTTCGGGAAATTCCACGTCATAGCAGATCACCAGCGCACAGTTCATTCCGCCAAGCCGGAAACTGGTGAGCTGGTCGCCTGGTCCAAAGAAGCTCTGCTCAAACCCCGGCGGAATGGCGAGCTTGCGATGATTGGAAATTGTGTCACCGGATTTCGACACGACCAGCGCCGAATTGAAAATCAGCTCACCGTCACGTTCGGGATACCCGTAGCAGATGGCGGTGTTGGTCTGGCGGGCAAGGTCTGCGACACTTCGCGCGAACTCCCCGTCTGCAGGTTCGGCAAGCCGGTGCAGGTCGGTGCCGACATTGTAGCCGGACATGAAAAGTTCGGGACATACGACCAGATCCAGCCGCTGATCCGTGATTGCCGCGTCCAGGGCGCCCAGCCGGTCTGCCGGTCGCAGGTTTGCACCGTTACTTTGGAAAATACCGGCCTTGAGCATGCTCACCGGTTCACCACCAGCAATTGCCGTGGATATTCGGTCAGGTATTCGCAACCGGTCTCGGTGACCACGATTGAATCGCCGATGCGTCCGCCGAGCTCGCCGTCGACGCTGATGCCACCGTCGACGGCAAAGGTCATGCCGGCTTTGAGCACCGTCTTGTCGCCGTGTTTCAGCTCCGGGCTTTCAAGATAGGCCATGCCGATGGACCGTCCTGTGCGGTATCCGGTGGCATAACCGCGTTCGTCGTAGACCTCGTTGGCGGCTTCCGCGATGGACTCAGCCGTGACACCGGGCCGGATGGCGGCAATGGCAGCCTGTTGGGCATCAATGGCGGCCTGCTGAATTTTCGCAGCTTCGTCCGACACCTCCAGAATGTGGAACATGCGGTCGAAGCCCAGCTTGTACTGCTTGAACTGCGCCATGTTGCAGAAACAGAAATACACCGGATCACCGCGTTCCAGCAGCTTCACGCTTGCCCGGCGATGAACCATGGACGTATCACGGCCCGATTGCATGACCTGCAGGTTATGGATCATCGGCGAGACAAATTGTTCCCAGCCCTTTGCCGTCAGGAAACCGGCCGCCTTGCGGGTGCCGGCATTGATCACCGCAAGTGCGGCTTCATATTCAGGGGCGTTTTCGGCCAGTGCGCCTTCGGCTGCGCCCATCATGGCCCCGGCAATCTGGCCGGCCTGTTTCATGATTTCGATTTCGAGCGGCGACTTGATCATGCGCATGGCGCCGATCAGGCCGGTAATATCGCGCAGCTCCACGCCGGTCAGCTGGTCATCGATCCAGTTGCGCACGATGATCGGCAGGCCGTCGCGCTCGATGCCAATGATTTTGTGCGAACTGCCCAGTGTGCGGGCCAGCACGTTTTCCCAGCGGTTGTCGCCTGCGTCTTCCCAGGTACGCACGTCGTCGACCCAGGTCATCGCACCCACCATTTCGCTTTCCATCAGGGGTGTGATGACGATCGGGGCATCATCGGCCCTGACGATCAGGAAGGTCGGGCGGCCGAATTCAACCGACAGATAACCCCAGAAACCGGCGAAATAGGCAATGGTGCTTTCATCTGTGATCAGTGCGACCTCAAGGCCTGCATCCTTCATGCGGGCCTGGAGTTGTGCGGTACGGGCGCGGGCTTCTTTGAGCATGTAAATTGTCCTGGATGGGTTGCCGGTAACTGCAACCTTAGGTTTGCCAAAGACAAAGTCTTTGCTGAAAACGACATTCCCGGCATAGGCTTGGCGATCGTCCGCACTTTTTCCTTGCTGGGGTCTCCCGTGGTGCTCACACCTGTCCAATCGGCAGCTTATGATGTTGTTTTTGATAATGGCCGCCACGACCGCGCCAAAATCGGTTATGTGTTGCTTGCCACGGAGCAAACCATTCAGGACGATGTGATGGCCCTGCGTCCGGATGGTGTCGGTATTCATATCGCGCGCGCTGCGATTCCCGACAGCATCACCAGCCAAACACTGGCCGCCCAGGCTGATCTTCTGGCACAAGCATCTGCCACATTGCTGCCTGACGGTACCCTGGATGTGGTGTGTTACGGTTGCACGTCGGGATCACTGGTCATTGGCGAACCGAAGGTGATGGTTGAATTGAACAAGGGCCAGCCGCAGGCCAGGGCAACCTCGCTGATCACCGGCGTCATGCGTGCGCTGCGCCAGGTCGGCGCCGAAAAAATCGTCGTTGGCACCCCGTATCTCGACGAGGTCAACCAGCGTGAGGCGGATTACATGGCCGCAGCCGGTTTCGACATTCTGGCGATTGAGGGACTGAATCTGGAAAAGGACAGCGACATGGTTCGTGTCGCGCCGTCCTTCATCCGCGACTTTGCCATATCACTGGACCGGCCGGATGCTGATGCAGTTTTCATTTCCTGCGGTGCCCTCAGAACCCTGGACGTCATCGGGGAAATCGAGGCGGCCATCGGCAAACCGGCCATCTGTTCCAACCAGGCCATGATCTGGGACACATTGCGTCTGGCCCGCATCGATGATCGGTTCGAAGGTTACGGGCAGTTGCTGGCCAGGCACTGAAATCAGGTCCTGCTGGTCAGAAGCCTGATACCGGCAAAGGCAAAGAAGGCACCCAGGGTTGCCTGGACATAGCGCCGGGCTTTCGAATAAATCATGACCATGATCGGTGTTGAAAACGCCACCGCGTAAAGCGTGTGAATGATGATCGACAGCACGAAGGTACCACCGACGATAACCAGTCCGACCCACATCGGCGCATCCTGCTTCAGGCCGAGCGAGATGATGGCGATCCAGGCCAGCGCCGCCTTGGGGTTGGTCATCTGGATTATGAAGCCGCGTGTCATATAGCCCATCGGTGTGCGCTCGCCGCCTGCAAGCTGCTTTGCCTCGATGTCATGGGCTGACGCGGCAGACTTGAACGACTTGTAGGCCAGCCACAGCAGATAAAGCCCGCCGAATATCTTGATCACAAACAGGGCGGACGAATAAGCGGCAAGCAGTGCCGACAGGCCGGCAACCGTCAGTACGGCCCAGGCGAACGAGCCGCCGGCAACACCGAAGGCCAGCGCGATGCCGGATTTGCGGCCCACGCTCATGGAAGTGCCGATCACCGCCAGGATGTTGGGGCCTGGACTGGAAATGGCCAGCAGAAACGCCGAATAGGCAAGAATGATGCCGGGCAGATAGACAGACAGGTTTTCCATAATGCGGTCCTCTCGAATTTTATGTTCGCTGAATGTTCCATTTAACCGAAGCGCAGTCAAGCGCCATGACCGGCTGTGCTGCGGGTGAGGTGACAGGCGAAGATTGCGGGTTGCGGTTGTCCGGAATTTGCCCTTCTATCCTGTTCTGTTCGTTTCGCACCTGAGGTCTTGCCCCCATGACAATTGAACATCTGATCGCTTTCAATATTGCCTTGTTCGCAGCCATTGCCAGTCCGGGACCGGCGCTGCTTGTGGCCATTCAGACAACGCTGAAATCGGGTCGGGCGTCCGGCATTGCCATCGGATGCGGTCTCGGCCTGATGGCGGCAGCCTGGACCATGATGGCATTGCTTGGCCTGGAGGCGGTCTTCCAGCTGGTGCCGTGGGCCTATGCGGCGGCTCGCATCGTCGGTGCCGCCTATCTCCTCTATATCGCGTGGGGCATGTGGCAGGGCGCGCGCGACAAGCTCGAACCGGCCATGAAGCCGGCCCGCCACGCCTTCCGGCAGGGCATATTGATTAATGTGACAAACCCGAAATCAGTGCTGTTTGCAGCGGCAGTGCTCATCGTCATTTTCCCCGCCGAAATAACCTTGTTCGAGAACGCAGTTGTCGTGCTCAACCACCTTGTCATCGAACTGTTGTTTTATACAGCGCTGGCTGTCGGGATGAGCACGGAAGCCGTCAGCAGGATGTATCTCAGGGCCAAGGTGTATATCGACCGCGTCGCTGCAGTGGTGCTTGGCGCACTGGGTGTCCGCCTGTTGATTGGCCGCTGAACCGGGTAGAGGTTTTCCAATTTGATTGAGGATATGAAAAGTGATTGACCAGACTACATTGATTACCTATGTCGCCATCGTCATCGGGTTTGTATTTATTCCCGGTCCTGCGACAGTGCTCACCGTGGCCCGCGCCACGACGTCCGGCACCCGCGTCGGGCTGGCCACCGGCCTTGGCATCGCGGTCGGTGACGTCATTCACACCGCCCTGGCCGTGCTTGGCATCTCGGCCATCATCCTGGCATCGGCTTTCCTGTTTTCCCTGATCAAATATCTCGGTGCGGCCTATCTGGTTTACCTGGGAATCCGTGCGATATTCGAGAAGGCCCCGGCCAACACCGCCGGCAGTCAGTCGATCCGGCTGACACCGGGTGAGGCGTTCCGGCAGGGTATTCTGGCCGAAGTCCTGAACCCGAAAACGGCCATGTTCTTCCTGGCGTTCCTGCCGCAGTTCGTGAAGCCGGAAAACGGATCCGTATTCCTGCAGTTGACCACGCTCGGCATCATCCTGATGGCGCTGGGGCTAACCAGCACGGTCATTTTCGCCCTGTGCGCCGGCAGCGTCGGCGGCTTCCTGAAGCGCAACCCGACCGTGGTGAAATGGCAGGGCAGGGTCGTCGGATCAATCTATTGCGCTCTGGGTGTCCGCCTTGCTTTTCAGGAGCGCTGATCGCTCACCACCCGGTTGGCCGGGCGCACGGCGACGAGCAATCCTGCTGCGGTTATCAAGACCATGCCGCAGATCGTGTAGACATCCGGTGTTTCGGCAAAGAAAATAAAACCCCAGACGGCGGCTGAAACCAGGTAGGCGTAGTCGAAAGTGCCGATAACGGATGGCGGCGCGATCTGGTAGGCGTGCGCCACACCGACAAAGTAGGCCGCTGACAGCACGCCGATGAGCGCCATCAGTCCCCATTCGCGCGCACCCATCGCCGTCCATCCGTTGAACAGGAACGGGAAGGTGGGTGTCGTGCCGGCGTCCAGGCCGATCAACGCGAGTATGCCGACGGCTATCACGCCGGTGACGAGGAACGAGCAGTGCAGGGCCAGCCCCAGCACTAGCGGCTGTTCGTCCTGGCATTTGCTACGGGTCAGGACCATGGCCAGCGAATAGCAGGCAGCCGCGATCAGGGGCAGGACGGTGAACCACGAGAAGGCATCAGTGCCGGGTTTGAGAATGGCGATCACGCCGAGGAAACCCAGCAGTACGCCCGCCCACTGCCGCGGGCTGACCCGTTCACCGATTACAACCGCCGACAGCAGGGCGGTAATGATGGGGTTGGTATAGACGGCAACCGCTGCCACCGACAGACTGAGAACTGGCAGCGAGGCATAGAAGAACAGCCAGGTCAGCACCAGCAGCGCGCTTCGGATCAATGCCCATTTCAGCGACGCAAGCCGGAAGCCGACGCCCATGGCTGGCAGGATTGCGATCAGACAGGGAATGGCAAACACGGAGCGGGCAACGAACACCTGCCAGACCGTCAGGTCCGCGCTGACCAGTTTCACCACCGCGTCGGCAAACGCCATGGTCAGGACCGAAGCCAGGATAATGCCGATAGCCAGGGCCGTCTGGTCGGGCTTTGCCGGCCTCATTTCCTGCATGGCGTGCTGGCCTCCTGGCATTCAACGTCACTGTTTGTATAGCAATGGATCGATACCGGCGCCGTTGTGTTTGCGACCGTTTCTGGCCACAACAACGTAGCCGGACCCGCGCAGTCCGAACGCTGGATAACCCCCGGCAAGCACCGGATGAACCGGTTGCAGAGCGACTGTTTCCCTATACCTGCAGGCGCTTTAGGCGGGCATCAAAACAGGTTAGTTTCGCCCGCCAAATCAACCAATCGGAAGGCTGTCACAATTTTGAAAACACCCCTGTTTGCGTCATTGTCCCTAATTGTCCTGTTGGCCCAGCCTGTTCATGCAAAAACCGTTTGTACTGTGGTCGCCGACGCAGCAAGCGGGCAGGCGATCAGCAAGGCCGGCGATTGCGATACGCGCGCCACGCCGGCTTCCACATTCAAGCTTGCGCTTGCCCTTATCGGATTCGACGCCGGTATCATCAAGGCCGCGAATGCCCCGAAACTCCCGTTCAAGGAGGGATATGTCGCCTGGGGCGGCGACAACTGGCGGCAGGACACGACGCCAAAGCGATGGATGAAATATTCCGTCGTCTGGTACTCGCAGCATATGACCAGGAAACTCGGCGCCGCCGCCATCACGGGGTACCTGGAAAAGTTCGATTACGGCAATGCCGATTTCTCCGGTGACAAGGGCCGGAACAACGCCCTTGAGCGCGCCTGGATCGGGTCATCGCTCAAGATTTCACCCATGGAGCAGGTTCGCTTCCTGTCCCGGATGCTGAACCGCAAACTGCCGGTAAAGACCGATACCTTCCAGCAGACTTCGAGCATCGTGGAAGCTGTCGCGCTGGACGGCGGCTGGCTGGTACGCGGTAAAACCGGCCTCGCCTATCCCCGGCGGGCTGATGGAAGTTTCGACCGGGCACGAGGCACGGGCTGGTTCGTCGGGTGGGCAACGAAAGGTGACAGGCAAGTGGTATTTGCGCGGCTGATCAAGGACGAAAAACGCCACTCGACAGGTGCATCTCGAAGAGCGCGGGCCAGCCTGCTCGAAGACTTGCCGGATCTGGTTGGAAACTAGTGCGGCACCCGGCGCAGCACAGACCCGTGGATTTGAGGTGTTTCTCCTCGGCACTGTGTTATGGACAATAGTGCAAATACCGTTTTGTCGATTCTGGATACGCTGGCCGGAGCGGGTTTTGCGACCTGTCTTTTTGGTGGCTGGGCAGAGGAAGTTCTGAAGCTTACGCGCCCGCGCAAGCATTCAGACATAGACTTGTTGCTCGTGGCACCGTCATGGGAAATGCTGGTGCACCACAATCCGCTGTCAGGTCTGGGCTTCACGGAAATTCCGGCTAAGCGGTTTCCGCACAAGCGTGCCTATATCTGTCTGGACCTGATGGTTGAACTGTTTCTGGTTAAACCAAATGGAGACAGGCTGAAGACATTGTTCTGGGGCGATCTACCCTATGTCTGGTCGTCACCTCTTTGCTGCGAGGGCACTCTCGCGGGCACGGCAATCCAGTGCACATCCATCGAAAACATGGTTCGATTTCGGGCGGAGCATTATTCCCTTCAACCCTGGCGATGGGAGACTTTTCCCCAGGACACCCATTAACCGGGGAGGCACTGCACGTCGCGCGAGCTGTCAATCCTGCAGCGCTCACGAACCCAGACGCGCCGTGAGCCAGTCAGCGAAATTAGCACCGGGCGGGGACAATTTTGAAAAATCGCGCGCCACCAGCCAGTAGGTGCCGAATTGCAACGGAACGTCGAACAGTTGCACCAGGCGGCCGTTTGCCACTTCCCGGGCAACCAGGCGCTTGTCCAGAATTCCGATGCCCTGGCCGTCCAGCATGGCCTGCATGACCAGCCCGCCATCGGCGAACAGGGGCCCGTGCTGGATCGGATCATGTGCAACCTGTGCTGCGGCAAACCATTCCTGCCATAAGATGCGGTCTTCCTCATGCAGCAAGGTGTACTGACGCAGATCGGCGGGATGTTTGGGAACGCCGGTTCTGGCCAGAAGGTCGGGCGAAGCGACCGGTGTCAGGTTGATATCGTAAAGCCGCTTCGCTTGGGTGCGCGGCCATTTCGATCTTTCGCAACTGAACCGGATGGCCAGTTCCGCGTCGCCGGAGCGGAATTCGATCAGGCGGCCATCCGCGTCCACATTCACGTCTATGGCCGGGTATTCAGTGCGGAAGTCGGCCAGGTTCTGCACCAGCCACATGGCGGCAAAGCCGGGCTCGACACTGACCGTCAGCACGGCAGTTTCCCGGGTTTCCGACAGCAGCTTGATGCAGTCTTCCATCCGGTCGAAGCCGTCGGTCAGGACACCAAGCAGTGTCGATCCCGCCGGTGTCAGCCTTATGCGCCGGTGCTGCCGCTCAAACAGCTTCTGCCCGAGGATAGTTTCCAGTTCGCGCACCTGGCGGCTGACGGCGGCTTGCGAGACATACAGTTCCGCTGCCGCCTTGGTGATGTTCTCCAGCCGGCCGGCCGCTTCAAAGCTGCGCAGGGCGGTCAGGGGCAGTCGTCCCCGTTTCATTCACATAACCTCAAGTTAATCAAAAGCGATGATTAACTCGTTTGAACGCCGGCAGCAAGCAGCGCTTCATGGGCCACAAAGGAATAGGGCCCGTGAGAGACTTGCTGCAGATACTCCAGGACGTTGTGCGGCTGCTGAGCTTCCAGTTCCGCGAGCCTGATTGCCCGGGGCAGCGTCGTGATCAACGGGCCGGCACACGCAACCGCCGCAGCAGAAGATGACGGCCGGCAGGGTTAGCCCTCATAGGTCTCCGGCGCGACCTGCAGGCCGTAGCGCTGGATGAACTTGCGCTTGACCTGGCGCACCAGGTTGGGCTCGTTGTCCGGCTTGAACCCGTCTGCTTCCAGCACCGCCCGGGTGAAATCAATGGCTGTGACAGGTGATTTCTTGGCGATCAGTTCCGCCCCGGTCAATTCGTTGCGGTAGTGCCATTTCGCGCACAGCTCATCCAGAAGCAGGTCGAGATCTTCCTCCAGCGTCGCGGCTCTTTGCTGTTTTACCGGCATTGCTTCTGTATCCTAGCCCACTCTGGCCAGCACCAGGTGGCCCGGCTGCGGTGTGCCTTCTTCATGGCGCACCGTAATATCGCTTGCATGCAGCAGGGTAAAGCCCGCCACGTTCAGGGCCGTCTCGATATAGGTAAGTTTGTGGACGAAACGCTGGTGCGGGCCGACCATGAAATCGTGCGTTCCCATGACCTCGTCCGGCAGCACTTCGGTTGAAAACCCGAACACCGCATTGGCGGTGCTGATGCGCTTAACGCCGGCAAACAGCGCTGCCACGCCGCCCAGGTAGGGCAGCACGTCGGTGGCCGCAACCAGGTCCCACGGCTCGTCGTCCACCTCTTCCACGAAGCTGACCGCATCGCCCACGTAAAGCTCGTCATAGAGCTCATGCTCGGCGGCAAGGTCGATCATGTTGGCGGACAGATCGATGCCGGTGCGATTGGACGACATGTCGGCCAGTGCAACGCCCGCCAGCCCGGTGCCGCAGCCAAGGTCGAGCAGGCGGGCATAGGGGCCGGGTGCATGATCCAGCAGCGCCTGGCGCATCAGCAGTGGCACATGATAGCCGAGCTGGTCGACCAGAATGTCGTCGAACACGGCGGCATGCTGGTCGAACAGCATTTCCACATAGGCTTCCGGCGCGCGCTCAGGCGTATCGCCGAGCCCCATGGCGGCCAGCCGCACTGCCGCACCGCCATGATCGTCCGGATCGAGAGCCAGCACGCGGGCATAGGCTTTCGCAGCCGCGGCATGGTCACCGGCCTTTTCCAGCGCCAGGGCTTCGTTGTAGGCTTCCGCCAGTTCGTCGTCGGGAGTGATCATTTGCGCTATAGTATCGTTGAGCCCATATAGAGATGACTTCGATTTATCCGGAAAGCACCAACCACATTGAGCGATGCTGATCAACAACAAGCTCCTGTCCGGGTTCGCCTGACCGAGGACGGCGAACTGGCTCGTGCCTATGCGCTGACCCTGACCGCCATGGACATGCGCGCCCTGCTGGCGTCGGAAGAGGGCGGTTATGCGGTCTACGTGGCACCGGAAGACGAGCTGCGCGCCACCTGGGAACTGGACCAGTATGACAGCGAGAACGCCACAGGCGCCGCTGCCGGCAAAAAACCCTTCGTCAAGCCGGCCATTGTAGTCTCGTTCTCTACGACAGCACTGGCCTATGCGGCTGTGCTGCTGTTCTTCTTCGGTGCTGCACGTCGCGGCACATTTTCAACCGACTGGGCCGGCGAAGGCGCCATGGTGGCTCATCACGTCACTTCCGACCTTGAGCTGTGGCGCACGGTCACTGCGCTGACCCTGCATCTTGACCTCGGCCACATTGCCAGCAACCTGGCCTTCGGCATTATTTTCGTGTGGTTGCTGGCCAAGGAAACCGGCCCCGGCATCGCCTGGGCCTCGACCGTGCTGGCCGGTGCTGCCGGCAACTGGCTCAACGCCTTGTGGCAGGCACCCACCCACACATCCATCGGCGCATCAACGGCGGTATTCGCCGCTGTCGGCCTGCTCGCGGCGCTGCGCCACAGGTGGCGGCCGCCGGAGTTTTCACTGCGCTACTGGGCGCCGCTGGGCGGCGGCATCATGCTGATGGCATTCCTGGGGTTCGGCGACGGCAACACCGACATCGGCGCCCACATATGCGGGTTCGCCGCCGGTCTGGCCGGTGGCTACTGGATGTCGCGCAAGGACAAGGCCTGGTTCGGCGACGAACAGCGCCAGGTAGACGGGCTGAAACTCACCGCGTACACAATCGCCGGTGCGTGGGCGCTGGCGTTGATGTTTTAGGGTTGGGTTATTGGTTGTCTGGCTGGGTGGTTTATTTCGCTCGTGAGTTCATATCGCTCACGCAAGCAGCCTAGCGGCTGCGCTCCGCGGGGGCGCGCTTCGCGCGGCGGCCAGTCGGCCTTGCCTCAGCACGTTCCGTGCTTCGGTCGGAGTTCATCACTGGGGTTGTTCAGGGTCGGAGAACGGCCTGAGCGAAGCGAAGAAAGCTGTTCGACCACTAATAACTAACTAGGCCCGACGGGCCTCGGGCCGGTCAGGCCCGCCCTAGCGGAGCGCAGCCGCAAAGCGGCTGCTTGCGTGAGCGAAATAAACCAACCCAACCCACTCTCCAACCCCGTCACACCGCAACCCCCATCTCCTGCCGCAGCGCCTCGCTCATGAACTCCATGAACGTATGTATCCGCGCGGCGTTGGCCAGGTCTGCGTGGGTGACGATCCACAGGCCGTTGCTGAACTTTTCATAGGCTACGTCGACCCGTTCGATCCCGTCCAGTTCATCGCCCAGATAGGTCGGCAGCATGGCCGCGCCGAGTCCGCGCTGCGCCGCACAACCAAGCGCCAAAAGGCTGTCCGTTCGCATGACGATTTTGGCCTTGGGCACCGTTCGGCGCAGCCAGCGTCCCGGCGTCGTGTTGGCCAGCGTGTCGCCGGGGGACAGCCAGTCGAGACCGGTCAGCGTTGGCGCTGGCCTGTCGCGCAGGTAGGCGGGTGCGGCATAGACGGCAAACTGGATATCGCCGACATGATGGCCGACCAGCGGCTCGGGCTTTGACTGGGCCGGGCGGATCGCCACATCGGCATCGCGCCGGGTCAGCGACAGGATGGAATTGGTCACCGACACGTCCAATAGAATGTCCGGATACTTCTGGTGAAACAGCGCTAAAGGCCTGCCGACAATGGTGTGCAACAGCGTGTCCGTCGTGGTCAGCCTTATGGTGCCTTCCAGCTTCAGGTCCTTGCCGGTGATCTTGCGCTCCAGCCCCCACACCGCCTGTTCGACCGCCTTGGCTGCCTCCAGCAGCTGCTGGCCCTCGATGGTCAGCTTGTACCCGTCCGGCTTGCGGTCAAACACCGTGACCTGCTGCAGGGCCTCGAACGAGGTGATGCGCCGCTGCACGGTGGAATGGTTGACGCCGAGCGCACGCGCCGCCGCCGCCAGCGATCCATGATTGGCCACGGCGAGAATGTATTGCAGGTCGCTCCAGTCCAGCCTGTGCATGTGCGCACACCTTCATTGCGAAATTCGGGAATTAGTGATCGTTGGCGCATAGCCTATTCTGAAACTCACGGTGTTGGGAAGTGGCAGTCTAGTAAGGAGCAGACAACATGAAGCGTATGATCGTAGCAGCGATGGTTGCAGCAGGTATTGTAGCGGGCACAGGCGTTGCCGTGTCGGGCGAGGCCGAAGACAAGGCCATCAAGGCGCGCCAGGCGGTGATGCAGCTGTATTCGTTCAACCTCGGCAAGCTCGGCGCCATGGTGAAGGGCGAAATGGAGTATGACGCAGCACAGGCCAAGTTGGCCGCCGACAATCTGGTGAAAGCCGCCAGTATCGGCCAGGACGCCATGTGGCCGAAGGGTACGGCCATTGAAGATGCCGGCATGGAAGGCAAGACCTGGGCCAAGAAGGCAGCGTGGGACACCTATCCCGAGGTTGCCAACAAGCACAAGGCACTGCAGGCAGCAGCCGCCAAGATGGCCGATGCCGCAGGCGGTGGCGTCGATGCCATCAAGGCCGCCATCGGCGGTGTCGGCAAGTCATGCAAAGGCTGTCACGAAGACTTCCGCGCGCCGAAGAAGTAGGAAGTTTCAAGTTTTTGACGAGTGTGATCCCCGGGCTGGTGGCCCGGGGATTTTTTGTTGGGTGTTGAGTGTGGGTGGTTGGTTTATGTCGCTCTAGTTTATATCGCTCACGCAAGCAGCCTAAAGGCTGCGCTCCGCTAGGGCGCACTTCGTGCCTCGGAGGCAGGCCGTTACACCGGTTGTTCAGGGCCGGAGAACGGCCCGAGCGGAGCGAGGAAAAGCTGTTCGACCAGAATAATGAGTTTCAGCGCGCACCTGCCTGCATGATGAATTCCAACTAGGCCCGACGGGCCTCGGGCCGGTCAGGCCCGCCCCCGCGGAGCGCAACCCAAGGCTGCTTGCGTGAGCGAAATAAACCAAAAACCAAACCCACACACCCAACGCCAATCTGGAATTCCCCACCCGATCCCGTCTAACATTCCCAACATGAACCTCGACCACTACCTCAACCGCATCCGCTTCACCGGTGACCCGCGCCCGGACAGGTCAACCCTAACCGCCCTCATGCAGGCGCAATTGCAGACCGTGCCGTTCGAAAACCTCGACCAGCAACTCGGCATCCCGGTACCGACGGATGTCGAAAGCGCCTACACCAAGGTGGTGGACAACCACCGCGGCGGCTGGTGTTTCGAGCTCAACGCCCTGTTCCGCTGGGCCCTGACGGAAGTAGGCTTCGAAGTCCAGACATTGGCCGGCCATGTCGGCGACAACGGCGAAAGCCGCACAGCGCCCGCCGATCACATGTTCCTGCGCGTGGATTGCGAAGAGCCGCTGCTGGTAGACACAGGTTTCGGCGGCAGCATGATCGAACCCATCTCGCTGTTCCAGGCAACCTCCCACCAGCCGCCCTACACCCTGTCGGTGACGGATGAAGACAACGGCTGGTTCCGGTTTTCAGAACAGCTTCCAGGCGGAGAGCCGACGTCGTTTGACTACAAACTGATCTCGGTAGATGACATCCATTTCGACGAAATCAGCAAATCCCTGCAGACTGACGAGACCTCATCATTCCGCCGCATGCTAAAGGCCCAACGCCGCTACTCCGACCGTCACATAATTCTGCGCGGCTGCATCAAAAGAACAATTGGGCCTCAGGGCATGAATGAACAAGTGCTCACCTCAAGCAAGGCGTTGCTTGATTGCCTGCAGGATGATTTCAACCTCGACGTACCCGAAATCGCTTCCATCTGGTCAAAGATCAACAATCGTCACGCAGAGCTTTTTGGCTAACAGCAAGTGAGTCGTTAGTTTTCACCCCACCAACCGATACCGCCCCTCCGGAATATCATACCGCGCTTCAACAGCTGCCGCTGCCACCACAGTCAACTGATTGTTCGCCTCGTCCGGCACATTCAGCCCGCCCTTGACCGCTGTAACCGTCACCGTGCCGTAAGGCAACTGCTTGGCCACCGCGCCCGTGTCCACCTGGTCCGGCTTCTGCACGCCGATGGTGACGTTGACGACCATCTTTGTCGGGTCCAGGTCCAGTGACTTGTACAGGGACAGGGAGGAATGGTGCAGGCAGTCCTGCACGGCGCGGATGGCGGCTTTGGTGTAGTCTTCGCCGTACAGGTCGTTGCCAGTGCCCATTTCCAGGATGAGACGTTTTTCAGCCATGGCTAATACCAAACGAAGGGATTACTGACCCATTTGATGGAGTCAAATCCGTTCACTCTGGCAGGCGCGGCGCGCAGCGCGATGCCGGTGTATCGGGCAAGCGCCGCAACGCACCAGATGGACGGATTTGGCCCACCAAAGGCCGATTTTTCGCGTCCGCCGGACGTCGTTATGCTCCACTTGTGGTCAGTCAGACCAAGGTGTGAAGCATGCCTAGCCAGCAAACGCGAAAAATCGGTCAAATGGATCAGTAATCTCTTCATTTGGTATAAGCTCCTTCTGCGATGTCGAAATAGACGACCGCTGCCGCATTGGCCATCACCGTGGTGTCGCCCTTGTCCTTTTCGATGTCGAGGCCGCCGTGTTCAACAATGACCTTGGCCGAGCCGTAGGGTAGCACGGCCGCGACTTGCGCCTTGTCCACCTTGTCGGGCTGCGCCACGCCGATCAGCACTTCCACCTGCATGGCGTCGCGCGGAAAGCCGAAGGCGTCGGCCATGGAAAGCGAGTTGTGCCACAGCGCGTCCTTCAGGGCGCGCACCGCCGCCTTGGTATAGTCCATGCCGTGCAGGTCGGTGCCCATGCCGAATTCCATCGCAACGCGTTTGAGAGTCATGAGGATCTAGATCCTTTCTTTTTGAAAATTAGTTCCGCGCCGCCAGCACGCACTCGCGGATAATGCGGCCGATCAGGTGGCAGTCGTCCAGCGAGAAGGTCAGCGGCAGGCGCATGTCGATCAGGGTGGACAGTACCTCATCCGTCTTCGGCAGCGACTGGTTGCCCGCATAGGTCCAGCTGTCATGGCGCGAGGTGAACGCCACCGGCTCATCGGCGCCGAACCATTTCAGCTCGACCCCGCGCGCCAGTGTCGTCTTCAAGAGCTTGTCGATCTGGTCGGGCGTGAACGTCGGCACATTGAACTGGAATGAGCTGGCGACAAACTGTTCCTTGTCGGGCCGGTGCGGCAGGCGCACATAGGGCACGTAGGACAACTCGCTGGCCATGGCGTCATACTGCTCGTTCCAGCGCCGGCAGTTTTCGTCCAGCAGTTTCAGTTGCGGGCGCAGGATCGCGGCCCGCAGATTGTCCAGGCGCCCGGAACAGTTGGGCGTCTCAAGCCGGATTTTCAGGAACACCTCTTCCGGCGGCGAGGCGAGATGGCGGCCATACAGCATGTACGAGCCCGACAATATGGTGGCCCGCGCCATCAGCTCCGCGTCCTCGGAGACGAGAAAGCCACCTTCGCCGGAGTTCATGTGCTTGTAGGTCTGGGTGGAATAACAAGCGGCAATGCCGTGCAGCCCGGATTTCACCCCGGCCCACTCAGCCCCCATGGTATGGGCACAGTCCTCGATGACGGCGACACCAGCTTCGTTGCAGGTCGCCATCAGCGCGTCCATGTCGGCGATATGCCCGCGCATGTGCGACAGCATCAAAACCCGTGCCTTGCTGGTCTTTATCTTCTTGCGCAAATCGTCCAGGTCGATGACCAGGTCCTCGGTGACCTCGACCAGCACCGGATGCCCGCCGGCGCCCGCTATGGAGCCCGGCACCGGTGCCAGGGTAAAACCGTTGGTCAATACCGCTTCGCCCGGTTGCAGGCCAAAGGCACGCAGCGCTGTGGTCAGGGCATAGCCGCCGGAGGTGACGGCCAGGCAGTAGTCGACGCCCATGTAGGCGGCATATTCCTGTTCCAGCAGCGCGGTTTCCGACGTCTCGCCCGGCCCGGTATTATAGCGGTGCAGGCGGCCGGACCGCATGATCTCGACAGCGCGCTCGATTGCGTCGTCGGGGATCGGTTCCTGCTGGGTGAAGGTGCCGGTGAAAGTGTCTGTCATGACGCCAGCATAGCTTCAATCAAACGCCTGCGCACTAGCCCAGTGACAGGAAGCTTTGGTGCCAATGCTGTTCAGGCAATCAAGACCCCTGAGTGCCGCTGCGCCGTTAATGTCTTGTTGTCGGGAAACGGCGACAATGGCCGCAGGCCATGGCTTTGTGGCCACGGTTTCATAAATCAGGTGATCAGGAAGGAGCGGACATGGGCTGGGGAAAGTTGCTTTCCGTGTTCTACTTCTTCGTGGAGTTCCTGAACTGGTGCGGGATGGACAAAGCGATGTCCAGGCGGGCGCAATGGATACTTGGCGCTATCTGTATCGCGCTGTTTGTGATTGCGGCATATGCGGATTACGCCGCTGGGAAGTGACTTTTCCTGCCGCTTTACTCGCCGTCGATGACAGCGCGGATCTCGTCTGCGGAAAATCCGGCCTCCTTCAGCACTTCTTCGGTGTGCTGGCCCAGCAGCGGGGCAGGGCGCTTGACGCCGGCAGGCGTCCCGTGGAATTTCACCGGCGCGCCGATGGTTTTGACCGTGCCGGCCACCGGATGCTCGACCTCCGGTACCATGTCGCGGGCAATGGTCTGCGGGTCGGCATGCATCTCGTCGATGGACAGCACCGGACCTGCCGGGACGCCTGCCGCCTCCAGTGCTTCGAGCCAGTGCTGCGTGGTTTCCGGCTTGAAATAGGGCGCCAGCGCATCGGCCAGCTCGCCGCGGTTCTCCATGCGGGTGCGGTTGGTCGCAAAGCTCGGGTTTTCAGCCAGCTGTTCCGCATCGATCACCTTCAGCATGCGCTCCCAGTTGGTCTGGTTGGCCGCGCCCAGGTTGAGCCAGCCGTCAGCAGTCCTGAACGCTTCATAAGGCGCGTTCAGCGGATGCGCCGATCCCATGGGCCCAGGCGCGGTGCCGGTGGCAAAACAGATCGCCGACTGCCAGTAGGTATGGGTGATGCCGGCCTCGAACAGCGATGTATCAACCCGCTGTCCTTCACCGGTTTTCAGCTTGTGGGCGTAGGCTGCCGCACAGCCCATGGCACCCAGGATACCGGCGGTGATGTCGGATACCGGGGCGCCGACCTTGATCGGCGGGCGGCCCGGCGCCTCGCCGGTGATCGACATCAGGCCCGACATGCCTTGCGCGATGAGGTCAAAGCCGCCGCGCTCGCGATATGGCCCGGTGCGGCCAAAGCCGGAGATTTCGCAATAGATCAGGCCGGGATTTATTCTTTTCAGCTCGTCATAGCCGAGCCCGAGCCTTTCCATGGTGTCATGGCGGTAATTCTCGATCAGGCAGTCGGCCCCTTCAATCAGCCGGATCAGCGCGGCTTTTCCGGCTTCCGATTTGAGATCGAGTTTTATGCCGCGCTTGTTGCGGTTCATCATCATGAAGGCGGCGGATTCGCCTTCAATGTCCGGCGGCAGGAACCGCCTTGTATCATCGCCGTTGGGCCGTTCCACCTTGATCACGTCGGCGCCCATGTCGGCCAGCATCAGGCCGGTGACGGGCCCGGCCATGATGTGGGCCATCTCAATGACTTTCATGCCCTTTAAGGGCCCCGTGTTCGGAACGCTGCTCACTTGCCCTTCCAGTCCGGTTTGCGCTTGGCCAGGAAGGCCTCCATGCCTTCGCGGAAATCCTCGCTCATATAGCATTCGACGATCAGGTCATGATCATCGCCGTCATGTCCGACGCGCAGGCGTCTGAGCGCTTCCTTGGTGGCGCGCATGGTCAGCGGTGCGTGGCCTTTCAGGGTTTCCGCCAGTTCATGGGCGCGCGCTAACACCGCAGCCTTGTCGTCATGCAGTTCCGACACCAGCCCGAGGGCGAGCGCTTCTTCCGCCTCGATCAGGCGCGAGGTGAAGATGATTTCCTTGACCCGGTGGGCGCCCAGCATGGACGACAGCCGCGCCAGGTTGTTGTTGGACAGGCAGTTGCCGAGCGTGCGGGCAATCGGAAAGCCGAAGCGCATGTCGCGCGCACCGATGCGCAGATCGCAGCACGCGGCTATGGCCGCCCCGCCGCCGGTACAAGCCCCTGAAATGGCGGCGATTGTCGGCACCGGCACCGCTTCAAGTGCCGCCAGCACCTTGTCGATGCGCGCTTCATAGTCGAGCGCATCCTGCGGCTTGGAGAAGTCGCGGAAGGCTGAAATGTCGGTGCCGGCTGCAAACGCCTTGTCGCCCGATCCGGTGATGATGACGGCGCGCAGGTTCTCATTACCGGCAGCGCGTTCGCAGATATCGCGGATGGCCTCGTACATGGCAAAGGTCAGCGAATTGCGCGCCTTCGGACGGTTCAGCGTGATCACGCCGACGCCGTTGTCTTCGCTCCACAGCAGGTCTTGCGGTTCAGTCATCGATTCACGCCTTCAAAGCCTCAGGACCGGTAGAAGTATTCCACCAGGAACATGGGTATGGCCGGAATATAGGTGCACATCAACAGCACCGTCATCAAAACCGCGATGAACCAGATATTGACCCGCGTCACATCCCAGATATTGGCCTTGGCGATGGAACACGCGGTGATCAGCACCGAGGCCACCGGCGGTGTCTGCTGGCCGATCGCCAGGTTCAGCGTGACCACCAGACCGAAATGCACCGGATCGATGCCGGCCTGCACGATCAAAGGCACCACGATCGGCACCACCAGGATGATGGCGGCGGCCGAGTGCAGGAAGAAGCCGATGATCAGGAAGAAGATGTTGAGGATGAGCAGGATGACGTACTGGTTGTCGGTGATCGACAGAAGCTGCGAGGCCAGTTCCTGCGGCACCTGGGCCCGGGTCAGGAAGCCGCCGACCAGCACCGAGGCCGCCACCAGCACCATTACGACGGCGGTCTGCATGCCACCGTCCAGCATCGCCTTGTAAAGTTCCTTCAGGTTGGTCTCGCGGTACCACAGGCCGATGCCGATGGACACCAGCACGGCCAGGCCCGCTGCCTCCGTCGCGGTAACGAAGCCGCCGAAAATACCGCCCAGAATGATGATCGGCAGCAGGAAGGTCGGCAGCGCTTCAACGAAGGTCTCCCGCAGACGCTTCAGGTTGAACGCCTTTTCCACCGGAAAATTGTATTTGCGGGCGAAGATATAGGCCACCATCATCAGCCCGAAGCCGCCGAGGAAGCCGGGCACGAAACCGGCCACGAACAATTGCTCCACGGAAGTATTGGCCGACGAAGCATACAGGATCATCGGGATCGACGGCGGAATGATCACCGCCAGCGAGGCCGACGACGAGGTGACGGCGGCGGCAAACGGCGCTGGATAGCCGCGTTTCTTCATCTCCGGGATCATGATCGAGCCCATGGCGGCAACGTCTGCCACGGCGGAGCCGGAAATTTCCGCAAAGAACAGCGACACGCCGATATTGACCATGGCCAGGCCGCCGCGCACGAAGCCGATCAGCGCGGTGATGAAATTGATCAGCCGGGTGGTGATGCCGGCCGCGTTCATGATGGCGCCGGCCAATACGAACATCGGAATGGCGATCAGCGAAAATTTCGTCGACCCGTCATACATGTCGAGCGCCACGGTTACGAGCGAACCCGGGCCTTCGGTCATCAGCAGGCCGACGACACCGGCAACGGCAAGCGCTACGGCGATCGGTACGTTGATGCAGATCAGCGCAACGAGAACGAGGAAGATGATCAGGACAACCATGGCTAATGCTCGCTCGACTGGCCGGCTGCGATCTGCCGCCAGTAGTCAGGCAGGCTGAGCAGTTCGCATAAAATGAACAGGATGGCGCCGATGGGGATCACCGACTGTGTCAGCTGCACCGGTATCCAGGTCAGGCTGTCCAGCGTCTCGCCCTGCAAGACATTCAGCACGGTAAACCCGGCCCAGGCCATCAGGATGAAGAAGCCGATGACGATGACCTCGCCGAACGCCACCGCCCACATGCGCATTGGCATCGGGATGGCCAGCAGCACCGAGTCAAAGCCGATGTGCTTGCGCCTGAGTGCGGCCAGCGCCGCGCCGTAATAGGTAATCCAGGATAAAACGACCGAGGCGACCTCGTCGTACCAGGACAGCGAGTTGCCGAGCTTGCGATACACCACCGCGACAATGACCAGCGTGGTCAGCGTCACCATCAGGGTGATCAGGATCCATTCGAGTGTGCGGCCAAGCCCGCGGCCAAATACGCCGGTCATGCTGGTTGCCCCTGGCATCGGTAAGAAGGTCTGAAAATGAAGGCCGGTAAACAAAGACCGGCCTTCATCAGGGAGGTCGGGGATGGGTAAATCATCCCCGAAATATTTCCTGTGTTAGGAACCGGAGGCTTCGGCCTGGACCTTCTCGATCAGTTCCTTGCCGCCCTCGACCGACGACGAGAACTCATCATAGATCGGCTTGGACGCCTCGATGAAGGCTGCCTTGTCGGCCGTGTTCACCGTGATGCCGCCCTTTTTCAGGTTTTCCAGCAGTTCGGTTTCCAGACCGGCCGCGGTGTCATACACAAACCCCTGCGTATCGGCAGCCACGTCCATCAGGGTTTTCTGAACGTCTTCCGGCAGCTTGCCGAAATGGGTGTCGGATACCAGCACATAGGCAGGTGTGTAGACGTGCCCGGTGATCGACAGGTACTTCTGCACTTCCTGGAACTTGGCTGACCAGATCTGTGCGTAAGGGTTTTCCTGGCCGTCGATCACGCCGGTCTTCAGCGCGGTAAACACGTCGGAAAACGCCATCGGCGTCGGGTTTGCCCCGTACAGCTTGAACATCTTGACGCGCCAGGCGCCCTTAGGCGTGCGCAGCTTGATGCCGGCCAGGTCGCCGGGCTTGTCGATCGGCTTGGTGTTGTTGGTGATGTGGCGGAAGCCGTTTTCATAGTAGCTCAGGATGCGGTAGCCCTTGGCCTTTGCCGCTGCCTGGAAGGTGTCGCCCATGGACGCCTGCACCCGCTTCATGTGATCGCGGTCCTTGATGATGTAGGGCATTTCAAACACGCCGAACGTGTCCGACACCGACGACATCACCGATGACGGCAGCGAGAAGGTGATCTGGCCGAGCTTGAGCTTCTGCAGGAGTTCCTTGTCCTTGCCGAGCTGCGAAGAGCCGAATACCTGGACTTCAGCCTTGTCGCCGAGCGCTGCATTGGCACGCTTGGCAAATTCGTCAACCGAGGCGGCAAACAGCGAACCCGGCTTGCCCACATGGCCGAACTTGAGGATCAGTTTTTCAGCGTGTGCCGCAGAGGCCATTGCGGCCAGTGCGGTTGAAAAGGCCAGAACCTTGATAATGCTTTTCATTTTCAGTTTCCTCCCAAAAGGAATTGCAGCAGGTCATTGTTATTCAGCCGCAACAGAGCTGCTTTCTTCTGTTGCGGCGGTCTTCAGATACTCCATGGCGCGTTGTGCACCGCCAATCTGGTGCGGAACGTCCGCGACGCCAAGCCCCATTTCAACGCCTGACAGGGTGCCCATCAGCATGAGATCGTTGAAGTCGCCGAGATGGCCGATGCGGAACACCTTGCCGGCCAGCCGTGACAGGCCGTTGCCCAGCGACATGTTGAAATGTTTCAGCGTGGTGGCGCGGAACTCATCGGCATTGTGCCCTTCCGGCAGCATGACGGCGGTCAGCGCGTGCGAATAGTCTTTCGGCTCGTTGCACAGGACCTCAAGGCCCCAGGCCTGCACCGCGCGCCGGGTGGCTTCGGAATGGCGCTTATGGCGGGCGAACACATTGTCGAGGCCTTCCTCGTGCAGCATGTCGATGGCTTCCGCCAGCCCGTACAGCAGGTTGGTGGCAGGCGTGTAGGGGAAGTAACCTGTCTGGTTGGGCCCGGCCATTTCGTCCCACGCCCAGTAGGATTTTTGCATTTTCGAGGTTTTGGCAGCCTCGAGAGCCTTGTCGCTGACTGCATTGAAGCTCAGGCCCGGCGGCAACATCAGGCCCTTCTGCGAACCTGCGACCGTGACATCGACGCCCCATTCGTCATGGCGGAAATCGATCGACGCCAGCGAGGAAATGGTATCGGCCATCAGCAGGGCAGGGTGGCCGGTTGCATTCATGGCGGCGCGCACATCGCCCATGCGCGATGTCGACCCGGTCGAGGTCTCGTTGTGCACCACGCACACCGCCTTGATGTCGTGTGCCTTGTCTGCGTCCAGCGCTTCGCCGATTGCTTCGGGTATCGCACCGCGTCGCCAGTCCGTCTCGATCAGGACCGGTTCAAGGCCAAGCCGCTTGGCCAACTTGCTCCACAACGAAGCAAAATGGCCGGTTTCGCACATCAATACCTTGTCGCCCGGCGACAGCGTGTTGACCAGGGCTGCTTCCCACGCACCGGTGCCCGAGGCCGGGTAGATCACCACGGTCTTGTCGGTCTTGAAGATGGATTTCATGCCGTCCAGGCATTTCAGGCCAACCTCGGCAAAGCCCGGTCCGCGATGGTCCATGGTCGGATAATCCATGGCGCGCAGCACCCGGTCCGGCACGTTGGTGGGGCCGGGGATCTGCAGAAAATGGCGGCCTGGGGCGTGCATGTAATGAAGTCCTTTGAAGTCTCAGGCGGCGGAATTGGTCAAGCCGGTTCGGCCTTGCCACCTCGATTGGAATGCGTATATTTAATTTTGCATTCAAAATTATGTCAAGGCCTATTGCGTGACCACACTTGCATTATCCTCGCTTACCAGACGCCTGCGCGATGCCGTGCAGGGCGAGGTGATGGATGATGCATTTTCGCGCGGGCGCTATGCCACCGATGCCTCGATCTACCAGATCATGCCGCGCGCGGTGGTCGTGCCGGAGACCTCTGAAGATGTGCGCAACGTCATCCGGCTGGCGCGGGAGGAAGGCGTGTCGGTGCTGCCGCGCGGCGGCGGCACCTCGCAATGCGGCCAGACGGTCAATGACGCCATTGTCATTGATACGTCGAAACACCTGAACCGGCTGGTCGAGCTGGATGTCGAAGCCCGCACCTGTGTCGTCGAGCCGGGTATTGTGCTGGACGAGTTGAACCGGCGCCTGAAGCCGCACGGGCTGTGGTATCCGATAGATGTGTCGACCGCGTCGCGCGCCACCATTGGCGGCATGGCCGGCAACAATTCCTGCGGCGGCCGGTCCCTGCGCTATGGCATGATGCGCGACAATGTGCTGGCTATCGATGCCGTCCTGGCCGATGGGTCCGAGGCACGGTTTGCGGAAGCCGGATCTGCCGGCGAGCCCGGCTTTGTCGCCGAGCTGCTGGCACTGGGGGTCCGCGAGCAGGCCGAGATCGCCAAGAAATTTCCAAAAGTCATGCGCCGTGTCGGTGGCTACAACATAGATGCGCTGGTGCCGAACGGGTCGCCGGTCAACCTGTCGTCACTGCTGGTGGGCTCGGAAGGAACGCTTGCCTGGTCCGACAGGATCACGCTCAGACTGTCACCGCTGCCGGTGCGCAAGGCCATGGGCGTATGCCACTTCCCGACATTTCATGCGGCCATGGATGCGGCCCAGCACATAGTGAAACTCGATCCGGTCGCGGTAGAGCTTGTCGACCGCACCATGATCGAACTGGCCCGCGGCATCGACATTTTCCGCCCGACCATCGAGAAGGTGGTGAAGGATGAACCGGACGCCCTGCTGCTGGTGGATTTCGCCGAGGATGACTGGGATGAAAACCTGCACCGGCTGAAACAGTTGCATCAGGTGATGGGCGATCTGGGTTTTGACTGGTCGCACACGGGCGAGCATGTCGGAGGAGTGGTTGAGGTCAACGAGCCGGGGTTGCAGTCAGACCTTGCCGAAGTGCGCAAGTCCGGCCTCAACATCATGATGTCCATGAAGCAGGAAGGAAAACCGGTCTCCTTCGTGGAAGACTGCGCCGTGCAACTGAAAGACCTCGCTGCCTACACCGCAGGTCTGACCGATATTTTTGCAAGGCACGGCACCAAAGGCACCTGGTACGCCCATGCCTCGGTCGGATGCCTGCATGTGCGCCCGGTGCTCAACATGCGGCTGGAACACGACGTGAAAACCATGCGCGCCATCGCCGAAGAGGCGTTTGAGCTGGTGCGCAAGTACAAAGGCTCGCATTCCGGCGAACACGGCGACGGTATCGTGCGTTCCGAATTCAACGGAAAAATGTTTGGCCCGCGCATGATGGCGAGCTTCCGGGACGTGAAGCAGGCGTTCGATCCTGACGGTGTGTTCAACCCGGGTAAAATTGTCGATGCGCCGAAAATGGATGACCGCTCGCTGTTCCGCTTCAACCAGGACTATGCCGTGCCGGAGATGCCGACCGCGCTCGACTGGTCGCAATGGCCCGGCGCCGGTGGTGGTTTTCAGGGCGCCATCGAGATGTGCAACAACAATGGCGCCTGCCGCAAGCTGGCCGGTGGCGCCATGTGCCCGTCCTACCGGGTCACCCGCGATGAGGCTCACCTGACCCGTGGGCGGGCCAACTCGCTCAGGCTGGCCGTATCCGGACAACTGGGGGCTGAGGCCCTGGCCGGTGATGCCATGGCGGACACCATGAAGCTGTGTGTCGGCTGCAAGGCGTGCCGTCGTGAATGCCCGACCGGTGTCGACATGGCCCGCATGAAAATCGAGGTGGCGGCAGCCCGCGTGGCCCAGGCGGGACTCTCCCTGCGTGACCGGTTGGTGGCCCACATGCCGCGCTATGCGCCTTATCTCGCCCGCATGCCCTGGCTGGCAAATGCCCGTGATGCAGTGCCTGGACTGGCCCGATTGAGTGAAACCATTGCTGGTCTGTCGGGCAAGCGGGCCTTGCCGAAATGGCGCGCTGACAGCTATCGCCATGGTGATGCTGCCGGTCCGGCTGACGGAACGCCGGTGATCCTGTTCGGGGACACGTTCAACACCTATTTCGACAGCGAGAACCTGCGTGCCGCCCGCAAGGTGCTGGCGGTCGGCGGCTTCCACGTGGTCTCGCCGTTGCCGGAAGGCTCATCGCGGCCGCCCTGCTGCGGCAGGACCTACCTGGCCTCGGGTCTGGTGGATGAGGCGCGTGCCGAGGCCAGGCGCCTGGTCGCTGCTTATCTTCCGCTGGTGCGTGCCGGGGCAAGAATCGTCGGGCTGGAACCATCCTGCCTGCTGACCCTGCGCGATGAACTGACCGCCATGAAACTGGGAGAAGAGGCAGAAGAGATTGCCGCTGCGGCTATGATGTTTGAGGAATTCGTGGTTGCCCATGCGGACAGGTTTGAGTTTACGCCGCTTGAGCGCAATGTGCTGTTGCATGGTCATTGCCATCAAAAGGCGCATAATGTCATGTCCAGCGTAACCGGTGCCTTGCAACTGGTGCCGGGCCTGAAGGTCGAGACGGTTGAAAGCTCGTGCTGCGGCATGGCCGGTGCGTTCGGATACCAGGCGGAAACCTATGATGTATCCAGAGCCATGGGCGAGTTGTCCTTGCTGCCGTCGGTGCGCGCGGCAGAATCGGATACACTGATCGTGGCAGACGGCACCTCTTGCCGTCACCAGATAGCAGATGGCGCGCAGCGCGAGGCCGTTCACGTGGCCCGCGTGCTGGAGATGGCGATCGCGGACAACAGGGAAGGAACCGGTGCATGAACATTACAATGGATGAAGCCATTGTGCGGCGCTCCCTGCATGATGAACTGGTGGAGCGCCTGCAGAGGCTGATCATCGAAGGCGAGCTGGCACCGGGTGAAAAGGTGCCGGAAAAGGAGTTGTGCGAGCGCTACAACGTATCGCGCACGCCGATGCGCGAGGCTCTTAAAGTGCTGGCCTCGGAAGGCCTGGTCACCCTGACCCCCAATCGCGGTTCGTCGGTCACCGCCGTCACGGTCGAGGACCTGGAAGAAGTCTTCCCGGTGATGGGCGCGCTTGAAGCGTTGTCCGGCGAACTGGCCTGTGAGAAGATCACCGACGCCGAAATTGCCGCCGTCAGCAAGTCCCATCACGAGATGATCGGGCATTACAAGGCGCAGCGCCTGCCGGAGTACTTCGCCGCCAACGAGGCCATTCACACCGCCATCCTGAAGGCTGCCCGCAATGACACCCTGGCCGCCCAGCACCGCATGCTGTCAGCCCGCGTGCGCCGTGCCCGTTATCTCGCCAACATGACGCGGGAACGCTGGGACAAGGCAGTGGCCGAGCACGAGGAAATCCTTACTGCCCTGCAGGCCCGCGACGGCCGCAAGCTCGGCATCATCCTGAAACAGCATTTGCGCAACAAGCTGGAAACCGTGTCGGAATGGCTCAGGGCCAACGATCGCGGGTAGTGCAGGCGTCGAAAACCCTAACTCAGGCTTCTATAGCCGGTTCAGGGGCTTGCCGCCGCAATTTGACTCAATACTGCATGTATTCTGTGCCCGTTTACCACTTGGAATGGCGGCGTTTGACCCAAAGGTAAACAAATGGTTACGATATTTGTATCAAAGTCAGTAATTGAGGTCGCCATGAGTATCAGCAAATTGGGGAAGTCCGCCTATTCTCACATAGCGGTGTGGTATGACAGCGACGATGGGTCAATCCATGTGTCGATGCCCGATGTCGAGGGTTTTCACACCACAGTCGACAGCGGCCAGCATCCTGAACTGTTCGAAAAACTGTCCGATTGCCTGCAACAGGTCGGCGAACAGGCACCACCTAACCTCAGCGTTGTAGACGATCACCGGCAGCAAGCCTGAACAGTCAGTATGGCACGGCGTCGCTGCGCCCTGCCACAGAGCAGGTACGCTCCGTGGCAGAGATAAACTTCGTTCAGATCACCACATGGCAACCGGGTTGATGATCATCTGAACCGTGCCCTTGATGCGGGCCTGGCCCAGGACGAACATGAACTCACCGACATTCTCTTTCGCCAGACGTCCGGTGTTCATGGTCTCCAGGATGTAGATGCCCTTGTTTCTCAGCAACTCGACGTGGCCGTAAAACACCTTCTCACCCTTGACCGGCGGGACGACATCAAGGCCCCAGGTGTCGGCCCCGACCGCCATCGGGTCCAGTGAGGCCAGGTACTTTGCCGCGCCATTGTCGAGGCCCGGTTCCGTGCTCACCCATTCCTTGGGCGCGCTGGCCAGTTTGCCGTCGGTCCAGCCGGTGTGGATCAGCACCACGTCGCCTTCATTGATGGTGACGTTCTGCTTGGCCATGGCGGCCTTGATGTCGTCGGTCGTGATGGCCTGGCCGCCCTCCATAACCTCGACCCCGAAATGCTCCGCCATGTCTATCAGCACGCCACGCGCGATCATCGGCGGGATCTTGTCCACACTGAGCTTGGTCAGGCCGGTGATTTTCACAAAGTCGGCCGCCTTGTTGCAGTTGTAGTAGAGGTTGCCTTCGCCCAGGTGACCGAGGCCGTCAATCTGAGGGCCGGTGCCGAACCACAACTGGGCCAGGTCGTCATTGTAGGTCATGTCGTAGCCGAACACCTTGGAGTTGTCGGCGCCCTGTATCTGGTTGGGTGCGATCACCTGCAGCTTGGTGGAGCGTGGCGGGAACGCCGGCATGTCGGGGTCGACAACAATGCCCAGGGGATGGCTTTCACCTGTCTTGACCAGCTTGGCAGCAGCGATGGTGCGCTTCGGCGTTACGTAATTGGCCGCGCCGATTTCATCGTCAGGGCCCCATTTGGACGGTTTACATTCCTCCGCAAATGCTGCAACCGAAAGGCAACAGCTCATCGCCAGTCCAAGTGCAATCTGTTTAAGCATGACTTCCTCCACAAACGCGACCAATTGTCGGGCCATGAAAGAAGTGGTCGCATGCCTCCCCCACGCTGGGTAAGGATGGTCTGCTATGATTAAGACGTGTTTGTGTCGAGCCGGACGTGCGGGTCAGGTCGCATCGAAGTCGAGCACCAGTTTTTCGGTTTCAGGCCGCGCCTGGCAGGCGAGGATGTAACCGGCTTCGAGTTCCCAGGGCTGCAGCGACCAGTTCTGGTCCATGGTGGCAGAACCTTTCAGCACCTTGCACCGGCACGTGCAGCACATGCCGCCGGCGCACGAATGCGGGATTTCAAGCCCGGCAGCCTTGGCCGCACCGAGCACGGTTTCCGCTGACGGATCGACCCGCAGCTTGCGCCGGCCTCCGTCCAGAATGATTTCGACTTCAGACCCGGTCAGGTCGGGCCTGGCAGGCGGGTGTTCACCGCCCGGCTGGCCATAGGGGGTCGGTGTGAACACTTCGAACCTGATCTTGTCGAAGGCAACACCCATGTCCGTTAGTGTCGAACGCAGCGTCTTGATCATCGGCGCCGGCCCGCACAGATAGACCGCATCATAGCGCGCCGGGTCGATCAGGCCGCGCTCCTTCATGTCATTGAGCCTCGCCGCGTCGATGCGGCCGGACAGGATCTCGGCATCCTGGCCTTCCTCGGAAATCACGTGCAGCAGCGAAAGCCGCGTCAGGTAGGTGTCCTTCAGGGCGTCGAGATCGTCGCGGAACATCACGCTGTCAAAATTGCGGTTGGCGTAGACCAGTGTCACCGTGCTCTCCGGCTCGTCGCGCAGCACGGTCTTGACGATAGACAGCACCGGGGTAATGCCGGAGCCCGCCGCGATCAGCAGGTAATCATGTTTGCCGCCGGTTTCGGCCACAAAGCGGCCCTTGGGCGCCATGACCTCGATCCTGTCCCCGGTCTTCAGGCCTTGTGCAAAGCTTGAAAACACTCCGCCTTCGAGATGCTTGACGCCGATCTCCAGCCCGTCATCGGGCCGGCAGCAGATCGAATAGGAGCGGCGCACTTCCTCGCCACCCAGCTCGGCTCGCACGGTCAGATACTGACCCGGCTTGAAGGCAAATTCGGATTTCAGGGCATCCGGCAAATCGAAACGGATGGCCGTTGCCTTATCGGTCTGCGGGCGGGTGCCGGAAACCGTCAGTTCGTGAAATTGATCCTGAACCATTGCCAAATCCTCAGATGCACTTGAAATAATCAAACGGCTCCGCGCACGCCTTGCAGGTATAGTGTGCCTTGCAGGCGGTGGAGCCGAATTCGGAGACTTTTTGCGTTTCGGAACTGCCGCAGCGCGGGCAGTTGATGACGGTTTCACCGAACAGCGCCATCTTCGAATTGCTGCCCTTGACCGGCGGGGCAATGCCGTAGGCGCGCAGTTTCTCGCAGCCCTCCGGCGTGATCCAGTCGGTGGTCCACGCAGGTGACATGACCCGTTCGATGCGCGCTTCAAAGCCCGCCTCCAGCAGGGCCGCTTCAATGGCCAGTTCGATGGCCAGTACCGCAGGACAGCCGGAATAGGTGGGCGTTACATAAGCTATCGCCACGCCGTCCTCGATGGCGACCTGGCGCAGGATGCCGAGATCGGCAACGGTCACGCACGGCACTTCCGGGTCCGGTACGGCAGCCGCGGCCGCCCAGGCGCGGGCTGCATCGAGGTTTTGGGTTGTGGCAGGATTGGCCATGCGGGCTACCACTGCAGATTGGGGTAGGTGCGCTGCATGTATTGCAGCTCAGTGAGAATATGCCCCATTTCCTCACCGTGTTCGCCACTACGGCCGCCGGTCTGCGGGTGGGCCACGTCCGGGACCTCGAGCAGGCCTTGCGCAAAGATGTTTGTGATGGTTTCCGTCCAGGCCGGGCGCAGGGTTTCGACATCGGGCAGTATGCCGTTTCCGGCACAGTCGGCCATGGCGGCGGATCCCTGGAACAGCTCGTCGGTATAATGGTGCAGGGCGTCGACCGCAGCCTTCATGCGCCGGGCACTTTCCCCGGTCCCGTCGCCGAGCCGCACCACCCACTCGCCGCAATGACGAACGTGATACGCCATTTCCTTTTCCGCCTTGCCGGCGATACCGCGCAAGGTGTCGTCGGCCGAATTGGCGGATACCCACTGCCAGAACGGATGCATGAACGCGGCAAAGTACAACTGGCGCAGGATGGAATGGGCGAAATCACCGTTGGGCCGTTCTACCAGCAGGCAGTTCAGGTACTGGCGCTCAAGCCGCAGGAAGGCGAGATCGTCTTCACTGCGGCCGGCGCCCTCAATCTCGGCGGCATAGGCATAAAGCGCGCGCGACTGCCCCAACAGGTCCAGTGCCATGTTGGCAAGCCCCAGGTCCTCCTCCAGCATCGGTGCATGACCACACCATTCACTGACCCTTTGGCCGAGTATCAGGTGATCATCGGCCAGTTGCAGCACGGCCTCGAACAGGTGTGAGTGCGAGATGGCGGCGCCGGTCATCACATGTGCCCCACTTCATCGGGAATGTCGTAAAAGGTCGGATGCCGATAGACCTTGTCATCGGCAGGATCGAACATCTCCTTGCCCGACGACGGATCGGACGCCACAATCTCGGCGGACGGCACTACCCAGATGGAATTGCCTTCTCCGCGCCTGGTGTAGACGTCGCGCGCCGACTGGATGGCCAGGCTGGCATCTGCTGCGTGCAGCGAGCCGACATGCTTGTGATGCAGGCCGTTGCGCGGGCGGATAAACACTTCCCACAAAGGGGTCATTGGTTCAGGCACAGCGTTTCTCCATCCATAGTTTAGGGTCAGGACCCATTAATCTTATCCATTCTGCGGGAGGATATTTTGCCTCTGACAAGGCGAAAGGGCGCAGGAAACCTAGCCGGTTTTCAAGCTCTTTCAACACAGTCAGGGGCAAAATAGACCCCGCCCTTCGGGTTTGAAGGAAAACACCCGCCTGAAGGCGAAAAATGCTCGACAAGGCACAAAGCCTTGCCTTGCGCTTTTTCACCATCATTCGGATGTTTTCGTTCAAACAGAATTGCATAAGACTAATGGGTCCTGACCCTTGTTTGTCATGGCTTCCCATCCGAACACGTCATCCGACGGCCCGTCGGCGTTGATCTGCGCAAGTTTTGCGATGGCTTCTTCCAGTGTCGGCTGATGGCCGATGGGCACATGCCACATGACGAAATGGCGTTCCTGCATCGGCTTGAACCAGTTTTCCCTGAGCTTGTAGATCTGGGCGTGAACGGTCCCGAAGGTGAAGCGCTCAAGGTCTTCCACGCTTTCCCAGACACTCAGGTTCGGGATCATGGCCGGATCATCGTCAGGCTGCAGGCTCATGGCGTTGCCGGCAGCATCGTCCTTCAGCCGCCACACAAAACCGGGCGAGCGTTCTGCCATCGCGTTGATGCGGTCGAGATTGTTGACGAAGCCGGCAAAGCGGCGGTCGTTCACGTCGTACTTGGGATAGGCGACGTTCAGTTCTGCGATATGGGTGTTTTCGTACATTATCCATTGCCTTTGTCAGCGCCGAGACCGGGGCCGTGCGGTTCGGCGTCGAGATCCTGCCCGAAAGCCAGCAAGTGGCCATCCGGGTCGGCGACGTCGAAATCCAGGCAGCCGTAGAATGCCTCTTCCGGCGGGCGGTCGATGTCGATACCGGCGGCCTGAAACTCCTCATGCACGGCCTTGGCATCATCAACATAGATATAGGCAGCCCAATGGGTGTTTACAGGCATCTCTTCCGCCCGCAGCAATTGCAGGGCTATGCTCACATCGCCGCGCTGCATGATGGCGAACGTTGCAGGTTCACCCCAGATGCCGTTGGTGGCGAAACCGAGCCGGTTGTAATAGTCAACCGAGGCACTCAGGTCGGAGACCTGCAGCACCGGCATGGCGCGACGGGTCTTCATTATTCTGCAGCCACCTTGCGGGTTGCGCGCTTTTCGGCATGGGCAAGCGCTGCCTCGTGCACCCAGGCGCCATCGTCCCAGGCCTTCGCGCGTGCTGTGATGCGGTCCCGGTTCATGCGTCCGCCGCCCTTGACCACGCGCCAGAATTCGTCCCAGTCAATGGGTCCGTGGTCGTAGCAACTGCGCTCCTCGTTCCATTTCAGGTCCGGGTCCGGCATGGTCAGGCCGATGAATTCAGCCTGTGGCACTGTCGCATCGATGAATTTCTGGCGCAGGGCGTCATTGCTGAACCGCTTGATCTTCCATGCCATAGACTGATCGCCATGCTCGCTGTCGGCGTCATGCGGGCCGAACATCATCAGTGACGGCCACCACCAGCGGTTCAGCGCGTCCTGCGCCATGTCCTTCTGCGCCTTTGACCCGTGCGCCAGCTGCATCATGATTTCATAGCCCTGGCGCTGGTGAAAACTTTCTTCCTTGCACACCCGGATCATGGCACGCGCGTAAGGACCGAACGAACACCGGCACAGCGGTATCTGGTTCATGATGGCGGCACCGTCCACCAGCCAGCCAATGGCGCCGATATCGGCCCAGGTCGGCGTCGGATAGTTGAATATGGAGGAATACTTCGCCTTGCCCGACAGTAGTTCTTCGGTCATCTGCTCGCGCGATACTCCTAGTGTTTCTGCGGCAGAGTAAAGATAAAGCCCGTGTCCGCCTTCATCCTGCACCTTGGCGATCAGCGCGATCTTGCGCTTCAGCGTCGGTGCGCGGGTGATCCAGTTTCCTTCCGGCAGCATGCCGACAATTTCCGAATGCGCATGCTGGCCGATCTGGCGCACCAGCGTGCGGCGATAGCCGTCCGGCATCGGGTCATTGGGCTCGATCTTTTCTTCCGCGTCTATGCGCGCCTGAAAGGCGTCGAGAAACTCCGGCGTTTCTTCCGTGTGGCTGTCAGCGCCGATCAACCCTTGGGAATACATGAGCGTCCTCCATATTGGGCATTACGTGTAACAAAAAATTTTTTATTTGGCAATATTTCGTAACACGTTAAACCGCTGTTGCATGGCTCCGGAGTCGGTTTGAACCGGTAAGCCATTGTCATTCAACCAGTTTTCACTGCCTTGCAGCAGGCCATGATAGGTCTGCCCGGCCAGTTTGCGGGCCTTGTCGCCGATCCAGCCGGCCGGCAGCAGGGCGTCCGGCAAGCCCGGGTCGCGCAGTACAATGCGCCGCCAGTCGTGCAACAGCAAGGTGCGCGCTGCCATGGCTTCACCGGGTGACAGGTTTCCAGGTGCGCTGAAAGCTTGCCAGCTGCTGATGAAGGCCGTGTAGTGGGCGGCGTGTTCGTCGAGTTTCCACAGTGACAAAAGCGGTTCCGGCAGGTCGGAACCGGTTCCGGAAATCACCAGCAGGTCATCGGGCAGGCCATCCGCATCGCCGCCGATCCGAAGCCATGCCTTGCCGCCCAGGGCAACGAAGCCGTGTTTGCTGAGGCGGTTTGAGGTGTCCTGCGCCTCAACGGCGACGGTCCACTCACCGTCCCAGTCACGCGCCGCGCCTGCATAGATGCGCCGTGTCGGCTCATCGAACGCCGCGTGTCCCTGATCCGTCAGCTTGTAGAAGCTCAATCGTCCTTCACGCTCGCGCTCAACCCAGCCTTCGCCGGCCAGCCGCGACAGGGCGGTCCTGACGGCGCCTGGTTCAATGTTTAAAAGTCCCATGGCGTCTTGCAGCGTGCTCAGCGCCACGCGGCCACCGCGCAGCGCCACCGCATCCCCGAAGAAGGTGATGATCAGCGACCATACCCGCAACCGGCCGTTGCTGTGCAGCCTGTCGATGTGTCGTTCAATTTCGCGGGCGGCGTTGGTCATTTCACCCCTGTTATACGGTTCGCAAGTTGGACTAGTGTGTGCCGCATTCAATTACCGGGAACAAGACCATGAATGATACGCCATCCAGTCACCACAGCCACGAGACGGAGGAAGATGTCCGTAATCGCGATATCAGGATCTGGGTGAACGGTGACATCGTGCATCGCGATGACGCGAAGGTGTCGGTCTATGATTCAGGTTTCATGCTGGGCGACGGCATGTGGGAAGGCATGCGGCTCTATGACGGCAAATGGGCCTTTTTCGATGAGCACATGGACCGGCTGTTCGGCAGTTGCAAGGCGGTCGGCATCGACATCGGCATGGACCGGGCAGGGGTGCTGGATGCCCTGACGAAGACGGTTGCGGCCAATAACATGGTCACCGACGCCCACTGCCGCCTGATGGTGACACGCGGCACCAAGGACAAGCCGTTTCAGCACCCCCGGTTGTCGCGCTCAGGTCCGACCGTGGTCATCATCATCGAGCATTCCAGGCCGAAGCAGGAAGTCCAGGTCCACGGACTGGCGCTGGTGACCGTGCCGCAGGTGCGCGGCGCCCCGATGGCGCAGGACGCCAAGTACAATTCCCATTCCAAGCTGAACTGCGTAACGGCCTGCCTGCAGGCGGAGCGCATGGGCGCGGACGAGGCGCTGATGCTGGACCCGCTTGGCTTCGTCAACACCACCAATGCCTGCAATTTCTTCATTGTGCGAAAAGGCGAGGTGTGGACGTCCACCGGGGACTATTGCATGAACGGCGTCACCCGCCAGAACATCATAAATCTGTGCCGGGCCAACGATATTCCGGTATTCGAGCGCAATTACTCACTGGTTGACACCTATTCCGCCGATGAAGCGTTTCTCACCGGCACGTTCGGCGCCCAGACCCCGGTTGCCTCGCTGGACGGTGTGAAAATAGGCGATCATGACGGCGCCGGGCCGGTGACACAGAAACTGCGCGGGCTCTATGCCGACCTGGTGAAGCAGAATGTGGGTTAAACGACGGTTCTCATGGAATATCCCGGTCCGTAGACCAGGCGTACCGCGGTGATTGCATCGTCTACCACGAAGGTGCTGCGATTGACGATGAATACGGCGGCGTCTCGAGGGCAGTCGAGCAGCTGGCTTTCAGCTGCGGTCGCGTTGGCGGCGGAGAAAGTGAATTCACCGCGTGACAGGGGCATGTTGCGCACCAGCCATTCGTTGGCACTCAGTGTTTCCAGGTCAGCGTCGACAATCTCCGGCACGACGGACAGGTTGATCCAGCGCTCTTCATAGGCAAATGGCTTGGTATCGGCTCGATGCAATGTCCATAATCCAAGCAGCGGCGCGGAAGCTGCCAGGGCGTATTGCTGTTGCAATATAGCGGACGGGGCCAGTTCCTTGCGGTCCAGCACGTCGAAACTGTAGACTTTGCCGCGAGACTCCACGTCCTGCCGGATAACCGGGATTTCAACCGTGGCCTTGCGCACCGGGTTGAGCGCGACCCGCGTGCCGGCCTTGCGCTTGCGGTCCAGCAGGCCACTGTCCGCCAGCTCCCGCAAGGCCCTGTTGACCGTGGCCCGCGCACAGCCGAATTCTTCCGCAAGCTCGACCTCGCCCGGGATCAGGTCGCCTGGTTGCCAGCGCCGGGAGTTGATCCGGCGCATAACCTCTGACTTGATGCCTTGCCAGGAATTTGTATCCAATTGAGTCACAATAAGTTGTTTAAACTCCTTATTGTATCAACATAGCGTTGAATTATCCGTCCACGCGCTACATGGTTACCTTCGTGCACACAGTATCGACCCGCTGCCCACATGTCCGAAACGAGCTCGTTGCCACCCGCAAAGATGAAACTGTCGAGGAGGGCGTCACCCGAACGCCCGGCAAGATTGGGATTGCCGGCATCAAGCGACAAAAGGTCCGCCATCCGGCCCGGCTCAATTGATCCTGAATTGCGGCCTGCCGCCTGGGCGCCGCCTGCGCAGGCCCCGTCGAACAACACCCGGCCAGTGGACTTGTCCGGTGTTGCCAGCATGGCCCGGCCCCTGTCGCGCAGGCGTTGCGAGTATTCCAGCGTGCGCAATTCCTCCGCCAGGGATATGCGAATGTTGGAGTCAGATCCGACGCCAAAGCGTCCATTCGCCGTCACATAGCGCACGCCGTCGAATATGCCGTCCCCGAGGCTGGACTCGGTAATCGGACACAGGCCGGCAACCGCGCCCGTCGCAGCCAGTGCAGCCGTCTCGTCAGGCGTCATCTGAGTGCAGTGGATCAGGCACCAGCGGTCATCGACCTTGTGGTTGGACAAAAGCCAGTCCACAGGCCGCTTGCCCCACGCCGCCTCGACCTCCGTGACTTCAGCGGCCTGTTCGGCCAGATGCATGTGGATCGGGGTGTCCGTTGCCAGCCAGTCGGCAAATTTCAGCCCGTCCCGGCTGACCGCGCGCAGGGAATGCGGCGCGACACCTACAATAGTATCGTCAGGCAGGCTGCCGGCCGCCTTGGCCGCCGCCTGTTGCAGTTTTGCATACCTGTCCGGCGCATTGCCGAAGCGCTTCTGGCCTGATCCCAGGGCGCGTCCGTCGCAGCCGCCGTGTTCGTACAGCACCGGCAGCAATGTCAGCCCGATGCCGGTTTCAGACGCGGCAGCACAAATCCTGCCGGAGAGTTCCGCCAGATCATCATAAGGCGTGCCGTCGGGCTGGTGATGCAGGTAGTGGAACTCGGCCACCGCTGCATAGCCGGCTTCCAGCATTTCCATCTGCACAAATGCGGTAATGGCTTCGATGTGATCCGGGGTCAGCTGGTCCAGAAACCGGTACATCAGCTGCCGCCAGGTCCAGAAACTGTCTGACGGGTCCGGCCCGCGCGCCTCGGTCAGGCCGGCCATGGCGCGCTGGAAGGCATGTGAATGCAGGTTCACCGGCGCCGGCAGCAATATGCCGGTGCGATGACCTGCCGGGCCGGTATCCGCCTCGACCGACGTGATGGTCCCGGCATTGTCGATTGTAACCAGTACGTGGTTCTGCCATCCGTCGGCGGTAAGTGCGGTTTCAGCCCAGATTTGTTGCATGGGTAAGTTTCCGGCATTGACTCGTATTATGTCTGCACATAATATCGAATATTCAGAAACATTCAAGAGTGCCCGGCGTGTCATCTTCCCAGAAACTGCTGACAAATCTCAACCTGGCCAGCATGGCGCCCGGTACCGAAGCCTACGGACTTGTCGAGGGCGCAGCGATTGCCTTGGACGCAGGACGGATCGCCTGGTGCGGTGGTGGCGACGACATCCCGTCGCACTATGCCGGCTGGCAGCACGATGACCTCGAAGGACGCCTGGTTACCCCTGCGTTGATCGACTGCCACACCCACATTGTATTCGGCGGCGACCGGGCCCGCGAGTTCGAAATGCGGCTGCAGGGAGCGAGCTATGAAGAGGTCGCACGAGCTGGCGGCGGCATAGTCTCCACGGTTTCCGCGACCCGCCGCGCCAATGAGCAGGAATTGCTGAATTCTGCACTGCCCCGGGTAGATGCGCTGCTGGCGGAGGGCGTGTCGATGATCGAGATAAAGTCCGGATACGGGCTCGATGTTGACACCGAGTTGGCCATGCTGCGGGTGGCGCGCAAAATTGAAGCCCAGCGCCCGGTGCGGGTGAAAACCTCGTTCCTCGGTGCCCATGCGGTGCCTGCCGACTACAAGGACAAGCCTGATGCTTATATCGACGATGTCTGTATTCCGGCGCTGGAAAAAGCCAATGCCGAAAATCTCGTCGATGCCGTAGACGGGTTCTGTGAAGGTATTGCTTTTATGTCTGCACAAATAGAGCGAGTGTTTGAAAAAGCTGAAGAATTGGGCCTGCCTGTGAAGCTTCATGCCGAGCAATTGTCCAATCTCGGCGGTGCAAAACTGGCGGCGAGCCACGGTGCCTTGTCAGCGGACCATCTTGAGTATCTTGATGAGGCCGGTGTAAAGTCCATGGCAGACGCGGACACGGTGGCCGTTATCCTGCCGGGTGCATTCTACACACTGCGCGAAACCCAGGCCCCGCCGATCGAGTTGTTCCGCAAGCACAAGGTGGCCATGGCGGTCGCAACCGACTGCAATCCCGGATCTTCCCCCATGACGTCACTGTTGCTGACCATGAACATGGCCTGCACGCTGTTTCGAATGACACCTGAGGAGGCCCTGGCAGGCGCGACCCGTAACGCCGCCATGGCACTTGGCCTGACCGATACCGGCACCGTGGAAGCAGGCAAACGCGCTGACCTCGCGGTGTGGAATGCCGGACACCCGGCAGAACTTGCCTATCGCATCGGTTTCAACCCGCTGCACAGCCGGATTTTCGCAGGTGTGGCCCAATGACCAGTCTCACCTTGCAGCCGGGAAACGCTACCCTCGCACAGTTGCAGCACCTGTACCGCTCCGGCGCCTCTGCAATTCTTGATGACAGTGCCCGAGCACACGTAGACGCCGCTGCGGCTCGAGTTGCCGACGCAGCACGCGGTGATGAAGCGGTGTATGGAGTCAATACCGGTTTCGGCAAGCTGGCATCGGTGAAAATACAGCCGGGCGATACGGAAACCCTGCAGCGTAATCTGATCCTGTCGCACTGTTCCGGCGTAGGCGACGCGATCCCGACTTCAATCGCACGCCTGATGATGGCGCTTAAACTGCTGTCTCTGGGCCGGGGCGCTTCCGGCGTGCGCTGGCTGGTGATTGCACAGATACAGGACATGCTGGCCAAAGGGGTTACCCCGGTTATCCCGGCGCAAGGCTCGGTCGGCGCGTCCGGGGATCTGGCACCGCTGGCCCATATGGCGGCGGCAATGCTGGGGGAAGGGCAGGCTGAATTGAACGGCAAGGTAATGTCTGCCGCCGAAGCCCTCAGCAAGGGCGGTCTCAAACCCATCGTGTTGGGCGCCAAGGAAGGCCTGGCGCTGATAAACGGTACCCAGTTTTCAACAGCCTTTGCGCTGGCCGGGTATTTCGACGCTCAGCGCAATGCCGAAGCCGCCATTGTGGCTTCGGCGCTCAGCACCGATGCCGTCATGGGCTCAACCGCGCCTCTGCAGCCGGAAATTCACGCACTGCGTGGTCATCGCGGCCAGATTGACGTCGCAGCCTCCATTCGCGCCCTGATGCAGGGTTCTGAAATCCGCGAAAGTCATCGTGAGGGTGATACACGGGTGCAGGACCCGTACTGTATTCGCTGCCAGCCGCAGGTCACCGGTGCCGCCATTGACCTGTTGCGCCAGGCAGGCCGCACGCTGGAAATCGAGGCCAATGCCGTCACCGACAATCCGCTGGTGCTGGCCGAAGCCGGCCTGATCGTGTCCGGCGGCAATTTTCATGCAGAGCCGGTGGCCTTTGCAGCCGACCAGATGGCGCTCGCCATCGCCGAAATCGGCTCCATCTCGCAACGCCGTACCGCCGTCATGGTTGATCCGACCCTGAGCTTCGACCTGCCGCCGTTCCTGACCCCTGACCCCGGACTGAATTCCGGCTACATGATTGCCGAGGTCACCACTGCCGCCCTGATGAGCGAGAACAAGCACCTCGCCACCCCGTGCTCGACCGACTCCACCCCCACCAGCGCCAACCAGGAAGACCACGTGTCCATGGCCGCCCACGGTGCGCGCCGCCTGATGCAGATGAATGCCAATCTGTCGAACATCGTCGGAGTTGAGCTGTTGTGCGCGGCACAGGGCGTTGAATGCCGGGCGCCATTGCAGACCAGCGACAAGCTGCAGGCCGTGCTGGCACGGTTGCGCCGGGATGTGCCGTCGCTGGGCAATGACCGTTTCATGGCGCCGGAACTGCAACTTGCCGCCGGCCTGGTGACCGGCGGAGACATTTCAAGCGCTGCCGGCAGCGAACAACTGATTGACTGGAAGGACTGACGTCATGACCACCAACCCGCGCCACAACCTGCGTGATGTGTATCCCGACACCGGCACCGACATCACCGCCAAGTCCTGGCTGACCGAAGCCCCGATGCGGATGTTGATGAACAACCTGCACCCGGATGTGGCGGAAAATCCGCATGAACTGGTGGTCTATGGCGGTATTGGCCGCGCCACGCGCACCTGGGCTGATTTCGACCGCATAGTCGCGTCGCTGAAAACCCTGGAAGACGATGAAACCCTGCTGGTGCAGTCCGGCAAGCCGGTGGGCGTGTTCCGCACCCATGCAGACGCGCCGCGGGTCCTGATCGCCAATTCCAACCTGGTACCGGAATGGGCCAACTGGAAGCACTTCAATGAGCTCGATCGCAAGGGCCTGATGATGTACGGCCAGATGACGGCCGGTTCGTGGATCTATATCGGCACGCAGGGCATCGTGCAGGGCACCTACGAGACGTTTGCAGAAGCCGGCCGTCAGCATTATGACGGCGACCTCAAGGGCAAATGGATACTGACCGGCGGTCTCGGCGGCATGGGCGGCGCCCAGCCGCTGGCCGCGGTCATGGCGGGCGCCTGCTGCCTGGCGGTCGAATGTGACGAGACCCGCATCGATTTTCGCCAACGCACCCGCTATGTCGATGAAAAGGCACAGACACTGGATGAGGCACTCGACATGATCGAGCGCTGGACCAGGGCCGGAGAGGCAAAATCCGTCGGCCTTGTCGGCAATGCAGCCGACGTGTTTCCCGAACTGGTGGCGCGCGGCGTCAAACCCGATATTGTCACTGACCAGACCTCCGCCCATGATCCGATCAACGGTTACCTGCCGCAGAGCTGGACCATGGCTGAATGGCGCGCCAAGCGTGAAAGTGATCCGGCATCGGTTGAAAAGGCGGCACGCGCGTCCATGAAAGTGCACGTGGCGGCCATGGTGGACTTCTGGAATGCCGGCGTGCCGACGCTTGACTACGGCAACAACATCCGTCAGGTGGCCAAGGATGAGGGCCTGGAAAACGCCTTCGCGTTTCCCGGTTTCGTACCCGCCTATATCAGGCCCCTGTTCTGCAAGGGCATTGGCCCGTTCAGATGGTGCGCGCTGTCCGGTGATCCGGAAGACATTTACAAGACCGATGCCAAGGTCAAGGAACTGATCCCGGATGACGAGCACCTGCACAACTGGCTCGACATGGCGCGCGAGCGCATTGCATTCCAGGGCCTGCCGGCGCGCATCTGCTGGGTCGGGCTGGGGCAGCGCCACCGCTTGGGGCTGGCATTCAACGAAATGGTCGCGTCAGGCGAACTGAAGGCACCGGTGGTCATCGGGCGTGATCACCTGGATTCAGGCTCCGTTGCCTCGCCCAATCGCGAGACGGAAGCCATGAAGGATGGCTCCGACGCGGTGTCCGACTGGCCGCTGCTCAACGCACTGCTCAATTGTGCATCGGGTGCGACCTGGGTGTCGCTGCATCATGGCGGTGGTGTCGGCATGGGCTATTCGCAGCATTCCGGCATGGTGATCTGCTGTGACGGGTCTGATGATGCGGCCCGGCGTATCGGGCGTGTATTGTGGAACGATCCGGCCACTGGCGTCATGCGCCACGCCGATGCAGGCTATGAAACGGCACTCGAGTGCGCCCGCGAGCACGGGCTGAACCTGCCCGGTATTTTGGGCTAATACCAAAGGAAGTGATTATTGACCCATTTGATGGAGACAAATCCGGCCACTCTGGCAGGCGCAGTGCGCAGCGCGATGCGGTTCATCGGGCAAGCGCTGCAACGCACCAGATGGACGGATTTGGCCCACCGAAGGCCGGTTTTTCGCGTCCTCCGGACATCGTTATGCTCCACTTGTGGTCAGCCAGACCACGGCGTGAAGCATGCCTCGCCGGCAAACGCGAAAAATCGGTCAAATGGATCAATAATCACTTACTTTGGTATCAGTGAGTTGAAAACAGAGGAGAGCCAAAATGAAAAGACGTGAATTCATCCAGAAAGGCGCTGTAGGGGCAGTGGCCACAGCCGCACTTGCCACACCGGCAATCGCTCAGGACAAACGCAAGTGGAAGATGGTGACCGCATGGCCGAAAAACCTGCCCGGACCCGGCGTCGCGGCCCAGATGCTGGCCGACCGCATCACGGCAGCGTCCGGCGGACGTATCGAAGTCGAGCTTTTCGCCGCCGGTGAACTGGTGCCCGGTCGTGGTGTGTTTGATGCCGTGTCTGAAGGAACCGCCGAGCTTTATCATGCGGTACCGGCTTACTGGGGCTCGAAATCCAAGGGTATCCTGCTGTTCGGATCGCAGCCGTTTGGTCTCAGGGCCGACGAACAGGTGGGTTGGCTCAACCATGGCGGCGGCCAGGCGCTCTATGATGAAATGTATGCCCGTTTCAACCTGAAGCCGTTCCTGTGCGGCAATTCCGGTCCGCAGTGGGCCGGCTGGTTCCGCAATGAAATCAAGTCGGTGGATGACCTGAAAGGCCTGCGTTACCGCACCACCGGCCTGGCGTCGGAAATGTGCTCCAAGCTCGGCATGGCGGTGCAGGCCATGGGTGGACGCGACATGTTCCAGGCGCTGCAGTCCGGCACCATCGATGCCGGTGAGTTCATTGGCCCGTGGACCGATTCCGCCCTCGGTTTCTACCAGATTTCCAAGAACTATTACTGGCCGGGTGTCGGTGAGCCGTCATCTGCGGAAGAGTGCGGGTTCAACAAGAAGGCCTACGACGACTTGCCGGACGATCTCAAGCAGGCCGTCAGCTTTGCCTGTGAATCGCTCTACAATCCCGTGTGGACCGAATACACCACCAAGCATGCAAAGGCTTTGAAGCAGATGGTGGCCGAGCATGGCGTTCAGGTGAAGATGCTGCCGGAAGGCGTGATCAGGGCCATGGGCAATGCAGCCGGTGAGGTGATCGATGATCTGCGCAATGACCAGGATGAACTGGTCAAGAAAATCACCGAGAGCTTCCTTGCCTATCGCACGTCCATATCCGATTACATGGTCTATGCCGATAACGGCCAGATGAATGCCCGGGCTCTGGACTACAAGTACGGTGGGTGATGAAATCACCGGCGGTCGGCCTCACAACGAGGCCGGCCGGCAATCATTGAGGGCGGTCGTTTCATGATGAAGGACTGGGCTGGGCGGCTTGATGCGGTCAACCGCTGGTGTGGGCTGACGGTACGCTGGCTGGCGCTGGCGATGGTGCTTCTGCAGTTCGCCATTGTGGTCATGCGCTACCTGTTTGGCGTCTCTTTCGTGTTTCTGGGTGAAGGCGTGCTGTACATGCACGCAGCGCTGTTCATGCTGGGGGCAGGCTACACCCTGCTGGTGGATGAACATGTCCGCATCGACATTTTCTACAGCCGCCGCGACGAGAAGGGCCGCGCCCGGGTCAATGCCGCCGGTGCCGCGCTGCTGCTGATACCCTCACTCATACTCATCCTGTGGGTGAGCTGGCCCTATGTGCGCAACTCCGTGTCCATTCTTGAAGGTGCCATTTCGGTTGGCGGTATTCCGGCCTCGTTTCTGCTCAAGGGCCTGATCCCGGCGTTCTGCCTGTTGCTGCTGGTGCAAGGTGTCGCGTGTCTGCTGCGTGACCTGGCGCGGCTGGAGCGACGTGAATGAACTTCATTGCCGAAAACCTCGATATTGCAATGTTCCTGGTGCTGGCTGCAGCACTTTTGCGCGGTTATCCGGTGACATTCACCCTGGCGGGTGTGGCGACGATCTTTGCCGGCCTTGGGGCCATACTCGGGGCGTTCGACACGGCGTTGCTGGGTGCGTTGTCGCAACGGCTGTTCGGCATCATGACCAACCAGGTGCTGATCGCCATTCCACTGTTCGTATTCATGGGTATCGTGCTGGAACGCAGCCGGCTGGCCGAAGAACTGCTTGAGGAAATGGGCCGGCTGTTTGGCACCAGGCGCGGCGGTCTGGCGGTATCGGTTGTCGTAGTCGGCACGCTGCTGGCCGCATCGACAGGCATTGTCGGGGCCACCGTCATCACCATGGCCCTGATCGCCCTGCCGGCCATGTTGCGCAACGGCTATTCGAAGCGCCTGGCTGCGGGAACCGTGTGCACGGCCGGGACCCTGGGCCAGATCATCCCGCCGTCGACCCTGCTGATCATCCTGTCCGAGGTGATGTCGTCCGCCTATCAGCAGGCGCAGTTTGAGCAGGGCAAGTTCACGGTTGAGACCATCAGTGTCGGCCAGACATTTGCGGCTGCCCTGCTGCCGGGCCTCGTACTGGTGGCGCTGTACATTGTTTACATACTGGCGCTGGCCTGGATCAGGCCTGAGCGCGCGCCTGCCATGCCGCGCGATGCGGCCGAGCCGGTCAGCACGAGGCAGTTGCTGCGCGTACTGCTGCCACCGGTATTCCTGATTGTCGCGGTGCTGGGCTCGATCGTCGGCGGGGTCGCGACCCCGACCGAAGCTGCCAGCGTCGGTGCGGTTGGCGCATTGTTGCTGGCAACCTATCGCCGTGACGAGGGCGCGCGCGGGGCCAGCCTGCTGGCCATCGCGGCTCTTGCCGGCATTGTCGTGCTGGCGTCATCGACGTCGATACGCCTGCAGCGTTCCGACGCTGATCTCGGTGTGTGGATCGTGGCGGCCCTCGGCGCCTGTCTGGTGGCAGTGGTGGCCTGGGGTATCTGGCGCGCCATTCGCCATGCCGCGCGTGAAGGTTATCTCGGCGTGATCAACACGCGCACCATGTCCGTCAGTTCGATGATCTTCGGCACCATTATCGGGGCCAGTGTGTTTTCTTTGGTGTTTCGCGGGCTTGGCGGTGACAAGCGCATCGAGCACCTGGTGGAAGCCATGCCGGGTGGTGCCACCGGCGCCCTGGTTTTCGTCATGGTGTTGATCTTCCTGCTCGGCTTCATTCTCGATTTTGTCGAGATATCGGTCATCCTGCTGCCGATCGTGGTGCCCGCGCTGATTGTCATGGGCCACGATCCGATCTGGCTCGCCGTGCTGATTGCCATCAACTTGCAGACCAGTTTTCTGACACCGCCGTTCGGCTTTTCCCTGTTCTATCTGCGCGGCGCGGCGCCACCGGAAATAACCACCGGCGATATCTATCGCGGCGTGATCCCGTTTATCGCCCTGCAGGCTGTTGGAGTCTCGCTTATCTGGGTGTTGCCAGGCATTGCGACCTGGCTGCCTGCGGTGATGTTTGGGCGTTGAGAACCGGCAGGTTCGACACGGGTTTGATATTCAGCCAAAGTAGGGGTATCAAAGCGTGAAATTAATTGGTAATATTTTTTTACCAATTAATGATCCACGCTGGATCTCGTGACGTTCAAAGGTTCACACACAGGTGTGCTGGTCGAACGAGCAGGAAGGATGACCCGATATGGAAATGCCGGTCCCGGATCAGGGTGTACTGGAGCGCAAGGCATCCATAGTGGCCAGGCTCGAAAAATTGCTGCCCGGCGAGGCGGTGATTTCCGATCCCAATGAAACCCGCGCCTATGAATGTGACGCACTCACCGCCTATCGTTGCCAGCCGCTGGCCGTCGTGCTGCCCGGCACTACGGAAGAAGTCGCTGCGTGCCTGAAGATCTGCCATGAAGAAGGCGTGCCGGTGGTGCCGCGCGGGGCGGGAACCTCGCTGGCCGGTGGATCACTGCCGACCGCGGACAGTATCATTATCGGTGTATCGCGCATGAACGCGGTGCTGGAAACCGACTACGACAACCGCTTTATCACGGTGCAGACCGGGCGCACCAACCTGTCGGTGACCGGCGCGGTCGAGGAGAACGAGTTTTTCTACGCGCCGGACCCGTCCAGCCAGCTGGCCTGTGCCATCGCCGGCAACATTGCCATGAATTCCGGTGGCGCCCATTGCCTGAAATACGGGGTGACCACCAACAACCTGATGGGCGTGAAAATGGTCACCATGGAAGGTGAGATCGTCGACATTGGCGGTGCCCATCTTGATGCCGCCGTCTATGATCTGCTCGGTGTTATATGCGGGTCGGAAGGCCAGCTCGGCATCGTCACCGAAGCGACATTGCGCATATTGAGGAAGCCCGAAGGCGCCCGGCCGGTTCTGCTTGGTTTTGACCGTTCCGAGGTGGCCGGCGCCTGCGTCGCTGACATCATCAAGGCCGGCGTGCTGCCGGTCGCGATCGAGTTCATGGACCGGCCCTGCATCCGGGCGACGGAAGATTTTGCCCATGCCGGTTACCCGGACGTCGAAGCCCTGCTGATCGTTGAGGTCGAAGGCTCGGAAGCCGAAATCGTCGAGCAGCTGGACAAGATCAAGACCATTGCGCGCCGGCATAACCCGGCAGAACTTCGCGAGAGTGCCAGCACGGAAGAATCGGCGGCGATCTGGAAAGGCCGCAAGGCTGCATTCGGCGCCATGGGCCAGATCAACGACTATATGTGTCTCGACGGCACCATCCCGGTGAGCCAGTTGCCGCTGGTGCTGCGCCGCATGGAAGAGCTGTCGAAGGAATATGGCCTCGACGTCGCCAATGTGTTCCACGCCGGCGACGGCAATCTGCATCCGCTGATCCTGTTTGATGCCAACAAGCCGGGAGACCTGGAAACCTGCGAGGCCATGGGGGCGGAAATCCTGAAACTGTGTGTTGAAGTGGGTGGCTGCCTGACCGGCGAACATGGCGTGGGCGTCGAAAAACGCGACCTTATGCTGACCCAGTATAATGAAGGTGATCTGGAGGCGCAGGTACGGGTCAAGGATGTGTTCGACGCCAAGTGGCTGCTCAATCCGGCCAAGGTGTTCCCGCTGAAAACCACCAGGACGCGGCGCGAGGCAGCATGAAACCAAAATCGGAACAGGACTTGGCTGACGCCATTAAGGCGTCGGCGGCAAAAGGCACGAAACTGCAAATTCGCGGCGGCGGTTCCAGGGCAGGACTGGGCCACGGTGTCACCGGCGAGCTTGTTGATACCACCGGTCTGAAGGGCGTGTCGCTGTATGAGCCCGGCGCGCTGACAATAGTCGCTGGCGCCGGAACGCCGCTGGAGACGATCGAAAAGACGCTTTCCAGGGAAGGTCAGAGACTGCCGTTTGAGCCGATGGATCACCGGGCGCTGTACGGCACCAACGGCAAATCCACCATTGGTGGCGTTGTGGCGGCGAATATTTCCGGTCCGCGCCGCATCCAGGCAGGTGCCTGCCGAGATTCTCTCATCGGGGTGCGGTTTGTGGATGGTGAAGGCACCGTCATCAAGAACGGCGGCCGGGTGATGAAGAACGTCACCGGCTACGACCTGGTCAAGCTGATGGCCGGCAGCCACGGTACGCTGGGCGTGCTCACCGAGGTCGCGTTCAAGGTCCTGCCCATGCCGGAAGCAGGCGCTACAGTCGTCGTCGAGGGCCTCGGCAGTGACAAGGCAGGGGCAGCGATGAGCGCGGCCCTGACCGCGCCTTATGATGTAAACGGCGCGGCACATCTGCCGGCGACCGCAGACAAGGCAGCTCGGACATGCATACGTGTTGAAGGCTTCGAAGGCTCCGTCAAATATCGCTCTGGCAAGCTGAAGGAACTGCTCGCCGAATTCGGCGATGTGAATATTGAAGCTGACCAGGCAAGGTCTGACAAACTGTGGCAGCATATCCGCGATGCCGAGGCCGTTGCCGCTGGCAAGGGCGACATATGGCGGATGTCAGTGAAACCGTCAGACGGCGCAAAACTGGCAAGTTTGCTGGGTGACGGGGCGCAGCTTCAGTTTGACTGGGGCGGGGGCCTGGTGTGGGCCTGTGTGCCGGAAGGTACCGATGCGAGGGCCGTCATGAACGGGATTGACGGGCATGCCACATTGATACGCTCAAGCGAAGCAACAGCCAAACAGCTTGGTGTGTTCCAGCCGGAACCGGCACCGCTTGCGAAAATCAGTGCCGGGCTTCGGGCCCGCTTTGATCCGCATGGCATTTTGAACCCCGGCCGGATGGGATAGGCGACAATGCAGACCAATTTCACCATTGAGCAGATGAAGGACCCGGCGATCAAACGGTCGAACGAGGTTCTGCGCACCTGCGTCCATTGCGGGTTTTGCACGGCAACGTGCCCGACCTACCAGGTGCTGGGTGACGAACTGGACAGCCCGCGCGGCCGCATCTACCTGATGAAGGACATGCTGGAAAAGGGCCGTCCGGCGGATGCCAAGACGGTCAAGCACATCGACCGCTGCCTGTCGTGTCTGTCGTGCATGTCCACCTGTCCGTCGGGCGTGCACTACATGCATCTTGTGGATCATGCGCGCGAATACATCGAGAAGACTTATACAAGACCACTGCCCGAACGCGTATTGCGCTGGCTGCTGGTGCAGGTTTTGCCCTATCCCGGCCGCTTCCGGCTGGCCATGTTCGGGGCCCGGTTTGCGAAACCGTTTGCCCGGTATCTGCCGGGCAGGCTGAAGGCGATGGTCGCGCTTGCCCCGACCGACCTGCCGGGGCCGAGCCCGATGGACCTGCCCCAGGTGTTCAAGGCACAAGGCGAACGTCGCAAGCGTGTTGCGCTGCTCACCGGCTGCGCCCAGCGCGCCCTGAACACGGACATCAATGAAAGCACGATCAGGCTGCTGACGCGGCACGGCTGCGATGTGGTCATTGCCAGGGGTATCGGCTGCTGTGGCGCGCTTACCCATCACATGGGCAGGACCAGTGACAGCCATGCGTCCGCGGCCGCCAACATCAACGCATGGATGAAGGAATATCGTGGCGAAGGCCTTGATGCGGTGATCATCAACACGTCCGGTTGCGGCACCACCGTAAAGGACTATGGCCATATGTTCCGCAATGACGCCCTGGCCGAAGACGCTGCCATTGTGTCGAAACTGGCCAAGGATATTTCCGAAGTCATGGTGGAGCTTGGCCTCAACCAGGCAAAGGTGCCGCAGATGAAGGTGGCCTATCATGCCGCGTGTTCCCTGCAGCATGGCCAGCAGATCAAGACCCATCCGAAAACCCTGCTGAAGGCGGCTGGCTTCAGTGTGCTGGAACCCGCTGACCCACATTTGTGCTGCGGCTCTGCCGGGACCTATAACATCATGCAACCGGAGATTTCAGCCGAGCTGAAAAACCGCAAGGTGGCGACCCTGGAAGCACTGACGCCGGATGTCATTTCCGCCGGCAATATCGGCTGCATGATGCAGATCGGCAACGGCACTGGTATTCCGGTTGTTCACACGGCGGAACTACTGGACTGGGCCACCGGCGGACCGCGACCACAGGCCCTGGCGGACAGCTTTCCACAGGCTGCGGAGTAGGCTGTTCCTGCCTTATTTGTAATCTTCCGCGAATCTGTCCTAGGATAAGTTTATCGGTGCTCGCCTTGCTGGGTGAGATAAGCAATTCGGGTGCTGATGCTGGGATTGTTCATTGGTTTCTTAAGCATTTGTTAAGGTTGAGACGCCGATGATGATTACTGGTCCTTGAGTAGGGGCCGGTAGGGCAACAAGCGGTTTCAAGCTTTTAGCCTTGCGACAGGCCGGGTCTCCCGGCCTGAACGAGCGATGTGACAGGTCTCACAGACGGACCTGCACGATCTCTGGTTTAGTCCCAGTAGACTTTTTTACGCCGTGCCTTGTCCGGACTTGTAACGAAGACAAAAAGACTTAGACGCAAGCAGGGTTTGGTCCTGACCCCGGAAAGGCACTTCACATTGGCATGCCCCGCACGCAATGCGTGCGGACTTACGAACAAGGGCATGCTGTAACTGAAGTATGGAGCACCGGTTTTGATGCGTTCAGAACCTGCACCGCTCCGATTGGCTGGGGAGCCTTTAGATGAAAAGATCACTGTTAATTGCTTTGAGTGCCGCAAGTGTGCTGTTGCCGCAAAATGCCCTCGCTGCCGACTGGATGTCGGGAGGCGAGATCATGAAGGAACTGGTTGGCCAGGAGCTTGCTTTCCGCGGCAAACTCAACGGCAAGATCATCTACCGCAAGTCCGGTGAGATGCGGATGCTGTCAACCAAGGGTCGCGTGGTCTATGGCGAGTGGCGCATTGATGATGAAAACGGCAGCCTGTGTTCCCGCATCAAGCAGCGCCGGCAGGCCAAGGAAATCTGCTATCGCACCCGCCATGACGGCTTCGGTTATCGCACCGATCAGGGCTACAAGCTGATGCCGCTGGGGTTTTAGGCACCTCAGTTGCCCAGATTGCCATAACTATTGCAGTACACGCGGAAACGTCATAATGCTGAATGGTATTCAGTGTGCGGCGTTTCTTGCTCCAGTTGTCTGTCAATGTTTGTGCGGTATGGCTTTTCAGTCACAGATTGCCGGCGCACGACTCTATTGTTCACTCGCCTGAACCGAGAACATGTAGCTCGCACGAATTGTGTTTCAGGCTGGCCGGAAGCCCGAACCTGCCACTGCAGTGACGTTTGGAGTGAAATATCGCAGCATGAAGGGAGCGGGCGAGCAGATTGCGCCGAAGCAAGATCACTCGTCGAATAGCCCGGGTTTCCCGACGCAACCTGGTCTGAGGCCGAGTGTATCGATTGTTACACCTGTAAAGAATGGGTCCGAAACAATCGGACGTGCCATTCAGAGTGTCCTGGCTCAGAGCGAACCGGATTTTGAGATGATCGTGGTCGACGACGGATCCGACGATGACACCGTCGCCATTGTGAGTGAGTTTGAAGATGACCGCATCAGCTGCTTAGGGTCGGCCGGTAAATCCGGCGCCAATGCGGCGCGCAATGACGGCATCAGACAATCCCGCGCGGATCTCGTCATGTTCCTGGATGCGGACGACGAGTTGCAACCCGATGCCGTCAGGGACCGGTTGACCCTGATGGCAGACCATCCCGACTGCGAATTTGCGCTGATGTCGTATCAAAAAGCCGGATCATCATCGCTGATCAGGCGGGTTAACAGCGATCGGCGGGCAACATCTTCCGAGATGCAGATGGCGCTGATGGAGTATACTATCTACATCGGCAGCACCGGCATTGTCGCGAAACGATCGGCGCTGGACGCGGCAAACGGCTGGGACGAGACGCTCAAGCGTCTGCAGGACAGGGACCTGCTCTTGCGCCTGTCGCGTGTCGGGCCTGGTTTCATAAGCAGCACAATTGACTGGATCAAACATGATACGCCGGGTTCCATCTCAGGCCACCAGTCAGGATACCTGCATGATCTGGCAAAGTTCGCTGCAGCACACCCGGATCTTGCGCAGGTCCATCGTAAGCTGATCGGCAGAAGGGTCGCACAACGTTTGCTGGTTCAACTGTTTGCCGGTCGGATTGGCCAGTTGATTGCAGATTTTCAGTCGAACAGGCGCGAGCCCGTGCTGGACTTTTCCGTTGCCGAACTGACGGCAAGCATGATCTGGCGCCGCACGTAGCCATCGTGTGGGTCCGTCAATGGAACGGCACGCAATCCACCACGCAAATTACCTCTCAGACAGACCGCAAGTGAGCGTTTACGCACATCAGATGTGGCACAATGCAGGGGGTGAACTACGTTCGTACACGCCACAATCGACCACAAATTGGTCCTGATCCACCACAAATTAGTCCTGACAATTCCTTGTGACCTGCTTTTCGCTGCCGCATTGGCAGGCCACCTTTTGCCTCGTGGACGGCAGCTAAACGATCTCACTGGCTGCTCTTTGAGGCAAGCCGTGCAGGTCGCTATAAGTCTAACTGGAGAATTAAACATGAAAAAGTTTCTCGCAATCGTACTCGCAACTGGTTTCGCTTCAACCGCAGCACTGGCTGCTGACTTCACCGCTGTAGACGCTGACCAGAACGGTTCAGTATCCATGGAAGAAGCCAAGGCTGCCATGCCTGATATGGCTGAAGACGCCTTCAAAGCTGCTGATGGCGACCAGAATGGCGAACTGAGTGCAGACGAATGGGCTGCAATCCAGGGCTAATACGAACTTACCCCTGCTAACGATCGGGCCCTGCCGGTTTTCCGGTGGGGCCTTTTGCTGCCAGCTTCAGAACCTCTTCCAGCCGATCTCCCATTGCAGTCATTGAAAACCTGTCGCGCACCGTGTCGCGGCCAGCTGCTCCAACCGCGCCGATGTTGTGATCCGACATGATGCCCGCAAGGTCAGCGGCTACCTGCGATGGCCTGCGTGAGCGCGCCGCATAGGCATTGCGTCCGTGCTCAACGAATTCGCCGTGCCCGCCAACCAGTGTGGTGTAAGCAGGCACTGCGCAGTTCATCGCTTCCAGCAAGGCATTTGATATGCCCTCCTGGGCGGACAGCAGGACAAACAGGTCACTTGCGGCTATGTGAGCCGTCGGGTTTTCGACATGTCCGGTAAACTCAACCTGGGCTGCAAGGTCCAATCTTTGCGCAAGGCTGGTGAGTTTGCCGCGTGCCGGTCCTTCGCCGATCAGCTTGATGTGTACCTTTTTGCGCAAACCGTCGGGCAGCAGGGCGACTGCCTTGATCAGGTGTTCCATTCCCTTGCGCCAGGACAGTGTGCCGACGCTGGTAATGGTGAACTTTTCAGGCTGGTTGGCCACGCCGCCAGCGGGACGTTCCACAATGCCGTTGTAAATGACGTGGATACGGTCCCGCTTCACGAACGGCGCCCGCGACAGGACCTGCTTGATGCGCTGTGTGTTGACGATAATGGCATCCGGATAGATGCCATACCCGTACCAGTCCACCACCGGCCGCCACGGCAGACGCACAATGCCCAGCCGCAGCACAAGCGCTATGCCCAGTTGCCGGGCAAGACGGCCGCAGGTGAAATACATTTTCTGGCTGAGCGGGATGATGCAGTCTATCTGCTGGTCACGGCAGAACCCGGCCATCCGGTCCATGCCGGCCCGGTCCCACATGGATTTGGGCCCTTCGTGCCACAAGCGCTCCGGGAGCGTAAAATTTTCGGCATGGGGTTTGTCGGGACAAGCCATCCATATCTGATGCCCGCGCCGTTCAAGCTCCGCGATTGCCATGCTGGCCCAGCGTTCGGTACCGCCGAAATGCTCAGCGGAGCTGACAAACAATAATCGCATGAAGTGTGACGCCTTAGATAGAAGCAACAAGAAATGGTTCTGACCAGATCAACATACCGGCTTTACGCCAACCAATGAACCGGTTATTGCAGGCAGGTTTTTTGATCCATGGAGTCGTTCAACATGAGCAGCGCACAGAAAATCCGCGTCGCGGTAATCGGAGCATCAGGCTATACCGGCGCTGATCTCGTGCGACTGGCGCATGCGCACCCGAATATGGAAATCGTGGCGCTGACGGCCAATTCCCATGCCGGCAAGCCGATGGAAGCTGTGTTTCCCCATCTCAGTAGCCTCGGGCTTCCTGGCCTTGTCACCAATGACGATGTCGACTGGTCTGGCGTCGATGCGGCGTTCTGCGGTTTGCCGCACGCCACCAGCCAGCAGGTCATCAAGGCGTTGCCTGACCATTTGAAGATCATAGATATGTCGGCTGACTTCCGGCTGCGTAATCCGGAAACCTACAAACAGTGGTACGGCAATGAACACGCAGCGCTCGATCTGCAGGCCGATGCGGTATACGGACTGACCGAACACTATCGCGACCAGATCGCCGGTGCCAGGCTGGTTGCCTGTCCGGGATGTTATCCAACCGCAGTTTTGATGTTGCTGCTTCCGCTGGTGGCGGACGGGCTGATCGATGCATCCGATCTGGTGATTGATGCCAAGTCGGGCGTGTCCGGTGCCGGGCGCGGCTTGAAACAGAACACGCTGTTTTGCGAATCCGGGGAGGGCATGGGGCCGTATTCCATCGGCAAGCACCGCCATGCGCCGGAGATCGAACAGGAACTGTCGATTGCTGCAGGCCGTGATGTGATCGTGAACTTCACGCCGCATCTGGTGCCGATGAGCCGCGGAGAATTCATCACCGCCTATGCCAGGCTTGCCCCGGGCAAAACCGCGCGCGACTGCCATCAGGTGCTTTCTGAGCGCTATGGCAATGAGCCGTTCGTCAACATGGCTCCGGATGGTATAATGCCTGCGACACAGTTTGTACGCGGCTCCAACCGCGTCATGATGGGCGTGGTCGCGGACCGGATCGAGGGCAGGGTGGTGCTGCTGTCGACGCTGGATAACCTGGTCAAGGGATCCGCCGGTCAAGCGGTGCAGAACTTCAATCTCATGTTCGGTTTACCGGAAGCAACCGGTCTTGAACAGGTAACCTTGTTCCCGTGACGATGGGTCCTCACCCCAAGTTGTTTTCGCCCTGTACCATCAAGCAGGTCACGCTCGCCAATCGCGTGGTCATTGCGCCCATGTGCCAGTATTCCGCGCAGGACGGCCTGTTTGCCGACTGGCATTTCGCCAATTACTCAAAATATGCCCTGGGCCGCCCGGGTGCGATTATCCTGGAAGCCAGCGCTGTACAGGACATTGGCCGCATCACACATGGCGACCTCGGTATCTGGTCGGACACCCACGCCGATGCCATGCGCGGCATTGTCGATTTTATAAAGGGGCAGGGCGCGGTGCCCGGTATCCAGATCGGCCATGCCGGCCGCAAGGCGTGCATTCAGCGCCCGTGGCACGGCAATGGCGCTCTGGATGAGACCGATGCCGCGCGCGGTGAGACGGCGTGGCAGGTCATCGGTCCAAGCCCGTTGCCTGCCGGCAGGGGCTGGCTGGTGCCGCGCGAAATGAGCGGGGCTGACATTGTGCAGGTCACCGCCGATTTTGTTGCCGCAGCCAAACGTGCAGATCATATCGGAATGGATATTCTGGAACTGCATGCCGCCCATGGCTATCTGTTGCAGCAGTTCCTGTCACCGCTGTCCAACAGGCGAGACGATGACTATGGCGGCAGCCGGGAAAACCGCATGCGGTTTCTGCTTGAGGTTGTCGAAGCGGTGCGACCGGTGTGGCCGGACACCAAGCCGCTGTTTGTGCGCATTTCTTCCGTGGACGGGTTTGAAGGCGGCTGGAGCATTGAAGACTCGGTGGTGCTGGCGAAGACGTTGAAGAGCGCAGGCGTGGATGTTGTTGACTGTTCTTCAGGTGGCAACGCCGCGGCAGGCGCAACTGCGTCAACCGGCTATCGCGGCCCCGGATTTCAAGTACCTTATGCCGATGAGATCAGGCGTGAGGCCGACATCCCGACCATGGCGGTCGGGCTGATACTGGACGGACCACAGGCCGAAGACATCCTGCAAAGCGGTCAGGCGGACCTCATCGCAATTGCACGCGAGGCCATCAACGACCCGTTCTGGCCCCGTCATCAGGCCCAGGCAATGGGCGTTGATCTGGATTTTGCAGGCTGGCCTGAACAATACGGCTGGTGGCTTGATCGCCGTGCCCGCGGCCTGCATCAACTGGCCAAGTCTGAAAAATAACGCTGCCGCCAGGCCCGACATTCATCGAGTGCTGAAATTTGTCGGATTTGAGATGGATCAATGAAGCACAATTGGGCTTCGAGCAATCTGGTGTTGACGAATTGTGCTGTGGCACGCTTCAGGAGGACACCGCCATGCTCGACATCTCCCCGGAAAAGGTGGCTCACGTTATCGTGCGGGCCCGCGAACTGGACGGCAAGGTTGCAGCCTGGGATGGCGACGGTGATGAGGCAGATTCAGACAGCATTCTGGAATCCCGCCGCGATGACCCCACAGAAGCTGAGTTGCGCGGTTTCATTGATGACATGAATGTCGATGAGCAGGTGGCGCTGGTTGCATTGATGTGGATCGGGCGCGGCACTTACGAACCTGACGACATTCAGGAGGCCCTGGAAACCGCCCGCTCCGAACGGGTCAACAAGACCGAAGACTACCTGCTCGGTGTGCCTCTGCTGGCGGACTACCTGGAAGACGGTCTCGACAGGATGGGAATTTCGGTGGAATCAGCGGAAGCCGGTATACTCTAGGTCAACAGGAGTTATCCCCTGACAACGGTCCTATCTGGCAAGTTGGAAGATCAAGAAAAGCGAACCTTGAAGACAGCTTCCGTGAATGACGAGAGAGCGGACAAGGTGACAGCTTCTCTGATCTCCATGAATGTCTGCTTCAGAGTTCAAGGATGAAGCCACCTTATGCTGGCTGTACCGACCTGGTTGCCGGTTTGTCATTCATTAAGAACACCAAGACACCTGCAAAAACAGCGAGCCAGACCGATGACCACCATACCCAATCATATTGGGCGTAGAGGTCGTAAAGAACGCCTCCGAAATACGCCCCGAGGGCAGCACCAACTTGATGCCCAGCCGAGATCAGGCCGAATGCCAGTCCCATGACGCTTTTGCCAATGTGACTTGCCACAAGACTGGCCGTTACAGGCACTGTCGAATAGTCAACCAACCCGAAAAGAATCGAGAAGAAGATCAGAATTTCAAAGCTGGCACCGACATTGATCAGAATGATGAAGGTCAATCCGCGCATTAGATAGATGCTTCCAAGCAGCAAGGGTCTGTTCACCCGGTCAGTCAGCCACCCGGCCAGGATCATTCCGACAAGATTGATGGCCGATAGCAATCCATAGGCCGTAGCCGAGGGAACCGGGCCGAAGCCACAGAATGAGGCATAGGGTAGAAAGTGGGTCTCAATCACACCGGATGTTGTGTAGCCGCAGATGAAGTAGCTCCAGAACAATATCTGAAACGCCGGAAGCTGCAGGATTCTGCCAAGATCCTGCCAGATACTTGTTTGCGTACCTGCACTTTTCGCAGGTTCAGGCAATGGCTTTGAATGCATTGGAAACCACCGGTAGACACAGGCCATGGTGACAAGCGTTCCAAACCCCAATGCGACAAAGGCGGCCCGCCAGTCATAGGCGCTGATCAGCAGTGCCAACAGCGGAACGAAAAGAAACTGACCACCGGTTGAACCAGAGGTTGCGACCCCGGTCGCGAGTCCCTTGTTCTCTGTCACCTCCTGTTCGACGGCAGTGGATACGACGTGCGTCGCGACCAAGCCAAACCCCACTGCAGCAACGCCACTGAATGCGAGAAAGAAAGCTATCGCATTGGCGGTCGCAGCGACGAGGAAACATCCTGCAGCGAGCGCGGCCAGGCCAATCAGCAGAATGGCCCGCGCGCCCTGCTTGTCTACAAGCCTCCCTCCAAACGGGGCGATACCTGCCATAACCAATAATGCCACAGCCGCGGAACCGGACGTGAAGCTGCGCGTCCAACCAAGTTCCTGCTCCAGAACAGGCATTACCAGGCCAAGGGCCGCACGCGCTGAGAAGGTCAATGCCAGTGCGATGAAAGAAAGCCCAATGATAAAAAAGGATCGGTGATTTTGAGATATTTTGGTCACGCCCGTTCGCCTTGATCTGTTTTCTCAGGCCAGTTTACAAACTGCAAGAATTGGCATAAATGACAATATGCAGTCAAAAACAGCCAATACATCAACCAGCGTCGAAGCAGTCACCAAGCGGGTGGTCTTTGTTGTCTATCCCGGTGTGACCCTGTTGGACGTCACCGGACCATTGCAAGCTTTCTCAAGCGCCAACAACACAGAGATCGCAAATGGGCAACGCATCTATGAGATCGTGATTGCTTCACCAACTGGCGGGTCGGTCATGACGGATTGTATGGTTGATCTTGGCACTGTCTCACTTGATCAGGCGGTGGCGCGGCCGATCGACACTCTCATCGTTGCAGGTGGCAACGGTGTCTTTGACGCGTTGGAACAAAGTCCCTTGGTGTCCTGGATCAAGGTAAACAGCACCGATTGCAGGCGTGTCGCCTCAACCTGCATGGGCTCCTTTCTGACGGCAGCAGCAGGGTTGCTGGATGGTCAGAGTGTCACGACGCATTGGCGCCAGGTGGAGGAACTGCAGCGGCGCTTCCCCAAAGTCGACGTAAAACGCGATCCGCTCTTTGTAAGAAACGGCAACATGTGGTCTTCGGCGGGTGTGACTGCTGGCATCGACCTCGCTCTTGCCATGATCGAGGAAGACATGGGCCACGAGGCCGCTATGCAGGTCGCACAGGCCTTGGTCGTCTTCTTCAAACGCCCCGGAGGACAGTCGCAATTCAGTGATGTTCTGAACATCCAGGCGGCTGAGACGGAGGGCTTGTTTGCAGACCTTCATGCCTGGATTGCAGGACATCTGCAAAGCGATCTAAGTGTCACAAAGCTGGCAGAACGCCTGGCCATGAGCCCACGCAGTTTCTCAAGAAAGTACAAAGATCGAACGGGCATCACACCGGCGAAAACTGTCGAAATGATGCGCGTGGATGCTGCCAAACGCGCACTTGCTCGCAGCAACCTTCCTCTGGCAAAGGTTGCGTTCAACACTGGGTTCTCAGATGAGCAGCGTCTGAGAAGAGCATTTCAAAGGCATGTTGGCATTTCTCCGATGGCCTACCGCGAAACATTCGGTGAAGCCAAGTGCAATGCAGTTTGACATTAGGCCAGCAGTCACAGGCCAATGCCACCACAATCAACGCTGACCTTCGCTGAAAGTGCGTCGGATGACCGAGAGGCGGACGAAGCGACCCTTGACGTTAATCGCGCAGGTGTCCGCGTTCTCAAATATGATCGTCAAGCAATTGGTCTGTTAACCGCCGCTCGACTTGCGGTGTAGAACCAATAACCCTGCCACCACAATCAGGATCATGCCCGTGATCGACGTTACCGTCGGCGCAGTGTCGAAGAACAAGATATCCCACACGGCAACAAAGACGAGATAGCTGTATTCGAATGTGGCAACGACGGATGGCGGTGCTGCTTGATAGGCCCCTGCCAGCATCATGCCAAGGACCACGGCAAATCCCGCCAGCAACAAAAGGACAAGCCAGTCAGTTGGATCGACCGTCGACCATCCACGAAAAATATACGGATAGACCTCAACCATTTCGGCTGGCGGCTGTAGCGAAATCAGAAGAATACTGACAACAATACCAGCGAGTAACATGACGATATTCTGCGATAAGGATAAGGCCGCAAGAGGAACGTTCTGACATCTCGCACGTGTCGTGATGTGCGCAAGAGCATAGAAGGCTGCTCCAATGATCGGCAGCAGGGCCCAAGGTGAGAACGCGTCTGTCCCCGGTTGCAACAAAACGACGACACCCACAAACCCAAGCAAGACCCCAATCCACCCGAGCCGTCCAACAGCTTCCCTGATGACGTAGGCAGAAAGCAACGTCACAAAGATTGGGGCGATGTAGTTCGCAGCGCCGACGGTGGACAGGCTTATGAACGGGATAGCCGCATAGAACGCCAGAAATGTCGTTGTAATGAACAGTGAGCGTAAAAGTGGCCATTTCCCAAAGGCGGCGCGCAGAACGCCCTGATGTGCGCCACGCGTCCAACTAACAGCCAGAAGCAAGGGGACTGCCAAGACGCCTCGTAGCGCAAATATCTGCCAGAGTGTCAGTTCGCTGCTGAACAGCTTGAAGATGACATCCTGAATTGAAATCGTGAACGCTGCCAAGACAATCAGCGAGACACCACGCGTGATGTTTTGTGGACGGGTTTCACCACTGATGCTCAACGTTGGCCTCCATGTTTCAAGTGTCTCGCTCCAAATGGGTTACCGCATTTGAATAAGTTTAACTATGCATTGCAAATTGAACATATTAGTTAGTAATATTAAATAATGAATCGCATACCAGTTCACGGCATTGAGGTTTTTCTGACCATCGTTCGCGAGGGTTCCATGCGCGCGGCGGCGGATGCTCTTGGCGTGGGTGCCCCGGCTGTAAGCCTGCAATTAAAATCGTTGGAAGAAAGGTTGGGCACTGATTTGTTGTTCCGCACGACACGTAGCGTCGAACTGACAGAGGCTGGCCGCGTTCTGTTCGATGCCGCCGCACCGGCTCACCGCGATTTGGCATATGCAATTGAGAAAACGCAAGAAATGACCAAGTCCACCACTGGGACATTGCGGCTCAGCATGTCACGCGGCGCTTACATTGCGGCGATTGCCCCTGTCTTGGACGCGTTCCTGTCTGAACACCCCGGTATCAACCTGGATATCTCATGGAACGAAGAACTGGTCGACATCGTGAAGAAGGGGTTTCACGGCGGCATCCGCATGGGCGATGTCCTGACGCCGGACATGGTTGCGGTGCGTATCACGCCACCCATCAAGTCAGCATTCTTCGCGGCACCATCATACCTCAAAATTCATGGACTTCCGGAGCGTCCCCGCGATCTGTTGACACATCAGTGCATCCGGCACAAGCAGCCAACCTCAGGGAGTCTTCGTGAATGGTGGGTTTCAGAGGAGGGGCAGGATATCCGTATTGACCCACCCGCGCGGCTCACATTCGATTCCGCGGCGGGCGTTATTCAAGCGGCTTGCGAAGGACACGGCATTGGATGGTCCATGCGGGCCACGATGCAAGACCATCTTGAAACAGGCGCTTTGAAGGTGCTCTTAGATCCCTTTGTCAAAGATCTACCACCGTTTTACATCTATTATCCTGAGCAAAACAAACGCGTCGAATGCCTCAGGCTCTTCGTCGAGTTCCTTCGATCACAACGACGAAAACAAGTGGTGACCTGACTTTCGCGGCGGGACGGAAAACTGGCAAAGAGGGTTCGATCCAGACCTTGGCTGCGTTTTCACGAATGGCAGGTTACAGGAGGGTGAGCAAAATCACTCATTTGTTAGGCGTAAGGCTTCTGTATGAAATCTCTACCGGGCACATGGCTTCTTACGGGCTCGGCAAATGCCGCGTCATCACGGGCTTCGTTGGGAACTGCCTCAATGTCACCCCATGCGTCCCTAATTCCCCTTTACCTTCACATAAGAGCCAGGTGCGGGTTCGAGCGGCTGCAGCTTTCCAAGTTCCGGATCCCGTGCCGGCACCATCTTGCCTGACCTGTCGGACAGCCACTCCATCCAGTGCGGCCACCATGACCCGGGGTGCTCTTCGGCGTTTGCCAGCCATTTTTCAACCGTGCCGGCACCCTTTTTGTTGGTCCAGTACTGGTACTTGCCGCCTTCAGGCGGGTTCACCACGCCGGCAATATGACCCGAGCCCGCGACGACAAGCTGTGTGTCACCGCCCAGTATCTCACCGATTTTGAACACCGATTGCAGCGGCGCGATATGGTCTTCGCGCGCGGCGAGGTTATAGACCGGGATCTTGACCTTGCTCAGGTCGATACGCACCTGGTCGAGTGTCATCTTGCCCTGGCTGAGATGATTGTAGAGATAACACTCGCGCAGATAGAACGAATGGGTGGCGGCCGGCATGCGTGTCGGGTCGGCATTCCAGTACAGAAGGTCGAAGGGCATCGGGTCCTTGCCCTTGAGATAATTGTTCACCACATACGACCAGATCAAGTCATTTGAGCGTAACAAGTTGAAGGCATTGGACATCTCCTTGCCGTCAAGGAAACCGTCCTTTGCCATGCGCTCTTCGGTGAGTGAAATCTGCTCTTCATCGGCAAACACTTTCAGGTCACCCGCATAGGTGAAATCCACCTGGGTCGTGAAGAAGGTTGCAGACTTGATGCGTTCATCGTTGCGCGCCGCCATGTAACCGAGCGTCGAGGCAAGCAATGTGCCGCCAATACAGTACCCGATGGCATTGACCCGCTGCTTTTCGCCGGTCTGCCGCTGAATCTGGTTGATGGCCTCAAGAATGCCGCCATGCATGTAATCGGCAAAGCCCTTTTCAGCGAGCTTTGCGTCCGGATTGACCCACGAGATGACAAACACGGTCAGGCCCTGTTCCACGCACCAGCGGATGAAGGATTTTTTCGGATTGAGGTCGAGAATGTAGAACTTGTTGATCCACGGCGGCACGATAAGCAATGGCGTCTTGTGCACCTTCTCTGTCGCGGGCGCGTATTGAATGAGCTGCATCAGCTCGTTCTGAAACACCACCTGGCCGGGCGACAGCGCCATGTTTTCACCCAGCGCAAAAGCACTCATGTCGGTTTGCTTGATGCGCAGCGATCCGTGGCCTGCTTCCAGGTCGCGGGCCAGGTTGTTCATGCCGTCCAGCAGGTTTTGCCCGTTTGAGGCAAGTGTCTGTTTCAGCACTTCCGGGTTGGTGACGGCGAAATTGGACGGTGACAGGGCATTGGCGATCTGGTCGAAATAGAAATTAGCCTTGTGCCGCGTCGCCTCGTCGGTGTCTGCGGTATTGGCAATGGTTTCATGTGCCCACCTGGCGGTCAGCAGATAGGCTTGTTTGAAGAAATCGAACACCTGGTTGCGCGACCAGTCTGGATCCTTGAAACGCTTGTCGCCGCGGTCCGGTGTTGCAACCGGGTCGGGTTGTTCTCCCATCATGCGCGCCCAGGAATTCTGCCAGAGCTGCGTGTATCCCTGCCAGAGCTGGAAGCTCGCTTCGGCCCAGCGTTCAGGGTGTTGGGCGTAGGACTGGGCAATTTCGGTGAATGTCTTCAGCACCGGTTCAATGGGCTTGAACGCCTCCCCGTCCACGCTGCCGGCTTCTTCCTGTTTTTGCTCCGCCATGTTCTGTGCGATTGCCGCGCCGACCTGCAGTGCCTTGGACAGATTATCCATCAACTGGATCGGGTCAGGCAGGATAAAGCCGGCAGGGTCTTGCGGTGCTGGGCTCTTTGACATGCGTGGACCATCCAATCGAAACTAAACGCGAACAAGTGTAATTTATGACAGTAAAGCAAGTCTGCTGCATGACAAGGGTGGGGTTTTTATGTCGTTAAAATCCGCCGCCACTTTGTTAGTGGGTGGTGATCACGGTGTCCGGTTGCCGGCTTGCCTGACCCTGTATGTCGAGCTTACCAGGCCGGACGGAAATGACCGGGTCTCGAGATGTTCAAGGTCGATATCTCGGTCCAGCTTGCCAAACAACGGCAAGCCTTCCCCGATCAATACGGGTATGTGTGTCAGTGTCATGTCTGAGATCAATCCAGCCTGAAGAAACGACTGGATCACCCTGCCGCCGTCAACATAGGCCCGCGCCCAGCCCTTGTCCGCAAGCTCGCGCATGATTTCAGCCGGTCCAAGAGCTGAAACCTGCACTTTGTCGCGCAGGTCGCCCGGAATGTCCGCATCGTTCAATGTTCCGCTCATCACGACAACCGGCTTGGGATATGACCAGTCACCGAAAGTCAGGACTTTTTCAAATGTGCCGCGGCCCATGATGATGCCGTCAACCGACGCCATGAACGCGTCATAGCCATGATCTTCACCGCTGGTTTGCTGCTTCATCAGCCAGTCGATGTTGCCGTCCCGGCGGGCAATAAAGCCGTCCAGGCTTATTGCGATAAAAACATGTCCGGTTGTCAATTTCGATCACCTGGCTGCAATGGTTGGATTTTCAGACTTTCGCTCTTTGTACCATGCCGAACAGGTCGCGTGGATCATCCGGGTCGGCGATCATGTCAAGCTCGTCAAAATGCCCGGTGGACTCGAGCTGGTCATGGACATAGCGCAGGGCGGAAAAATCCTCCGTGGCGAAACCGACGCTGTCAAACAGGGTGATCTGGTCGCTTGATGTGCGGCCCTTGGTCTTGCCGGTAATCACCTGCCACAGTTCGGTCACCGGATGGTCCGCATCCAGTTGCTGGATTTCCCCTTCAATGCGGGTCTGCGGCGGGTACTCCACAAAAATACTTGAGCGCAACAGGATATCCTTGTGCAGTTCCGTCTTGCCGGGACAGTCGCCGCCAATGGCATTGATGTGCACACCGGATCCGACCATGTTATCGGTCAGGATGGTGGCGTACTGCTTGTCTGCGGTACAGGTGGTGATGATTTCCGCGCCGGTCATGGCCTCTTCGGCCGACGTGCAGGCGACCACTTTCAGGCCGGTATTGGCCAGATTGCGGACCGCCTTTTCGGTCGCGGTTGCGTCAATGTCGAAAAGGCGGACGGTTTCAACGCCGACAATTTCCCGCATCGCCAGCGCCTGAAACTCACACTGTGCCCCATTGCCGATCATCGCCATGGTCCGCGCGTTCTTCGGCGCGAGGTGTTTCGCCGCCACCGCTGACGTCGCAGCGGTGCGCAGTGCGGTGAGAACCGTCATTTCCGACAGCAGGATGGGGTAGCCATTGTCCACCCTGGCCAGGACGCCGAAGGCGGTCACGGTCTGGAAACCGCGCGCCATATTGGCCGGGTGGCCGTTGACGTATTTGAAACCATAGGTCTCGCCGTCGCTGGTCGGCATCAGTTCGATGACACCTTCGTGCGAATGGGCGGCAACGCGAGGCGTCTTGTCGAACTTGTCCCAGCGCACAAAGTCGGCCTCGATATACTCGGCCATCTCGGCAATCATCTTTGCTGCACCGATGGTGTTGACGATGCGCATCATGTTTTCAACGCTGACAAACGGAACAAAAGCGAGCTTGGAAGGGGCCGGTGGTAACTTGGTCATGGGTTTTGTCTTTCTATCGCTGGGAAAGGTGAACGCCGGCCAGCATGCAGCGCACCGAGCCGCCGGCCATCTCGATTGTGGGAATGGAAATCGGCAGCAGGGTTGCCGACTGCCGGATGCGGGTCTTTTGATCTGCGGTCAGGCTTTGCTCGGCGCGGGCCGACAGGGCCAGGACCAGTCCGTCCCGGCCTTTCAGCTCAAGCGCGTTACCTGCAAAACCGGCAATCTGTTCATGGCTCAGCGCGACCACGTCACGGCCGCTCTCCTCCAGCCGCCGGACAACCTCGGCGCGGCGCTTGCTGTCCACGATCATGTCGAGGCACACGAGTGCAAAGTCTGTCCCCACGGTCATCATGACGTTGGTGTGGTAGATGGCCGAGCCTGACCGGTCCCTGGCCTGAAACACCATAGGTTCGAAGTTGAAATTGGTGCAGAACCGCTCAAGAATGACCGGATCGGCGCGGTTCGATTGGGCCGTGTAGGCAACCCGGCCCACATGATCGAGCACCATGGCCCCGGTTCCTTCAAGCGCCAGGTCATCTGTTTCCAGGCCGGAATAATCTATGACATCCTGAACCCGGTACCGGCTTTTCAGCATCTCGACAATGTCCCAGCGCCGCTCCCGTTTGCGGCTTGATGCAAACATCGGATAAATGGCGATATGACCGCCGGCGTGTGTCGAAAACCAGTTGTTTGGAAAGACGCAGTCCGGCGTGTCCTGGTCAGCGAGCTGATCGAACACGTGGACTTCAACACCGCTGGTGCCAAGTTGGCGCACGGCTTCGTCAAATTCCATGACCGCTGCTGCAGACACCTGCTCCGGGCGCCTCTGGTCGGTTGACTGAAAAGCATTGTCAGCCGCGGTTTCCAGGTTGGGCGAGAAACTGTGGGGTCGGACCATGACGACCGCTGCCGGAGCCTGCACACTCACTGTCAGTAGCTCCTGGTGGGACGGTCAAGCACCTTGCGGCCCAGAAGGCTGGCGCACAGGTCAACCATCAGCTTGGCCGTGCGCCCGCGATCATCCAGGAACGGGTTGAGTTCGACCAGGTCGAGCGAAGTGACCAGGTCGCTGTCGCACAGCATTTCCATGATCAGGTGAGCCTCGCGGAAAGTCGCGCCGCCGGGCACGGTGGTACCGACGGCCGGTGCAATGTTCGGTTCCAGAAAATCCACGTCCAGGCTGACATGCAGCGCACCGTCGGCTGCTTTGACTTTCTCCAGGAAGGTCCGCAATGGTCCGGCTACGCCATGCTCGTCGATCGCGCGCATGTCGTAGACCTTGATGTCGCTTTCAGCCAGCAGCGCCTTTTCCGCCGCGTCGACAGAACGAAGACCCATCATGCAAACGTTTGCAGGCTTAACCTTTGCCGTCTGTTCCGGATAGCTGTCCTCAAATCCGCCGTGCCCGGTCAGGTACGCCATTGGCGTGCCGTGCAGATTGCCGCTTTCGGTTGTTTCAAGCGAATGAAAATCCGGATGGGCATCAAGCCACAGCACGAACTGCTCACGGCCGCTTTGGTCCGCAGCCTTGGTGACGCCGGATACCGAGCCGATTGACAGGGAATGGTCACCGCCCAGGAATATGGGGAAATCGGAGCGCTCGATAGCCGCGTTGGCGACTTCGTTCAGCGCCAGCGCCCAGCCGACGGTTTCATTGAGGTGATGGACGGCATGGTTGCCGGGGCTCGGGCGCTCGACTTCTCGCGGTGAGACATTGCCATGATCGGCAACCTGGTGGCCCAGTGCCTGCAGTGTGTCTGCGATACCGGCAGTACGAAATGCGTCCGGTCCCATCAGGCAGCCAAGCTGGCTTGTGCCTGTTTGAACCGGCGCACCGACGAGATAACAGTTGAGCGACATCGAATTTCATCCCTGTTGTGACAGGCGTGTAGATTCCGATATTACGGATTGATCAGATAGTTGAATAATTGCGCATTTTATGCATAAGTTTTGTCATATTGATAATGCTGTAATGCAAAGTGAGCAATTCAATGCTGGACCTCTCGGCCACGGACAGGCGCCTGATTTACGCGCTCAAACAGGACGGACGCGCCTCGGTCACCACGCTGGCCGGCCTGTTGCGGGTGTCGCGGGCCACCGTACAAAGCCGCATGGAGCGCCTGATTGCCACCGGCATCATCCAGCGCTTCACGATTGAAGTGGATGCATCGGCGGAGGTGGAGGTTATTCGCGCGGTGATGATGATCGAGCTGGAAGGCACACTGGCCAGGTCGGTCACCGGAGCGTTGAAGCGCCTGGCGGAAATTGTCTCGTTGCACTCCACCAACGGTACCTGGGACCTGGTCGCACATATCGAAACCTCCAGCCTGCCGGAGTTTGACCGTGTCTTGCGCGAAGTGCGCGAAATCAAGGGCGTGCTGAACAGCGAGACCAGCATCCTCCTGAACAAGGCGATCGCCTGAAACCAGGCCTCGTCACTTCAACAGCAGCCCACCGTCCACCACCAGGTCAATGCCGGTAATATAGGATGCGCCGTCCGACAGCAGGAAAACTGCGGCTGTCGCCAGTTCAGCGGGGGTCGCGATGCGTCCCAGCGGCACGAAACTGCCTGCCTCGGCAATCTTTTCCGGCGTGTCCCAGCGGGCCTGCAACGGGGTTTGTGTCAGGCCGGGATAAATTGCGTTGGAGCGGATGTTGTCGGCGGCAAGTTGCATGGCGAGCGAGCGCGACAGGGCACCGACACCGGCTTTTGCGGTGGAATAGGCGTCCTGCGGCAATGGATCGCCACGCAGGCACTGCGTGGTGGAGAAGTGTACCATTGCACCACCATTTTCCTTGCGCATGTGCGGAACGACGGCCCGGGCCGTATGAACCATCGATTTGAGATTGATGTCGAACACCTGGTCCCACACGTCCATGTCCATGTCGAGAAGCGAGGCATCGCGGTCAAACCACAAGACACCGGCGACATTGGCAAGATAGTCGATGCGGCCGAACCGCTCTGCACCTGCGGTGATTGCCGCATTGGCGACCTCCGGCTCGGTCAGGTCGCCCTGTATGTACAGCCGTTGGCCCGGCGTTCCGCCCAGGTCATCCGGTTCTGGCTTCACATCGATCATGACGGCCGAGCCGCCCGAATTCAGGATCAGGTTGGAGATCTGCTGCCCCATGCCGCCACCCGCACCGGTGACGACTGCAACACGGTTGGAAAAATCAAATGTAATCATATGCCCGGTGTTTCTGCAGGTTGTGGTTTGCTGCAACTATCCCGGTTTTGCCGTTTGTCATCAATGCCACTTGACGCAACTGTTGACCTGCACGTCTGCATCGCTTGAAAACCATCGCCAAACAGCGCATAGAGGGCGCGAAATCCCATGACTTTCTTCAATTGATGCGAGCTTGACCCTCCGATGAGTGACCCTTTGCGAATTGGTATTGCCGGACTGGGCACTGTCGGAACCGGCGTTCTGGATGCATTTGCCCGGCATGGCGAATTGCTGGCTGCGCGCTGCGGCAGGCGTCTGGAAGTGACAGCCGTGAGCGCGCGGACGAAGTCAAAGACGCGTGGGAGCCATGATGTCTCACGCTTTGCCTGGTACGATGATGCTGCCGATATGGCCGCCAATGGCGATATCGACGTGCTTGTTGAATTGATCGGTGGCGAAGAAGGCGCAGCGCGCGCCTGTGTTGAAGCAGCCTTGCAGGCCGGTCGCCATGTCGTCACCGCCAACAAGGCCTTGCTGGCTCATCACGGGGTTGCTCTGGCCAGGCTGGCAGAGGCAAACAGTGTGGCATTGAACTATGAGGCTGCCGTTGCCGGTTCCATTCCGGTCGTCAAGACGGTGCGTGAAAACCTGGCCGGCAATTCCGTGTCGCGTCTGTTCGGAATCCTGAACGGCACCTGCAACTTCATTCTTACCAAGATGGAGCTCGAGGGCCGTGATTTTGCCGATGTGCTGAAGGAAGCACAGGAGCTTGGCTATGCCGAGGCTGACCCGACCTTCGATATCGGCGGTTTCGACACCGCCCACAAACTGGCCATTCTCACCTCGCTGGCATTCGGCACCGAGGTCGCACTTGACGACATGTATATCGAGGGCATCGAGGACATCACGCTTGCCGACATCCGAAATGCCCATTCACTGGGCTACAAGTTCAAGCTGCTCGGCGTGGCAAACCGGACCGAAGACGGCATCGAGCAGCGCGTTCATCCGGCACTTGTGCCGCTGGGCTCTCCCATCGCCGATGTGAGCGATGCCTTCAATGCCGTGGTCGTGGAGGGCGATTTTTCCGACACGCTGTTCCTTGAAGGCCGTGGTGCGGGCGGTCATCCGACGGCATCATCGGTGATAGCCGACATATGCGACATTGCCCGCGGTACGGTATTGCCGGTGTTCGGTGTCCCGGCAACCGGGCTCATGCCGTTCAAGCGTGCCGCCATGCGCGCCCATGAGGGAGGCTATTATGTGGCCCTGGACATGTTCGACCGGCCAGGCGAGTTGGCCGGGGTGGCAAAAGCCTTCGCAGATGAGGGCATCTCGATCGAAAGCGTCATTCAGCGTGGCCCGGCAATCAGCCGGTCGCAGGCTGATGCGGATATCGCGCCATTTGTGTTGATAACTCATGACACGCTGGAAAGCGCCATGCGGGCTGTACTGGACAAGATTGCAGCCGCCAAGCATGTTGCAAACCGTCCGCGCATGGTGCGGATTGAACGTCTGTGAGACAGGCCGAAACAAGAAGTGAAGATGAAATCATGCTGAACCGTATGCTCACCATTGAGATTGCCCGTGTGACCGAGGCCGCTGCGATTGCAGCCGCGACAATGCGCGGCCGCGGCGACGAAAAGCAGGCAGACCAGCTTGCTGTCGACGCCATGCGCACCGCGCTGAACGACATTGACATGGACGGCAAGGTGGTGATCGGCGAAGGCGAACGCGATGAAGCGCCCATGTTGTACATCGGTGAAAAGGTCGGCACCGGCAAAGGCCCGAGGATCGACATTGCGCTTGACCCGCTGGAAGGCACCACGCTGTGCGCCAAGGCGATGCCGGATTCACTCGCCGTTATCGCGATGGCGGTTGGTGGCAGCCTGCTGCATGCGCCCGACAGCTATATGAGCAAGATCGCCATCGGGCCCGGTTATCCGGCCGGCACCATCGATCTCGATGCAACGCCGGCGGAAAACCTGAACGCGCTGGCCAGGGCCAAGGGCGTGAACACCGAACATCTGACGGCCTGTGTGCTGGACCGTCCTCGGCATGCCGAGTTGATTGCCGGGATACGGGCCACCGGTGCCGGTGTCCGCCTGATCAGCGACGGTGATATTGCCGGTGTCATCCACACCACTGACCCGGACAATACCGGCATCGACATTTACATGGGCGTCGGCGGCGCGCCGGAAGGCGTACTGGCGGCAGCAGCGCTGCGTTGCATCGGCGGCCAGATGCAGAGCCGTCTGGTGTTTCACAAGGCTACCGACCGTGACCGGGCCCTGAAAATGGGTGTTGAGGATCCCGATGCCAAGTTCGACATGAACGAAATGGCATCCGGTGATGTGATGTTTGCCGCTTCCGGCGTGACTGACGGCAGCATGCTGGCCGGCGTCAAGTTCGGCAAGGCTCACATCACTACGGACACCGTGGTGATGCGCTCTGCCACCGGCACGGTGCGCTGGATCAAGAACCGCCGCAAGGTGGCGTGAGCTGAATGGGCCTGGGTCCTGACCCAAAATCCTTTCTGGGCGTTGAACGCTCCATCACCGGCAGACGGTGGATACCGCGCCTGCAATCAGACAGGATGGCGCAAGCCATCTCCCAGCAGGCCAATGTCAGCGACATTATGGGCCGCATACTGGCGGCCCGTGGCGTGTTGCCTGAAACCGCGGCTGGTTTTCTGGAGCCGACGCTGCGCGACCTGATGCCGCCGGCAGCACACATGATGGATGTGGACGCAGGTGCGTCGCGGCTGGCCGATGCGGTCATGGCCGGAGAGGCCATCGGCCTGATCGGCGACTATGATGTCGACGGCATGACCTCGTCGGCGCTGATGGTGGATTTCCTGACAGCGGCAGGCGTGCCGCCGCGCGTACACATTCCGCATCGTGTCGATGAGGGTTACGGCCCGTCCGTGGCGGCAGTGGAAGACCACAAGGCAGCCGGTGTGCAGTTGCTGATCACGCTGGATTGCGGGGTCATGGCGCATGATCCTCTGTTGAAAGCCCGGGAACTCGGCATGGACACGGTGATCGTCGATCACCACCAGGCCGGTGATGAACTGCCGCAGGCTCACGCGGTAATCAACCCGAACCGGCAGGATGACACATCGGGGCAGGGCGCCTTGTGTGCGGCAGGTGTGGTGATGGTACTGATCGGCGCAACCTCGAAGCAGTTGCGCACCCGCGGCTGGTGGTCCGATTCAAGGCCGGAGCCGGACCTGATGGCGATGATGGACCTGGTGGCGCTCGGCACGGTGTGCGATGTGGTGCCGCTGGTCGGGTTGAACCGGGCCTATGTGCGCCAGGGGCTGAAAGTCATGGCCAGGCGCGACCGGCTGGGCGTTGCCGCGCTTGCCGACGTGGCCCGCCTGTCGCGGCGCCCGGATGCCCATTCTCTGGGGTTCGTTCTGGGCCCGAGACTGAACGCCGCCGGTCGCATCGGCTCTGCCATGGACGGACTGGCGCTGCTCACCAGCCACGACAAGGGTCACGCCATGCAACTGGCCCAGGCGCTGGAGGAAATGAACAAGAAGCGTCAGGCCATCGAACTCGCCACGGTTGACCGCGCTGTCGAGCAGGCCGAAGCCATGCTGGGTAAGGAGGCGAAACTGCCGGTCCTGGTAGTGGCGGGCGAAGGCTGGCATCCCGGCGTACTCGGGCTGGTTGCCTCGCGCCTGAAAGAGCGGTTTGACAAGCCTGCCTTTGCCATTGGCCTGCCGAAGGACGGCTCTGACGCTTCAGGTTCAGCCCGCTCCATTGCTGGCGTCAATCTGGGGTTGGCGGTGCAGGCGGCGGTAGCAGCCGGTGTCGCGGTCAAGGGTGGTGGTCACGCCATGGCGGCGGGTATCACGCTGGAACAGGACCGGCTTGGCGACCTGCGGGCTTTCCTGGAACAGCAACTCGCTGCCGAAGTTGATGCGGTGGCCAGCATTGATACGCTCACCATAGATGCTGCCATTGCCGCCTCCGGCGCCTCGACGCGGTTCATAGAAGACCTGGACCGGGCAGGGCCGTTCGGCCAGGGCAATCCGTCACCGGTGTTCGCCCTGCCGTCGCACAAGGTGGTCTATGCAGCGCGTGCCGGTGCCGACCATGTCAGGTGTACACTGGTGCAGTCAGACGGCACCCGCTTGAAAGCCATCGCGTTCAGGGCCATGGGCACCGAACTTGGTGAAGTCCTGCTGTCGGAACGCCAGATGCCGCTGCACATCGCCGGCCAGCTCACCATCAATGACTGGGGCGGCAAGCGCGAAGGCCAGGTTTTCATCTACGATGCTGCCGAAGTGCCCGGCAGGTAGTTCAGGCACGTCCGCGCTAGTGATCAGTCGAGTTGTTCGCCGGCGGCGACCCAGCGACCGAAGGTTGGCAGATCAAGCGTGGCGCCGACGCGGTCGAACTCCAGCAGGCTCTGTCCGCCAAAGTGATAAGAGAAGCCGGCCATGATGGTGTGCTCGGTTCCCCTGGCGGAATCGTCTGGCCCGCAGCAGCCGGTATCGAAATGGGTGCCGCGGTAACCGATGAACACGGCACTGTCGCCGACCAGCGGCAGGCCGCTGATGACCGTGTCATAGCGGGCGCCCCATTGGATCACATCCATATCGAAAGGCCTGCCGATTTCGGAGCCGTCAGCATCATCCTGCTTGCCATTGGCATAAGCTACTTCACCTTGCAGCCGGCTGTCCGGCGTCATGAACCAACGGGCCACGCCGCGCACGAAAAATGCATCATGCAGGCCATCCTTGGGGCCATCGTCAGGGTCAACATCGACACCTTCCGAGTCCAGATAACCACCTTGCAGATAGAATGTGACATTGTCGGTATAAAACTGCGCCTCGCCGCCAACGGCCCAGAAATTGTGACGGCCCTCATTGTCATCGCCCTTGCCCTGCCCAAATGCACCAAACACACCGAACAGTCCGCGTGACGGATCACGTGCGCTCAAGTGAAGGCCAAAACCGAATGCATGAGAGAAATCATCATCAGTGTCATCTCTGAATGCATTTACGGTAATCTCGTTGTCCGCATCCATCTGAAGTGACAACATGTCACCAAGCGGCAGGCTCAGGCGCCCGCTTTGACCACTGGTGAAGTAGCTCTCATGGTCGGGATCAAACGTGTCGTTGTCACCATTGTCGATACCGGAGAGGAAGCTGTACCCAACCCACTTTTCAACCACCCCTGATACAACAAGCTGCTGAACTTGCGCCTCATAGTCGGCGGCCGTTGCGCTATTGGCCGAAATCGCAAGTGCGACTGCCACGGCCGAAATAGTGGCGAGATTTTTCATGCTGCTGTACCCCTGCTGGATCACTGACTGCGATCACATTAGCAACTCTCGGTTGCGACCGACACACTTTTGCGCCGGGCGAATCCCATTTTATCCAAAGTGTGACATATTTGTCACAGTGCTGGTTGATTGGGTCAGATAAACCGACATCTGAATTTTTTCGGGTTTTTCCCGAAGAGTGCTTGCCAGCGGGCCGGAACCTAGATATACGGACGCCCGGTGGTGCGCGCCCTTCGTCTATCGGTTAGGACACTAGCCTTTCACGCTGGAGAGAGGGGTTCGATTCCCCTAGGGCGTACCACCGCCTTTTCCTTCTTCAAAGAGTACCTGTTGCCGTCGGCTCGGTAACATGCGTGTCAGCACGTCATCGCGCCTGACGAAATGGTGCCAGATGGCCGCAATCACATGGATGGCCAGCAGGGGCAGCCAAAGATGGCTGGCCAGTTCATGTATGTCTTCCGCGTTCCCTGGCACCAGCCAGTCCGGCACGCCTGGAACCGGCAGGACACCAAACAGGGTGCCCTGACCGCGAAACTCCACCGCGTGGGCAGCCAGGCCCGACAGCGGGATCAGCACCATCAGAATGTAGAACAACACCTTGATGACGTTGGCAGCCCATTTTTCTGCCAGCTTCATGTTCGCAGGATAAGCAGGTGCCGCATGGGCCAATCGCCAGTAAATGCGAAACGCCGTCACAGCAATCAGCGCCAGTCCGGTTGACACATGAATCCCGTACCCGGTCGCCTCGGCAAACCGGTGCGAGGTGTTTTCAGCCACCAGAAAACCGCCGATGAGCAGTCCGGCGGCAGACCAGTGCAGCCATTTCGAAATAGCGTCATAACGCGATGGACGGTTCGGCATGGTACGGGCTCCTGAAGGTCATTTCTGCTTTGACGTTCAGGAGCCCCGTAATCCGTCGCAGGCCAGCTACCACTTGCCGATATTCTCCATGGACTTCCACGGCTCCTGGACCGGCAGGTTGTCGCCTTTCTGCAGCAGTTCGATGGAGATATTGTCAGGCGTGCGGATAAACGCCATGCGACCTTCGCGCGGCGGCCGGTTGATGGTCACGCCATTGTCCATCAGCATCTGGCAATACTCATAGATATTGTCGACCTCATAGGCCAGGTGACCGAAATTGCGGCCTTCGTCATATTCTTCCGGGTCCCAGTTGTAGGTCAGTTCGACCGGGCAGTCGGGCGACTCGTCCGTCGCCACGAACACCAGGGTGAAACGGCCCTGTTCGCTCTCATAGCGCCTGGTCTCCGTGAAGCCGAGCACGTCGCAGAAGAATTTGACCGATGCATCGAGATCCGTGACGCGTACCATTGTGTGCAGATATTTCATGTGTGACCCTCTCGGTGAGTGTGAGGTTAGGTTGGTTTTTGATGATGGATGATTTGAACGGCAAACGGGCGGCACTTGCAAGGCTTGTGGGTCAGGCAAACCGCATCGTGGTTTTTTCCGGCGCCGGTATCTCTACAGAATGCGGTATTCCCGACTTTCGCTCGCCCGGCGGCGTGTGGTCGAGGTTCAAGCCGCTGGACTTCAAGACCTTCATGTCATCGCCCGAGGCGCGCCGTGAAGGCCTGTCGAGGTTTCTGAAAATTCGAGACGAAATAGGTCCGGTTGAACCGGGCAGGGGACACGCAGCAGCGGCGCGCTGGCATCGCGCCGGCAAGCTGGCCGGCGTCATCACCCAGAACATAGACGGCCTGCACCAGCGCGCCGGCGTACCGGCATCCAGAACCGTGGAGCTGCATGGCAACGGTACCTACGCCCATTGCCTTGAGTGCGGCAGGCGTCATGAGCTGGACTGGATCGCCGAGCAGCTGGAGGCGCATAGCGGGGCGCCGGCCTGTGTGGAGTGTGCCGGCATTGTCAAAACCGCCACCATTTCGTTCGGCCAGTCCATGCCGGCAGATGCCATGCACCGGGCGGGGGAGATGACCGGCAATTGCGACCTGTTCCTGGCGGTCGGTTCTTCGCTGGTGGTGGAGCCTGCCGCCAGTTTTCCAGCACTTGCTGCACAGCTTGGTGTTCCGCTGGTTATCATCAACGGCGAACCGACCCCGGCAGACCGGCTGGCTGAACTGGTCATACACGATGACATCGGTGATGTGCTCGAGGCGGTCTGAACGAAGCCGGGCTGTTTAACTGTTGGCAGACAACGTCTCCAGTACGTCCGAGTATTCGGTAATTGCCCGCTGGCCATTGGGGCTCAGCTCGTAAATGCCGGTCTCTACCCGGTCGAACCAGCCATAGTGATTGGCAGACATGATCTGGCGGGCTTTTGCGACACCGGAAGCCTCAGCCACCCGCGCAGCCTTGGTTGCGCCATTGTGGTGCAGGGTCCCGGCACAGCGCAATGCGTCCTGCCGATATGCCGTCATCAGGGTCTTCCTGGTCATCCCACCGGTGTTCGGGTCACCGACACGGTGTGCAAACTCTTTCAGCAACCTGGTCTTTTTGCGTTTCGACTGGCGCGGCTTGTAAGGCGCCGGGTCGAGATGAATTTCAGCCAGCCCGTCCTTCAACCGCACGGTAATGAGCCCGAGCCCCAGCCTGCGGCACAGGGTCTTGTTGTTTTTCAGCGATTTCAGGAAGGCGCGCCCCGTTCCGCGCGGTACGCACACATAGACCGTGTCACTCAAGGACAGCCGTTCAATGGCCTGGTGGAACAGGGCCAGCGAAAAGCCGGTCTTCAGTTCGACGATAACCGGGTCTTCCCCGTCACGACAGGCAACCACGTCTGCTGCGCCCACCTCGCCCTTGACCTCATAGCCCTGGCCTTCCAGCAACGCCTTGACGGGCGCATAGAGCTCGGTTTCGCGGATGGGTGTGACTGCCATGTGACCTGTTTAGCTGATTCATTTTGGTTGGTCGAACAGCTTTACTCAGCACTGCGTGCTTCGCGCCGTTCTCCGACCCTGAACAACTGTCGTGATGAACTCCCCCGAAGCACGAAGTGCTGAGGCAAGGCCGACCGGCCGCCGCGCGAAGCGCGCCCCGCGGAGCGCAGGCGAAGCCTGCCTGCGTGAGCAGAGTGAACACCCTGTCCTCCAACTCCGAACAACCGCAGAGATCAACTCCTCCGAGGCACGTAAGTGCTGAGGCAAGGCCGACCGGCCGCCGCGCGAAGCGCGCCCCGCGGAGCGCAGGCGAAGCCTGCCTGCGTGAGCGGAGTGAACACCCCGTCCTCCAACCCCGAACAACCGCAGAGATCAACTCCTCCGAGGCACGTAAGTGCCGAGAGGCAAGGCCGACCGGCCGCCGCACGAAGTGCGCCCCGGCGGAGCGCAGCCGAAGGCTGCTGGCGTGAGCGATATCTGTTCAAACAAAAACCCCCGCTGCACAGGCAGCGGGGGTCTTTCAGTTTTTGTTTGGGTGTGCCTGGCTTATTCAGCCGGGTTGACCACCGTTTCCATACCGGCCTTTTCCCGCCGGCTGTCATTGTAGATGGCCTTGATCAGCGCAAAGCACATCAGCACCATCACAATGGAAAACGGCAACGCCCCGATCACCATCGCCGTCTGAATGGCTTTCAGGCCACCCACCAGCAACAGCGCGGCAACCACCGCTCCCAGCGCAACACCCCAGAAGATGATATGCGGACGCGCCTTGGGACCTTCATCACCGGCTGCATTGATGGTGTTGACAATCAGCACCGCACTATCAGCCGAGGTGACCAGGTAGGTCATCAGCAAGACCACGATCATGAACGACATCAGCCACGACAGCACTTCGGCTATCGGTGCCAGCATGAAGTTGGTCATGGCAAAGATCTTGTCACCGTCAGGCGCTGAGGTGATGACACCGCCTGCGCCACCGTTCAGTTCCAGGTCAATGGCTGTGCCACCGGCCCAGGTGAACCACACAAAGCACATCAGCGACGGCACGATCATGGCGCACAAAACAAACTCGAGAATCGACCGGCCCTTGGAAATACGCGCCAGGAACAGACC